>CABYJT010000009.1 GCA_902519455.1 uncultured Pelagibacteraceae bacterium
TTTAAGATTGGCAACCAGACATTTAGGTATGATTGTTGGAAAAGTAGATGTTGAAGAGATATTAGGTAGTATTTTCAACGATTTTTGTATAGGTAAATAAGTACAGAATATACTTAGTTTTTAGACATTTTTAAGTGTTTCCTTGTAAATTTTAAGATCAATAATAAATTACAGCTATGAAAAATGAGTTATCATTTGATGTAGTTGTAATTGGCGGTGGGCATGCTGGCTGCGAAGCAGCAGCAGCATCTGCTAGATTAGGAGTAAATACAGCCTTATTTACACATAAATTTGATACTATTGGTGAGATGTCATGCAACCCAGCAATAGGGGGATTAGGTAAAGGTCATCTTGTTAGAGAGATAGATGCATTAGATGGTGTAATGGGTGAAGTTGCAGACAAATCAGGAATACAATTTCGTTTATTGAATAGAAGTAGAGGCCCAGCTGTGCGTGGGCCAAGAACTCAAAGTGATAGATCATTATATAAGAAATATATGCAAGAAAAACTTGTAAATTACTGTAATTTAAGGATTTTTTCTGATCCGGTAATAGAGTTTATTTTTGTAAAAAACAATATAATTGGTTTTATTACACAAGAAGGTAAAAAAGTACTATCATCTAAAGTAATCCTTACAACTGGAACTTTTTTAAATGGTTTAATTCACATTGGTGAAGAAAAAACACCTGCAGGAAGATTTAATGAAAAACCTTCAACAGGTTTAAGTGAACAATTAGAAAAATATTATTTTAAAATTGGAAGATTAAAAACAGGTACACCTCCAAGACTTGATGCAACGACAATTAATTTTGAAAAACTTGAAGAGCAGTATGCAGATGAAGATCCATATTTTTTTTCTTTTCTCACAAAAAAAAATATCAACAGACAAATTTCATGTAGGATGACTTATACCAATCAAGCAGTGCATAAGATCATTTCTAAAAATATAAAAAGTAGTGCTATGTACTCAGGAAGTATCCAAGGAGTTGGTCCTAGATACTGTCCATCAATAGAAGATAAAATTGTAAAGTTTGCAGATAAGCAAAAGCATCAAATATTTTTAGAGCCAGAAGGTCTAAATGATAATACAATTTACCCTAATGGAATTTCAACCTCTCTTCCTGCTAGAATACAACAAGAAATATGCAATAATATCAACGGTTTAGAAAGTGTTAAAATTTTAAGGCCTGGATATGCAATAGAATATGATTTTGTGGACCCAAGGGAATTGTTCCTAACTTTAGAGACAAAAAAAATTAAAAATCTTTACCTTGCAGGACAAATAAATGGAACAACAGGCTACGAGGAAGCTGCAGCGCAAGGATTGATAGCTGGCGTAAATGCTGCTCTCTCAATTAGGGGTAAAGAACCATTTATACTTGATAGATCTGAAGCATACATAGGTGTTATGATAGATGATTTAGTTACAAAAGGAGTTGCAGAACCCTATAGAATGTTCACATCAAGGGCTGAATACAGATTATCTTTGAGATCTGATAATGCAGATATTCGACTTACCCAAAAAGGAATTGATATTGGTTTAATATTAGATGAAAGGAAGATTATATTTAAAGAGAAAGCTTTAAAATTGGAAAAAAGTCTTAAAAAGATGGAAAATTCGCTAATTTCCCCATCAAAAGCATCTAAATTTGGAATAAATATTGCAAAAGACGGCGTTAAAAGAAATGCAATAGAAATATTAAGGCAAAAGTCAGTAAATATGAGTAAAATTAGGGATATATGGCCAGAAATTGAATATGTTTCACGTGAAATTGATGAGCAAATTGAGATAAAGGCTCATTATAAAGGTTATTTAAAGAAACAAAATGCAGATATTTTAGCATTCAAAAGGGATGAGAATCTGAAAATACCGGAAAATCTAGATTATGATCAATTTTCTGGATTATCAAATGAAGTTAAGTCAAAATTTAAGGAAATAAAGCCCAAAACACTTGGTCAGGCACTTAGAATAGATGGAATTACTCCAGCAGCAGTATATATTTTGTTGTCTCATGTCAAAAGAAAGTCTATTAAGCATATAGCTTGATTGATTCGAAAATAATAAAAATAGATAAAATTTATTTCCCAAATGTTTCACGTGAAACACTTAAGGAGTTGGGGGACTATTCTCAGTCAATTTTGAGCACAAACAAGAAAATAAATTTAATAAGTTCAAGTACAGAAAAGTCAATAAATAAAAGGCATATTTACGATAGTGCACAAAGTATTGAATTTATTGATAAAAATGACATTAAGATTTGTACTGATCTTGGGTCTGGAGCTGGGCTCCCTAGTATAGTTTTAGGTATTTTGATGAAATCAAAAAGACAAGGTTTTAAGCTAATTTTTTATGAAAAGAGCTATCATAAGAGCAAATTCTTAATAGAGATGGCAAAAAAGTTTAAATTAGAAGCAAAAATTTATCAAAAAAATATTTTTGAAGAAAAAAATTTAGTAACAGATGTAATAATTTGTCGAGCATTTAAACCTTTACCTGTGATTTTTGATATAGCAACAAAAAATTTTAAAAATTTTAAATACATAGTCATGTATTTGGGAAAGAGTGGAAAAAAAATTTTAAAAGAAGTCTCTACAAAATGGAAATTTGATATAGAGGAAATGAAAAGTCTTACAAGTGATGAGTCATCAGTAGTGAAAATTTCTAATTTGAAAAAAAAATATGAGTAAAAAAATTATTTCTGTAATAAACCAAAAAGGTGGAGTGGGTAAGACCACAACCGTCATCAATCTTGCTGCTGGTTTAACCATGAAAGGAAAAAAAATTCTTGTTATAGATCTTGACCCACAAGGTAATGCCACAACAGGCCTTGGATTATCTAACACAACAAGTTCTGATCAAACAATTTACAATGTATTAAATGGAAATAAAAAAATTTCTGAAGTAATCCAGCCTACAAGCTTTGAAAATTTAGATTTAATATCATCAAATATTGATTTGTCTGGGTTAGAGGTGGAGACAGCAGGTGACAGCCGGAGAGCCTTAAAATTAAAAGACGAATTGACCCCGATTTTAAACAATTCTGAGCCATCTTATGACTATATCATAATTGACTGCCCACCATCCTTAAGCCTCCTAACAATCATGGCCTTGGTAGCTTCTGATGCTCTCGTCGTACCTCTTCAGACAGAATTCTTTGCTCTAGAAGGACTCACACAGCTTATGAAAACAATTGAAAGAATAAAGTCCAACCTAAATCCAAATTTAGACATAAGAGGAATACTTCTAACAATGTATGACAAGAGAAATAAATTATCAGGTGAGGTAGAAACAGAAGCAAGGAACTATTTTAAGGATAAAGTTTATACCACACCTGTACCAAGAAATGTCAGATTATCAGAGGCACCCTCACACGGTGTTCCTGTTCTTATATATGACAAGACTTGTCCAGGAAGTAGAGCATATTTCAATTTTACAGAAGAATTTTTAAACCAAGATAAACCAGTGGAGAGTGCAGCATGATTAATCCGTTTAAATCAAAAAAAGGACTTGGAAGAGGATTGTCATCCTTGATAGGCGATAACGACAAAATTGAAGATAAAAAAAATGTTTCAATAAGTTCATTAGTTAGAAATAAGTATCAACCTAGAAAAAAATTTGATGAAATTAGTTTGGAAGAATTAACAAACTCAATTAGAGAGCGAGGTATTATTCAGCCTATAATTGTAAGACCTTCTTCAAATGAAGAAGATAAATTTGAAATAATAGCTGGGGAAAGAAGATGGCAAGCAGCGCAATATGCTGGTTTACATGAGGTACCAGTAGTTGTAATTAATGTAGATAATCTTAAATCACTGGAATTTGCTATTGTTGAAAATGTCCAAAGAAAAGATTTAAATCCAATCGAGGAAGCCGAAGGTTATAAAAGATTAATAGATGAATTTAGTTATGACCAAGACAAGGTATCTAAATTTATTGGCAAAAGTAGAGCTCACATATCTAATTGTCTGCGACTTTTATCTCTCCCGCAAGAAATAATAGAATTAATAATTGAAGAGAAATTATCCCAGGGTCATGCAAAAATTTTAGTTGGGTTAGATAACGCCATTCTTTTAGCAAAGAAAATTATTTCAAAAAAATTATCAGTCAGACAAGCAGAAAATTTAGTGCGTCTTTTGAAATCTAATTCAAATAGTCATTTAAAAAAGAAAGATCCAAATATTTTAAATCTTGAAGAAGAGTTAAGAGATAAGATTGGTATGAGGGTATTTATTCGTAATAAAAAAAACAATTCCGGAACTATTATTTTAGAGTATAAGGAAGTCGACCAGCTTGATAGGTTGGTAGAGATTATCAAAAAAAATTATTAGTGATTACTTACAAAATTTGAGACAAAAAGGATTGAATTACTTGCATTTTTCTTAACTTTGATCTCCAAATCATTTATTTTAAATATTATTTTTTTTACTTCATCAGTAGACCATGATTGAGCTTGTTTTTTGATAATAGCTTTTTCTTTCCAAAATATAGGCGGTTTAAAGCTAGATATAATTTGATCAATATTTGAATTATTATCTATTTCAGATCTTATTTTTAAAAGTCTTTTAGATTTATTTAGTAAAGTTCTTATAATTAGTATGCAGTCTTCAGAAGAGTAATTATTTTCATTAAGAATGTTAGATACTCTCCTTGAATTCTTAGCTAAATAACTATCTGACAATTCAAAAACGCTATAATTTTGTGCCAGATTAGAGAGCTTATCTACATCTTCAACACTTATTCTTTTTTTAGTTAATGATAAACTTTTTAATTTAAATAATTCATTTCTTAAATTGATTCTATCTCCCTTTGATTTTTCTATTAGTATATTTTTTATTTCTTGCGAAAGGTTTAATTTATTTTTTAATAAAAAAGTTTGAATAACTGTATTTAGTGTTCTTGCGTCATCCTCATAAACTGGTGTACAAATTAAGTTATTTCCTTTTTCAAATAAGCTCCTAAGCTTAGATTTTTTTTCAAGACCCGAAGATTTAATTACTATTTTAACGTCTATTTTTTCTTTTTCCGAAAGATCAGTAATTAAATTAATCAATTTATCTGTTGCTCTTGAAATAATAATTATTTTACTACTCTCAAAAAGAGATTTATTTAACAAGCTTGATACAAATTCATCTTTCTTATTTAAGATATCTTGCTCATCATATTTTAAAATCTCTCCATCAAATTTGCTAAGATAAAAATCACTAATTATATCTTGTTTAATCCCATCATTATTTCCATATATTAAGTGTAAATTAAATTCAGAAAATTTTAATTTTTGTAATTCGAAGCTTTTAACTATCATCAGTGTTTATAATTGAGGTAATAATCATTTCTGTAATATTGTGTGTAAGATTTTCAACTATAATTCTCTCTGTTTGTTCTAAATTAAACTTGTCTGATTCATTATTATAAATATATTCTTTCTCTAATTCTTTATTTAAAATTATTTTTCCTTCATGAATTACATCATATTTAATTAGAAGAATTTTTTTAAACTTTTGTGGATTACCAGTTGTGTCTTTTGAAATGACAACTTTTTTTAACTCAGAGTTTAAATTTATTGAATATGTTTTAGCTTTATCATTTACTTCTGGTTTAGATTTATCATTTACTTCTGGTTTAGATTTATCATTTTTTTCTGCCTTTCTAAAAAGACTTAGTTGATTTTCAATAATTTTATTAACAACTTTTTCACCTGAGAAGTTCAAGTTCTCTAGTATAATGTTATAATTTTTTTGTAAAAAAATTGGTTCATAGGCACAAGCAGTTATAAGAAAAATACCTAATAAAGATATTAATTTTATTTTTATCTTATTCATTTACTAAAATATTAATTAATCTATTTTTAACAAAAATAGTTTTTTTTATAGTTCTATTTTTTAAATACCTTTCAGTCATTTTATTTGATTTTAATTTCAGTAAAAGACTTTCTTCATCAATGTTTCTATTTTCCTTTAAAATTGCTCTTTTTTTACCGTTTATTTGTACCACATAATCTATTTCATCTTCTATAAGAAGATCAGTATTAGCCTTTGGCCATGAAATAGGGTTTATATATCCCAAATCCTCAAAACATTCTGAAGTATAATGTGGTATTGCAGGAGAAAAGAGTGTCAATATTTTCAAATAATTTTCTCTAAGCACTTTGCCACTTATTTTGCTCTCAATTTCTTTATTTAGGAAATTATATACTTCATAAATATTGGCTATGATCACATTATAATTAAAATTTTCGAGATTATTAGTAATTTTATTTATTATTTGATTAGTAAACTTTTCTAAGTTGTTATTTTCTTTTTCGTTATCATTACTATTAAAAATTTTATCTTTTATTTTGTTATGAAGGATCCATAATTTTTGTAAAAATTTGTATGATGCAATCATACCTTGTTCAGACCACTGGACATCTTTTTCAGGTGGACTATCAGATAATATAAATAATCTTACTGCATCTGCACCATAGTTCTTAATAATATTTTCTGGATCAATTACATTCTTTTTTGATTTTGACATGGACTCGGATGGTCCAACTTTCACTTTACTTTCTAAATCACCTTTTTTTCTAAATTTGCTACCATCATATTCAACGTCCTCAGGACTAAGCCAGTTATTATTTTCATCTTTGTATGTCTCATGACAAACCATACCTTGGGTAAATAAGCCCTTAAAAGGCTCACTAAATTTAAAATTTTCATTTTTATATCCTAACGCCTTCATAAAAAAACGCGAGTAAAGCAAGTGTAATATTGCATGCTCAACACCACCTATGTATTGATCAACAGGCATCCAATAATCTATATCTTTTTTTTTGAACCCATAGTCTTTATCATGTGGGGAGCAAAATCTAAGATAATACCAAGATGAACAAACAAATGTGTCTAACGTATCAGTTTCTCTTACATATTTTTTTCCATTTATCTCAATATTTTTCCAATCATCTATAAAATCTAATGGATTTCCTTTTGTATTTAAATTTATATTTTCAGGAAGTTTAACTGGAAGATTCATTTTTGGTATTGGAATAACTTTTCCATTTTCATCATACGCCATAGGTATAGGGCACCCCCAATATCTTTGTCTTGAAACTCCCCAATCTTTTAATCTAAAATTAATCTTCTTTTTCCCTATTTTTTTTTCCTCTAAAATATCAATTGATCTTAAAATTGATTCTTCTGGCACTTTAAGGTTGTTTAAAAATTCTGAATTTATGACTATACCTGGACCAGTATAAGCTTCATCCCTTACTTGAAACTCGTCATTTTCTTCTAAGGGTTTCACAACAGTTTTTATGTCCAGCTTGTATTTTTTAGCAAAATCAAAATCTCTCTGGTCATGCGCAGGACATCCAAAAACTGCTCCAAATCCATAATCCATTAACACGAAATTAGCAAAGAAAACTGGCACTTTTTGAGTATGATCCAGCGGGTTGATTGCCATTAAATTAGTTTTAAAACCAATTTTTTCACCTATTGCAATTGCCTCCTCAGTTGTTCCAGTTTTTGAACATTCTTTCTTAAATTTTTGAAATTCATGATTTTCAGAAAAATATTTTGAAATTTCGTGATCGACTGAAACAGCCAAAAATGAAAAACCAAATAAAGTATCTGGCCTTGTTGTGAAGCACTTAATTTCTTTAACTGGGAGGTCTCCTTCAGTTTGAAAAGTAATTTCACATCCAAATGATTTTCCAATCCAGTTTTTTTGCATCACTTTAACTTTGTTTGGCCATGCTTCTAGTTTGTCTAAGTCACTTAAAAGCTCCTCAGAAAATTGTGAAATTTTTAAAAACCATTGATTCAATTTTTTTCTTTCGACTATTGCACCAGATCTCCAACCTTTGCCATCTATCACTTGTTCATTAGCAAGCACTGTTTGATCTACTGGATCCCAATTCACATAATTTTCTTTTCTATAAACTAAACCTTTCTCATATAATTCTAAAAAAAATAGTTGTTGATGTTTATAATATTCTTCTGAACACGTTGAAATTTCTCTGTCCCAATCAATTGAAAGACCCAATTTTTTTAATTGTTCCTTCATTGTTGATATATTTTTATTTGTCCAGTCTTTTGGATCTAAGTTATTTTCTCTTGCTGCATTTTCTGCTGGCATGCCAAATGCATCCCAACCCATTGGATGAAGAACATTAAAACCTACTAAAGATTTATATCGAGACAATACATCTCCAATTGTATAATTTCTTACATGTCCCATATGAATTCTGCCTGAGGGGTAAGGAAACATTTCTAAACAATAGAATTTTTCTCTGTCTCTATCAATTTCGGATGAGAAAATATTTGAATTTTGCCATTTTTGTTGCCATTTTTTTTCAACTAATTTAAAATTATATCTATTCATAGAAGTCTTTTTTATGGATTCTTTTAATTATTTAATTCTGAAGTATTATAAGGCTTGAAATTTTTTTCTTTATTCTGTTTTTTATAAATTGTTGCTTTACTTAAAATTTCTTTTTTCAGTTCAGCAGTAAGAGGACCTTCTTTCAAAGTTATTTTACAATTAATAATCTGATTACATTTTTTATAAAAAACTTTTATGTTTAATGCATCAGATCTAATTTCGTTGGTTAAAAAACGAATTGAAATTTTTACAGACTCATTTTCATTTTGTCCATCAGAGTACCAGTCAGTAATTATAATTCCTCCACTATAATTTACAGAAGATAGCGGCATAAAATCTATTGTATCAAGTGATGCTCTCCAAAGTTCATTTGCACTTGCAAAAACAAAATCTCCTCCTTTGCCATCGCCTTTCAACGCATTATCCAATCTGAAACCTCTTCCTTCTTCTAGATTTTTCTTAACTCTTGCTTTTGGATCTGGAGGATTTTTTCTTGCATCCCCTCCTGGAATACTCTCAACGGTTTTGCATGAGTTTAGAGCAAATAAAGCAATAAATAATAATCCAACGATTCGAGATTTTAAAAAATTTGACATAAATGTTATTAAAACTTTAGTATTAGATGAAAAAATCAAATAATTAAAAGAATTTCTTCAGAAATCAAAAAAATCAACCAATATAGGTATTTTAAGTGATGTAAAAATACAACACTTTCAGAAAATTAAAGATATTTCAATACTTTATGCCCTAAATCTAAGAAATTATTGTTAGAGATAACCTGTTTAATATTAAACAATTAACGAAAGGTAATAATATGGACAATCTTAAAAAGATAGGTCTGACTGCATTAGGTACTGTGTTGATGACAGGATCTGCTAACGCTGCAAGCGTTTCAGCATCAGCTTCAACTTCATTAACTTATAATGGAGCGGACAACGGTGATAATGGTAACGGTTGGACAATGACTGACTCAGTTACTTTCACAGGAAGTGGTGAAATGGATAACGGTTTTACTGTTTCAACTACAATTGAGCTAGACGGTTCTGTCATAGATACTAGAAAGCTTGTAATCGGTATGGGAGATATGGGTACATTAACATTCTCAGGTGATGGTGCATCTGGACCTATTGGTTCTTGGGAAGACATCACTCCATCTGCAAACGAAGAAGCACATGGTGTAGCAGTTAATGGAACTATCGCAGGAGCATCAAACGGTGCATCTACAAACGATATTTTCGTTTATGACTATACTATAATGGATGGTTTAGCGCTTAAAGCGTCATACACTCCATCAGATGGTTCAACAGCAGTAGATAGTTCAATGGACTACGGTGTGTTGTATACAGGTATAGAAGGTTTATCTTTATATGCTGCACAAGGTGAAAACAATAATGCTGCAGCAGGTATCGATAACTCTATGATTGGTGCTAAATATGCTATGGGTGCATTCACAATTGGTTATCAAGTGAATGAAACTGACAGTGCTTCATCAAGTTCAGATGAAGAGTTTACTGCAATGGGTGTTTCTTATGCAGTAAGTGACGATTTATCTGTTTCACTAAACAGCTCAACAATTGACTTTGAAGGTGGATCAAATGATCAAGAAGCTACAGGTATAAGTTTCTCTTATACTTCTGGTGGAATGACAATTTCTGGAACGCATTCAACAGTTGATAACGTAGGTGGAACTGCAACAGCAGATAACACTGGATATGAAATTAACTTCGGATTTGCGTTTTAATTAGAAGTAAATATTTAAAAAAAAGGCCTCTTTTTAGGGGCCTTTTTTTTTGTTAAAATATGAAATACCAGCAAATCCAATTGATTTTGTAAGATTTAAAACTTTGATATTTTCCTTTGAAATACCTCCTAAAGCAATAACATCTTTCCTAGTATAATTTGATAATAGATTAAATTTATTTAAACCTAAAAGATTTCGATTATCTTTAAATAAAGAGGACAAGAAAATTTCTTTAACTTTTTGCTTTTCCTTTATTCTGATCTCTCTCAAATTATGAGCAGACCCAATAAGTACAAATTTTTTTTTAAAATTATAATTTAAATGAGTAAAACTCTCATAAAATGATGGCAAATAGGTACCATCTAAATTTAAATCAATAGACAATTTTATATTATTGGATAAATAAAACTTAATATTTTTATTTCTACAATAGTTTCTTATAGAAATTATCTCACTTATTTCATAATTTTTTTTGTAATTCCTATAAATAATAGCGGTATTTTTGCTTTGTTTGTCAATGATACTTTTTTTAAATTCCTCTATAAAGTAATATAATTTAAGAAATTTTGTATGCATGAAACAGTTAAAAATTTATTATCAATTCAAAGCTTAATCAATTCAAAATTGCTAGAATTAAAAGAAAAAAATATAATACCCAAGATAATTGCAGTTTCCAAAACTTTTAAAATTGATCATATTTTACCTTTGATCCAGTATGGTCATTTAGACTTTGGTGAAAATAAAGTTCAAGAGGCAATTGAAAAATGGACAGAAATTAAAAATCAAAATAAAAATATCAATTTACATTTAATTGGGAAACTACAAACAAATAAAGTCAAATTTGCTGTAAAAATTTTTGATTATATACACTCATTAGATAATGAAAAATTAGCAAAAAAAATAGCTGAGGAGCAAACCAAACAAAACGTGAAACCTAAAATTTTTATACAAATCAATTTAGGAAATGAAAGTCAAAAATCTGGAATAATAAAAGAAAACTTATTAGATTTTTATAATTTCTCAAAAGGTTTGGGCCTTAATGTAATAGGTATTATGTGTATTCCTCCATATAACAAAGACTCTTCAAAATTTTTTTCTCAAATGAGTGAACTAAATGAGCTAATTAATCTAAAAGAGTTAAGTATGGGAATGTCATCAGATTATTTAAATGCAATAGAATATAAGTCAACGTATTTAAGAATTGGATCTAATATCTTTGGTCAAAGAGGCTGAGTTATTCTAATTTTAGTATCTCTATTAATAAGTTTTAATAAAATCAAAAAATCTTTTTTTTGAAGTGATATGCATCCAGCAGTTGGATTATATTTCCTCGTTAAATGTAAAAAAATTGCACTTCCTTTTCCAATTTTAGTATTTTTTGTATTGTAATTGATAGGAATTAAAAAATCATATTTAGAGTCTCTTCTATATAATTTTTCATGTCGAAGATTTTTTTTAACTTTTATTAATTTATTATAGTATTTTTTACTTTTAATATCATCACACCAGCCCATATTTTTCTTAATTGGCATACACTTTATTTTTGTTAAGGGCTTTGGATTACGGTCGCTTCTGTAGAGCAAATTACCCAACTTAAACGTTCCAACTGGAGTTTTTTTGTCTCCTTCAAGCTTATTTTTAGCAAACCCATTTTTACCTATAGAGCACTTGAAAAGAAAATCATCAAAATGCAGAGTTGCTTTATTTTTTAATATAATTGTCATATTCTTTATTATATATGAATAATCAAACTTTAGTAATTTATGATTTTAAAATTTTATATGAAATACTTAGTGAATTAGAAAATCATATTAATTTTAAATTACTTAGTATAAAAAAACTTACAGAACTTAATTTCAAAACCAAAGAGAACTATCTTGTTATATCAGGTAAAAATCAAAATATTGAAAATCAAATTTTAATTGATCAATTTCCAATTGGTATAAATAAATTACTAGAACTTATTAATATAAAATTTTTAAAAAAAAAATATAATCAACAATCAGAAATAGATCTTGGAACATACAAATTAGATTTAAATTCAAGAAAAATTTTTAACGAAAAAAATAGTCTTAATTTAACTGAAAGAGAGGCGAATATTGTTATCTTTTTAAATAATTCAAAACAACCTGTTAAAATTGATAAGTTACAGACTGAAGTATGGGGGCACAATTCAAAATTAGAAACTCATACAGTAGAGACACATATTTATAGATTAAGAAAAAAAATAAACAATATCTTTGCTGATAATAATTTTATTAAAAGTTCCAAAGAAGGTTATAATATTTAATGAAGAAAAAAAATCTTATTGCAAAAGATTTATTAACACCAAAATATAAAACTCGTGTTGTAAAACCAAAAAAAGGTAAGGGAAGTTTTAAAAGAAAAAAAAAATAACTTTTACAGCCTTGCACCAATTTGTTGAATAACTTTAGAAGACATTTCAGTTCCTTTATCTAAACTTTCTTTCAATGACATGTTATTTACATGTCCATGCAAAAAACCTGCAGCGAAGAGATCACCAGCTCCAGTTAAATCAACAATTTTTAGACCTTTTCTTATTCCACATTCAACAACTTCATCTCCATTAATTGCGATTGCACCTTTTTCACCCCTTGTTAAAACAATTATTTTGCTCAGTGATTTAGAGAAATTAATTACCTCATCAAAAGATTTTGCACCTACCAGTGACATTATCTCTTGCTCATTAGCAAAAGTTATATCTAATTTATTTTTAACTAAATCTAAAAAATGAGGCTTATGTCTATCAACACAAAACTGATCAGATAATGACATTGCAACTTTTTTTGCACTTTCTATTGCTTTTTCAAAAGCTTTTTTGGGTTCTCCTTCGTCCCAAAGATAACCTTCTAGAAGTATTGTTTCACTTTGTTTTATTGCATCCGAACTAACATCGTTTTCATTTATTTTACCTGCAGTTCCTAAAAACGTACACATTGTTCTTTCAGAATCGGGTGTTACTAATATCAAACAAGTACCAGTAGGTAACTCTTCTTTTTTTTTCGAATAAATATATTTAACATTCTCCTGTTTCAAACCATCTTCGTATTTTCCACCAAGATCATCATCATTTACTTTACCTATAAATCCAACTTCATTCCCAAGTTGAGATAATCCGACAATTGAGTTAGCAACAGAACCACCTGAAACAGTTTTTTCTATTTTCAGATTAGACAGTAAATCTTTAAATTCTCTGTCATCAAAAATTAATTTCATTGTACTTTTAGTCAGACTATTTTTAGTTATAAAATCGTCTTCTACCTTACAAATTACATCTACAATTGCATTTCCAATTCCTAATATTTTCATTATTTATGCTTTCTTAGTTATAAGTGGTTTTTTTCTCTTAGGATAACAAGTAGTACAGATTTTACAAGATAAACCATAACACTCTCTGGCCTTACAGTACTCTCTTCCATAATAAATTATTTGAAGATGTAACTTATTCCAATATCTTTTAGGAAAAAGTCTTTTAAGATCTTCTTCTGTTTGAACGACATTCTTTCCATTAGTTAAACCCCATCTTTGTGCTAGCCGATGAATATGGGTGTCTACCGGAAAAGCAGCATGTCCAAACCCTTGAGACATCACTACACTAGCTGTTTTGTGACCAACACCAGGTAATTCTTCAAGCTCTTCGAAGGTTTTTGGGACTTTCCCGTTGTATTTTTCAACTAAAGTTTTTGATAAATTATATACACTTTTTGCCTTAATTCTAAAAATACCAATACTTCGTATTAGTTTTTCAATCTTTTTTCTTCCCAACTTAACAAAGTGTTCAGGCTTATTATATTTTGGATATATATTTTTTGTAACATTATTGACATTTACGTCTGTACACTGTGCAGATAAAAGAACAGAAACTAGTAAAGTAAAAATATTTCTGTGTTTAAGAGGAATAGGTGTCTTTGGATATATTTTGTTTAAAGTTCGAAGAACAATTTTTGCTCTTTGTAACTCACTCATTTAAAATTTAAAACATCACGCATTGAATATAAACCCGGTTTTTTTTTCATTAACCATTTTCCAGCTGTCAAAGCTCCTTCACTGTATAAAGCTCTATCAAATGCTTCGTGATTTAACGTAATAATTTCTTTTCCACTCGAAAATTTAACTTCATGTTCACCAACTGTTTTACCTTTTCGTATAGAGTTAAAATTTATTTTTTTTCCATAAGGAAAACTTTTTTTATTAAGATATTTTTTTCCAAATAAATTATAAAAATCTTTATTTTTACCTACTGCGATTCCCTTACCCAACATTAACGCTGTTCCAGATGGATAGTCTATTTTATGTTTATGATGAACCTCATATACTTTACTTAAAAAATTATTTCCTAATGATTTAGACGCTATTTCAGTTAAATACATTAACAAATTTATGCCTAAGCTCATGTTTCCAGCTTTCAGTATTGGAATTTTCTTTGAAAATTTTTTAATAAGACTTTCTTCTTTCTTGGTAAATCCAGTTGTGCCAATAACAACTCTTTTTTTAAGCCTTGACGCAATTTTAAGAATTTCAAAAGTACAATTAGGTACAGTAAAATCTATAATTAAATCAACATTTTTGAAAGAATTTTCATTATTTAAACTAGGTTTAATTCCAGAAATTTTTTTTTTTATTAATCTATTTTCTGTAAGAGTTGTTAGTTTGAAATTTTTATCAATTCTTGAAGATTTTACCAGTTGCTGGCCCATTCGTCCCATGCAACCAGATATCGCTAAATTTACTTTGCTCATTAAATTTTTTTAATATATTTTTTCAACAATATACAACAATTATGGTTATTAAATACCTTTTAAAATTATTTTTGGTTTTAATTTTTTTCGTGTCTATCAATCAATCTAAAGCTGACTTTTTTAAAGATATAACATCTCTAATTGATAATAATGATTTTAGACTAAGTTATGGTGTGTCTGTCACTGATATAAATCAAGATAATAAATATGAATTTGTCGTTACTGGGTTTGGGTTTTCAAACTTAGCCTTGTCTTACCAAAATGGGAAACTTATAAATATAAATAAAAATGAAATCTTTGATGATGCTAAAAGAAAAACTATTGGGGTTGCTGCTTGCGATATTGACCAAGATGGATTTGAAGAAATTTATTTTTTAAATACTGATACCTATAGTGGAGAAAAAAAATATTCAGATAGATTGATTGATAATAGTAATAATGGTTTTATTGATTTATTTGAAAAAGATATTAACAAAAAAAATTTAAACTTAACTGCTGGTAGGTCTGTTGTTTGTGTTGATAGAAATGGTGATGGAAAATATGGCATATATGTTGCCAATTACGGGGGTCCGACTAGGTTTTATGAACAAAATTCAGGACAAATACTAGATTTAGCAGAGCAGCTGAAAATCGATAAAATAACTGGTGGTAGAGCTGTAGTTGCAGGAAATATTTTATCAGGAAAAACTGACATATTTGCTGCAAACGAAAGAGGAAAAAATTTTTTATATTATAATTCTGATGGTTTCTTTCAGGATATAGCTAAGGATTATAAAGTTGACGATCAATTTGAAAATGGAAGAGGTACAACTTTATCAGACATACTTTATAGAGGGAGATTAGATATAATTACATCCAATTGGAATGGTTATCATAGGGCTTTTGTATTAGAAGATAACAAATTTAAAGACATCGCTACTCCAACCTATAATATTCCTACTAGAATTAGAACAGTGATATCAGCAGACTTTGATAATGACGGCTATGATGAAATATTTATGAATAATATTGGTGAACCGAATAAATTATTCAAAATAAAAGACGATGGATTTTTTGAAGAGATAAAAATTCGAAATGCTTACGAGTCAAATGGTTTAGGAACTGGAGCGGCAGTTGCAGATATAGATGAAGATGGAATTTTAGAATTATTAGTTTCTCATGGAGAATCTGGCATGCAACCACTGACAATGTATAAAGCAGACATTAAAAAAAACTTTAATTATATAAGAATTAAACCATTAAATAAGTATGGTGCACCTGCAAGAGGAGCAACCGTTATATTTAATTCAAACTTCAGAAATCATGCTAAAACCATCGATGCTGGTTCCGGATATTTATGTCAAATGGAACCTGTAGCTCATTATGGCATAAGAGAGAGTGAAAAAAATATTTCAGTAAAAATAGTTTGGACTGATGGTTCTTCGCAGTCACTTAAAATAAATGAATTTAATAAAACAATAGAAGTAAATCAGAAAAAAATAGGACAATAACACTCAATTCAACAAGTAAACTAATTAAAGTATTCTAATTATTAGATCATGAAAAAATTAAAATACTTTACAATTTTTCTTCTACTAATAACTTTTAGTTCAATAAAACCAACATATTCAAATCAATTTAATTATTATGCTGATTTAGTAAAAGATTGGCCAAAAATTTTCCCCGATCAAAATAGAAATGCTGCAGGCCCAAAATTTTTCAAACACATTTTAACAAAAGAAATCACATACCAAGATTTTGTAGAATACAATAAGTTATATTGTGCTGTATCTGGATCATTGATTGATCCAAATAGTAAACCAGAATTTGTTTATCTTAGAAATACTGAAAATGATGAAAAAATATGTGGATTTTATCATAAGTGTTGTTATCCATGTTCGTGTGATTTGATGAAATACTCTAAAGTAAAAAAAATGAAATATACTTTTACGGACGGTGAAAAAGAATTTTTTGTTCTCACAATAAAAAATCCTTGCGGTAAAAAAGATTTTCCAAGAGAAGTAAACAAGGATTATTTTTGTGATGGAAATAAACTTGATAATAATCAAGTATTTGTATTAGATGAGAGACTAGTAATTGGTTTATTTCATAACGCCACAAAATGTAATTCTCAAAGTATTGCAGCTATTGATAGTCATGAGGTTACAGGGCAATACTGTGAGCTAAGAAATAATGCTCCTCTTGAGGAAGTTCAGGGTGGTATGGGAGATATATTTATTAGATTAGCAATGGATAATTAAATTATTCCAATTCCTTCTTTATAAAAATAAGCACCTAGAATTAGAATTGCTAAAACATAAATAATACCAAAAATTGTATATTTGATTTTTTTTTTCATCTAATTTTTCCAAAAACTTTTTGCTTTTTTAAAAAATTTCTTAATACTTGGATTTGATTTTTCATTTTCAATTTCTCTAAATTTTTCAAGTAACTCTTTTTGTTCTTTATTTAAAGATACTGGAACTTCAGTGTTCACTTGAACATAAAGATCCCCATATTCATTTCCTCTCATAAGTGGCATTCCTTTTTCTCTTAATCTAAATTGTTTACCACTTTGTGTTCCAGCTGGGATTTTTATCTTAGCTTTTCCACCATCTATAGTTGGTATTTTTAATTCAGTTCCAAGTGCTGCATCTGCAATTGATATTGGACATTCAAAAAATAAATTTTCTTCAGATCTTTTGAAAAGTTCATGAGAATTTACATTTATGAATAAATAAAGATCCCCATTACTAGCTCCTCTAGAACCTGCTTCACCTTTACCTGATAATCTAATTCTAGTTCCATCATCTACACCTTTAGGAATAGTCACAGAAAGGCGCTTGCTTGCTTGTTTTTTACCTTGACCGCCACAACTTGTGCATGGATCTGTAATTTGTTCACCTGAACCTGCACATTGAGGACATGTTTGTTGAACAGTAAAAAAGCCTTGGCTAGAGCGAACTTGTCCATGTCCACCACACATAGAACATGCGCTTGCACTTTGACCTGGTTTAGATCCTGAACCACTACAAGTATCGCATCTATCTGATGTTGAGAATTTAATGTCCTGTTTTTTTCCAGCATATGCTTCTTCTAAACTTATAGAAAGATCATATCTTAAATCAGAGCCACGATTATTAGATCTTCTTGATCTTCTTCCGCCTCCACCAAAACCTTCGCCGAAAAAGTCTTCAAAGATATCTGAAAAAGAGCCAGAAAAGTCAAAGTTTCCAAAACCACCTCTTCCACCCCCGCCACCATTTTCAAATGCTGCGTGACCAAAATTATCATAATTTTGTTTTCTCTCAGAATTTGACAAAACATGATATGCTTCCGAAGCTTCTTTGAATTTTTCTTCTGCTCCTTTGTCGCCTTTATTTTTATCTGGATGATATTTTACAGCTTGTTTTCTGTATGCCGCTTTTATTTGATCTGGACCAGCACTTTTTTCAACACCCAAAACATCGTAGTAATCTCTTTTTGCCATAACTAGTTATAGACAAATGGTTGATAGTTTAGGCGCTTTTTTCTTTATCGTCTTTTACTTCTTCAAAGTCTGCATCAACAACATTATCGTCTTTTTTCCCTTCATCTTTTGCATCTTTAGGTGCATCGCCAGGTTTTGTACTTTGTTGTGATTTGTAAATAGCTTCACCAAGTTTCATTGAAGCTTGAACCAAATCTTGAGTTTTCTTTTTAATTTCCTCTACATCAGTTCCTTTTAATGCGTTTCTTACATTCGCAGATGCATCTTCAATAGCTTTTTTGTCTGCATCAGAAACTTTACTGCCATGCTCTTTTAAATTTTTTTCAGTAGAATGAAGTAAAGTGTCAGCTTGGTTTCTTGCATCTACAGCTTCCCTTTTCTTTTTGTCAGCTTCTTTATTTGTTTCAGCATCCTTAACCATTTGATTTATTTCTTCATCACTTAAACCACCTGACGCTTGAATTTGAATCTTTTGCTCTTTACCAGTCCCTTTATCTTTTGCGGAAACATTTACAATTCCGTTTGCGTCGATATCGAATGTAACTTCAATTTGAGGAACGCCTCTAGGAGCTGGAGCTATGCCTACTAGTTCAAAATTACCTAAAACCTTGTTGTCAGAAGCCATATCCCTTTCACCCTGTAAAACCCTAATTGAAACTGCGGGTTGGTTGTCTTCTGCTGTTGAGAAAACCTGACTTTTTTTGGTAGGTATCGTTGTATTTTTTTCAATTAATTTAGTCGAAACTCCACCTAAAGTTTCTATTCCAAGTGATAGTGGTGTCACGTCTAATAATAGTACGTCTTTAACGTCACCTTGTAATACTCCCGCTTGAATAGCAGCACCCATTGCAACAACTTCGTCGGGATTTACAGATTTGTTTGGTTCTTTTCCAAAAAAATTTTTAACTTCCTCTATTACTTTTGGCATTCTAGTCATTCCACCAACAAGTATTATTTCATCAATCTCGCTTGCACTTAAACCAGCATCTTTAAGAGCTGTTTCACAAGGCGGAATAGTTCTAGAAATAAGATCTTCAACAAGAGCCTCAAGTTTTGCTCTAGTCATTTTCATATTAATATGTTTTGGACCAGTTTTATCAGCTGTAATAAATGGCAAATTTATCTCAGTTTGAGCAGCAGATGATAATTCAATTTTTGCTTTTTCTGCAGCTTCCTTAAGTCTTTGTAGAGCTAATTTATCTGATTTTAAATCAATACCATTTTCTTTTTTGAATTCAGTTAATAGGTAATCAACAATTGTATTATCAAAGTCTTCACCACCTAGGAAAGTATCCCCATTAGTTGATTTAACTTCAAATACTCCATCTCCTAACTCAAGAATTGATACGTCAAAAGTACCTCCACCTAAATCATAAACAGCAATTTTATTGTTTGTTTTTTTATCTAATCCATATGCAAGAGATGCTGCAGTTGGTTCGTTAATAATTCTTAAAACTTCTAAACCTGCTATTTTACCGGCATCTTTAGTTGCCTGTCTTTGTGCATCATTAAAATAAGCTGGAACAGTTATTACAGCTTGAGAAACTTCTTGGCCTAAATATTTTTCAGCAGTTTCTTTCATTTTTTGAAGTGTAAAAGCAGAAATTTGAGAAGGAGAATATTTGTTACCTTTAGCTTCTATCCAAGCATCTCCTTTATCAGAATTAACAATTTTAAAAGGTGCAGTCTCAACATCTTTTTTAACAGAAGGATCATCAAAATTTCTTCCAATTAACCTTTTAACGGCAAATATTGTATTTTCTGGATTGGTTACTGCCTGTCTTTTTGCAGGTTGCCCAATTAATTTTTCATCATTATCAGAAAATGCAACTACAGATGGGGTTGTTCTCGCACCCTCAGCATTTTCCAAAACTTTAGCTTGTGTACCTTCCATTACAGCTACGCAAGAGTTTGTTGTTCCTAAATCTATTCCTATTACTTTACTCATAATTTAATTCCTATCGTTCATATAAGTGCTAATTGATAGACTACAACCGTTTTCAAAATTTAAATTTTGGTTGATTTTATTGGTTTTTTTCATCTTTGGGGTCTTCTTTTACTTCCTCTTTTACTTTTTTCTTTGAAACACCTACTAAAGAAGGTCTCAATAATCTGTCTTTCATCATAAATCCTTTTTGTATTTCTTGAATAATAGTTCCAGGTTCTTTTGCGTCATCCTCAATTTCCATCATTGCTTGATGTAGATTTGGGTCAAGCTTTTCATTAATTGATTTAACAGGTTCAATATTATTTTTTTTAAATATTGAGAGCATATCACCATTTATAATATCTAAATGTTCTATGATTTTTTTAAGTGCATCTGTGTCCTTTAATTTTTCGTCATTTTCCAATACAGCCTTGGATCTTTCAAGATTGTCTAACAAATTGAGTGCCTCTTTTGCAAAAGAGTAGCCACCATACTCATATGCATCCTCCTTCTCTTTTTCAAACCTTCTTCTCTGATTTTCCATCTCAGCGAATGTTCTTGCTAGCTTATCTTTGAGTGCTTCTAGTTCTTCTTCTGGGGCTAGTTTTTCTTCTTCTTTTTTTTCAGACGCTAAATTCTTATCTTCACTTTC
>CABYJT010000010.1 GCA_902519455.1 uncultured Pelagibacteraceae bacterium
TAGCCAGTTTTATAATTGTATTTGGCATTATTGTGATTAACCAGATTAATTTGCCCGCTCCAGACAAACAAATTAAAAAAATTTTACCAAATGAAAATTTCAAAACAATTAAGTAAGATTTTAATTTCTGCTTTTTTATTTTTGTTTGTTCTATCAGCCCAAGCTCAAGAAGTTAAAGAGATTTGGTCAGAAATAGAAAAAAAAGAGACTAAAAATACTGAACAAAAAAATGATGTAGGCACATCTATTAATATAGATCAGCTTGAAGGCGTCAAAGTAAAACTTTCTGATGAGAATATTGTAGTAGATCAAAATATAGACAATTCAGATATTTTGTTGGCTGGATTATTCGACCCTGATGACAACGATCTAAACCTTAATATGTGGTCAAAAACAGATGGAATAAAAATAAAAAAGTTACTGGAACAAATACAGTCTAAAAATTTATCAAGTTTCTCTGAAAGATTAATGGACGTAGCATTATTAACAAACTCTTACATTCCAAATCAAAACTTTTCATTACATGAATTTGAAAATTTCACACTTGACCATCTAATTAAAAAAAAAGATTTTGATTTAGTTGAGGAATTTATTCAAAAAAATTCATCAATAAAAGATAAAGAAAGACTCATAAAACACGTAGCTGATTATTACTTGTCATTAAACAAAATAGAAAATTCATGCTCTGCTGTTGACAGTTTAAGTTTAATAACCGATGAATACTTAACATATTTCAAAATTTATTGCTTAATAACTCAGAATAAAAAAGATGAGGCTCAGTTGTTGTTTGATCTTAACTCGGAGCTAGATTCTTTGAATGACTTTTTTGTTAAAAAGTTTGAAGTATTAATGGGATATGAGGATAATAATTTTATATTGTCTGATGAAAATGTTCTTTATTTTCATTTATCTCACAAAACAGATAAGAAATTTTTATATTATCCATCCGTAGAGTCTGAAGAATTTATTTGGAAATATTTATCTAATTGGAATTTACTTAAAAATCCAAAAGATTTTAATCTTAGTGATATTGATCAAGTAAAGTTTTTAGAGAAAGCAACCAGTGAAGATATTTTTGATGAAAAAGATCTATTGAATTTGTACAAAAAATTCCAATTTGAGATTGATGACCTTATTAATTATGAAGATGTAGTAAAAAATTTACCTGATTATGAAGGAAGAGCTCTGATGTACCAGAGGTTTTTACTAGCAGATAATCTTGAAAATAAACTTTCCTTATTATCAAAATTGAATAATTCCTTTGAAAACTCAAATTTTAAAAAATCATTTGATGATGAACTATCTAAGTTGTTAAAAAAAATGGATAAAAAAGAAATTCCTTTAAAGTTTTCTGACTTCTACCAAATTAATTTAATTACTGAAGAAAATAGAAAAAATAAAATTAAGTTTAATAATGAAGTTTTTCATCAATCAAAAGTATTAAATTATTTTTTGAATAAGCAAAGCTTGCCTAAAACACAAAAATTAACTGACAATTTGTTGTCAAAGATGAAAAAAGACAAGAATTACTCTTTTAACTTTAAAGATGTTGTATTGTTACAATCATTGAGAGCAGATGGAATTCAAATAGATCAAATTGAAGAACTCTCTCAATATAAATCTGAATTAAATTCTGAAATTGACAAAATGATAGAAAATAACGAGTCAGGCATGATACTATTAAAATTAGTTGAAATTATTGGTGAAAAAGAATTGAATGAATTAAATAGTGAGTCACTAAATTTTGTAATTGAAATTATGAACAGGACAAAATTAATTAGCTTAAGAAACGAACTATTGTTGGAAATTCTTCCATTAAAAGTTTAAAATACTTCAATTAATCATGACAATAAAAACAATTATAACTGAACCTAATGAGATTTTAAGACAAATCTCTAAACCAGTACAAACAGTGGGTAATGAAGAAAGAAAGTTAATGGATGATATGTTGGAAACAATGTATGCAGCTAATGGTATTGGTTTAGCAGCGATTCAAATTGGTATTCCAAAAAGGATTATAGTGATGGATATTTCAAAAGATGGAAAAAAAAATCCAATGTATTTTGTAAATCCTACAATCAAAAACAAAGACAAAGAAAAAACAACATATGAAGAGGGATGTTTATCTGTCCCTAATTATTTCGCAGAAGTTGACAGACCTAAATATTGTGAGGTTGAATATTTAAATTATAATGGGGAAAATAAAATTTTAGAAGCCGATGGACTCCTTGCAACTTGTATACAACATGAAATGGATCATCTTGAAGGAATTCTGTTTATAGACTACTTGTCAAAATTGAAAAAAACAATGATTGTTAAAAAATTATCAAAAAGAAAAAATCCCCCTGATAGAATTATTGTTTAATGAGCAAAAAAATTGCTTTTATGGGTACCCCTACCATTTCTGGACAAATACTAAAATCATTGTATCAAAATGGTTTTGATATTGAGGTTGTTTATACTCAACCACCTGTAGCATCAAATAGAGGTCACAGATTAAATAAGTCACCTGTTCATATAATGGCTGAAATATTAAATATACCTGTTAGAACTCCAATTGTATTAGATAATATTGAAGAAAAAAACTTTCTTCTTAAACAAAATATAAGTTTAGGTATCGTTGTTGCTTACGGGCAGATTCTTAAAAAAGATATTTTAAAAATTCCAAAATATGGATGGATAAATATTCATTATTCACTTTTACCAAAATTACGAGGTGCAGCTCCCATTCAAAGAGCTATTATGAACAATGAAACATCAACAGGCATTTCTATTATGAAAATTGATGAGGGTTTAGATTCTGGTCCCGTCTGTAATCAATATTCCATAAATATTTTAGAAAATGAAAATAGTGAGGATCTGTCTCAAAGATTAAGTAATTTAGCATCTCAAAAAATTCTTCAAAATATTGATGATATATTGGATGATAAAGCATCTTTTAAGGAGCAAGATCATAATAAATCTACATATGCAAAAAAAATTAAAAAAGAAGAAGGAAAAATAAATTGGGAAGACAGTAATTTAAAGATCATAGGAAAAATTAATGGTCTATATCCTAATCCAGGAGGTTGGTTTGAATTTAAAGGGGAAAGATATAAGATACTAAAAGCAGAAAAATCAATTTTAAGTGGAAAATCAGGATATGTCTTATCAGAAAATTTTGAGATTGGCTGTGGTGAACACTCGATAAAGATCATTGAGATACAAAGACAAGGTAAAACTGCTCAAAAAACTAAAGAATTTCTGCGTGGTAGCCAAATTACTAAAGGTACTGATTTAAATTAGATATGGTCAGATATCAAATTCTAATAGAATATGTTGGTTCTTCTTTTATAGGTTGGCAGGTACAAACAAAAGGCAAAACTATACAAGGATTAATTCAAAAAAAAATTTCATATCTTTTAAATGAAAAAATTACACTTGTTGGCTCGGGAAGAACAGATACTGGTGTTCATGCAATTGAGCAATCTGCGCATTTTGATATCACTGAAAAAATCCAAAATTTAAATAAATTTTTAAAATCAATAAATTATTTTTTAAATAAATACGAAATAGCTATTTTAAAAATAAAAAAAAAAAGTATTAAATTTCATGCACGTTTTTCTGCGAAAGAAAGAATTTATAAATATGTTATTTTCAATCAATTAAGTAAACCTATCATTCAAAATAAGCGAGGATGGTTTGTTATTAAAAAGCTCGATTCAGAGATAATGAAAAAAGGAGCAAAAAAGTTAATTGGAACTCATGATTTTTCAACTTTTAGAGCATCTGGATGTAATGCAAAGAGCCCAATAAGATCAATTAAATCAGTGAAAATAAAGAAAATTAAAAACAAAATTGAATTAGAGTTTAGATCTCAATCATTTTTAAAACAACAAGTCAGATCAATGGTTGGTTGTTTAAAATATATTGGTGAAAAAAAGTGGACATTAAAAAAATTTATAAGTGTTATTAAATTAAAAAATAGAAATTTATGTGCACCACCAGCACCAGCAGAAGGATTATTTTTGAAAAAAGTTTTATACTAATTTTTCCTATTACCCATTGAGAATTTTTTATCAATTCTCCACCTTGACTCAGCTCTAACAATATAGCCACAACAATTTTTTGAATTACATTTACAAGGAAATTGTTTGTAATCTTTGTCATAACCAAATCCATAGTCACAAGTTAGTTCCTCACCTTTTTTAATATCTTTTATAGCCTTAACCCAAATTTTAAGTCCTTTACCATCATAGTCACAATTATTTTCACAAGAGTGATTTATTAGACCAGCTGTATTCCATGGAAAATCCCCATCAAGATCATATCTTTTATTTACTGTAAATAAGTATATTGGCTTACTGTTATCGTATTTGTCAGAATTCTCGGTTTGTTTTTTTGTAATTAATTTTCCAATGTAATCTATTATTTTTTCACCTTCTTTTATATCTCTTGTGGCGTAAAGTCCTTTACCTTTTTTATCAATATCAGACTTTTTAATCTTATATAATTTCATATATTTGTGTGTATTGATTAAAAAAATATTATCAATTAAATTCTATCAACGCATCAACATGTCTTTGGGTGCTACTTTGTAATGCTTTAAGATCATAACCACCTTCAAGAATTGAAACAACCTTACCATTACAAAAAGATTTAGAATGTTCTAAAGTCCTTTTGGTAATTTTGTAAAAATCTTCTGTACTTAATCTCATTTGTGCTAACGGGTCGTCAATATGTGCATCAAAACCCGCAGAAAATAGCAAAAATTCTGGGCTAAACTGCTTTATTTTGTTTAAAACATTTTCATATGCATTTAAATATGCTTCAGATGTTGTTCCTGCATCTAGGGGAATATTCAATACATTATTAAATTTTCCATTTTCCTTATGTGAACCTGAGCCTGGGTAATAAGGGTATTGGTGAGTCGAAACGTATAATACCTTTTCATTATCATAAAAAATATCTTGAGTTCCATTACCATGGTGAACATCAAAATCAATTATTGCAATTTTTTTGTATTTATACTTTTCAATTAGGTAATTAGCACCAACGGCTACATTATTGTAAATACAAAATCCCATAGCTTTATCTTTTTCTGCATGATGACCTGGAGGTCTTACAGCACAAAAAGCATTCTTAAATTCTTTACTTTGTACTCCATCTATTGCTGCAATAATTGAACCTACTGCATCTTTTGTAGCATCTTTACTACCAGGGGAAACAATTGTATCACCATCTAAAAATACTAAACCTTTTTTTGGAAAACACTGTTTTACATGATTAATATATTCTACTGAATGGGTTTTATTTAAAAAAAATTCGTCAAATTTATTTGGTTTTTTCCATATAAGATTTTTGTTATCTACTTTTTTAAAGTTATCGATTATTGCGGTAACCCTATCAACTTTTTCTGGATGACCATTTCCAGTATTATGGTTTTTATAAGTATCTGAAGTGATTAGACCAGTCTTCACTTAAAATAATTTTTTAAAACTTTTGAATATATTAAACTCAATTTTTTTAAATCGGTTAGTGAGACAGCCTCATCAACTTTATGCATAGTTTTTCCTACTAAGCCAAATTCTAAACAAGGAGCAATTTTCCTAATGAACCTTGCATCTGATGTGCCTCCAGTAGTTGAAAGTTTAGGTTTTATTTTAGTAACTTTTTTAATTATATTTTGTATCATAAATGTTGTACTATTAGGCTTTGTAAGAAAAGCTTCACCAGAAACGCTGTAATCAATTTTATATTTAGATTTAGTTTTACTACATACTTTTTTTAAAATTTTATTAATTTTTTTTTTAATGGAATTTGAAGTATGTATATTATTAAATCTTATATTAAATGAAGCATATGCAAGACCTGGAATTACATTGTCTGCAGTATTATTTATATTAATTTTTGTAATTTCAAGATTTGTTGGTTGAAAATCCTTCGTACCTTCGTCAAATCGTATATCTTTTAGTTCTTTAAGTATTCTCACTAGAGCAGTCGAAGGATTATTTGCTCTATGAGGATATGCTACATGCCCTTGAACTCCTGTAATTGTTAATCGACCGTTCATACTTCCTCTTCGACCAATTTTAATCATTTCACCTAATTTATTAGGATTAGTTGGTTCTCCAACCAAGCAAAAATCTATTTTCTCTCGTTTCTTTTTTAAATAGTCTACAACTTTCTTGGTTCCATTTATGGCAACACCTTCTTCATCTCCAGTGATTAAAAGACTTATAGATCCATTAAATCCTCTATTTTTCTCAACAAAAACGCTTATAGCAGACACAAATGCAGCTATTGAGCTTTTCATATCATTTGCACCCCTTCCAATTAAATGTCCATTTTTAATTGATGGTTTAAATGGATTTACTGTCCAATCACTTAAATTTCCAGGAGGAACAACATCAAGATGTCCTGCATAACAAAAATTAGGACTTTTTTTCCCTAATCTTGCATATAGATTTTTAATTGGAGCATTTCCTTTTTCTTTGAATTCTAGAATTTTAGTTTTAAAGCCAAGTTTTTTCAATTTTTTTTCCAAAAATTTCATTATACCAGCATCTATAGGAGTTACAGTTGGAAATCTAATTAGCTCTTTAGCTAATTGAAGTTCATTTATAATTTTCATCGAAACTATTCTCTCAAGAGATCGTTAATAGAAGTTTTAGATCTTGTCTTTTCATCTACTTGCTTAATTATTACAGCACAATATAGTGAAGGTGCATTTGGGTTATTTTTATCAGGAAGTGAACCTGGTACTACAACTGAATAAGGAGGAATTTTTCCATAAGTAATTTCTCCAGTTTTTCTATTAACAATTTTTGTAGATTGACCTATGTACATGCCCATACTCAGCACAGATCCTTCTCCTACAATAACACCTTCTACAACTTCAGACATTGCACCTAAAAATACATTATCCTCGATAATAGTTGGCAGAGCTTGTGCAGGTTCTAAAACTCCACCCACACCCGAACCTGCTGAGATATGACAATTTTTTCCAATTTGGCTACAGCTTCCTGCTCTTGCAAATGTATCAATCATTGTTCCTTCATCTATGTATGCTCCAATGTTAACGTAACATGGCATTAAAACTGCATTTTTACCAACAAAACTTCCTTTTCTTACTGGTGAGTTAGGCACCATTCTAAAACCTGCTTTCTCATGATCTTCTTTTGTCCATCCTGCAGTCTTACCCTTTAGTAAATGAGCTTTATCATACCAACTACTATATGGACCATTCAAATTCTCCATTGGATATAATCTAAAACTTAACATGATTGCTTTTTTCAAATGTTGATGGGTTACCCATTCACCATTTATTTTTTCAGCAACTCGTGACTTTCCACTATCTAAGTCATCAATAACTTGATTTATAGTATCTTTTAAAGACTGATCTGAAGTAGGATTTATTTGATCCCTTTTTTTCCAAGCTTCATTTATTACATTTTCTATACTCATAATTTATGAGTTTTTTAATAACCTTATTTCTTTTAAAAATAAAGAGAGATTTTCTATTTTATAGTCAATATAGTCTTTATCAGATTCTTTTTTACCCCAATATTCATTATTGATTAGCCAAACTGTCGTAGCTCCTCTTTCTTTTCCAATTGACAAGTTTTTTGCAATATCTTCAATATAAATTGTTTCTGTTGGGTCAATATCAAATTTTTTTACCATCAGATCGAATGCCTTCGCTGCAGGTTTTGGGCTGTATTCCGCGTCAACAATATCAAATATGTCCTCAAAGAGATCATCAATACCCAAATGTGTAGTTATATTGTTAACATGCTCACTGGAACCATTGGTAAAAACGAATTTTCTTAAATCCAACTTTTCTATTTCACCTCTCAAAACAATATCCTTTTCCATAAAAGATAGGTCAATATCATGAACAAAATTTAAAAACTCTTTAGGAGGAATATTGTGATGTATCATTAATCCATTTAGACTTGTATTATATTTATGAAAGTAGTTAGTTTGTAATTTTTTAGCTTCGACTAAGTTAATTTTTAATTTTTCAGAAATGTATTGTGTCATTCTTTTACTTACTTGGCCAAATACAGACTCTAAATCCTGATAAAGAACACCATCACAATCAAATAAAATATTTTTTATATTTTTCATTTTCTTATTAATGTACCGGCACCTTTGTCTGAAAATAATTCAAAAAGTATTGAATGTTTTTTTCTTCCATCAATAATACCGACACCGGTAACACCGTTCATTACTACATCTAAGCATGTGTTAATTTTAGGAATCATGCCCTCTGTTATAATTTCATTATTTATCATTTCTAAAATTTCAGATGACGTAATTTCCTCAATGAGCTTTTTTTCTTTATCTAGTACACCTTCAACATTTGTCATTAATAATAATCTTCTACATTTCAAAGATTTAGCTATTGCACCAGCTGCTGTATCTCCATTAATATTAAATGTCTGATTATTTTTACCTAATCCTAAAGGTGATATAATTGGAACTGAATTTAACTTGATTATATCCTTTATAATATTTGTATTTATTTTATTTGGTTTTCCTACAAAACCAAGTTCCTCTGCTTCTGGAATAATTTCAATAACATTATTTTTTTTTGTGTTTAATGAGACTGCATTTGAACCTTTTTCAATTAAAGAATTCACAATATCTTCGTTAAAATCAATAAGGACATCTTCAACAATATTTATAATTTTTTCGTCTGTAACTCTTAAACCTCTAATAAATTTTGATTGAATATTTGATTTTTCTAATTCTCTTTTAATTCTAGGACCGCCTCCATGAACTATTATTATTGATAATCCTAACTTATTTAGAATACTTATATCTGAAATAAAATTGTTAAAAATATTCCTATCAATAAAAACATTTCCCCCATATTTAATGACTATTAATTCATTTTTATATTTATCTATATATTTTTTAACCTCTTTGATGGAAGGACCATCTTTTGGTACTATTTTTTCTATTTCCATTTCTATTAAACAGTTTTGACGGTCGTTCTTTTGATTATTATGTACTGTTGCGCCATTGTTAATACGTTATTAATAGTCCAGTAAATAACTAGTCCTGCCGGGAAAGGAGCTAGTATTACAGTTAAAAATAATGGGAAGAACATAAATATCTTTGCTTGAACAGGGTCTGGAGGTGTGGGATTTAGTTTTTGCTGCATCCACATTGAAACACCCATTAAGCATGGCCACACACCTATGAGTAAAAAAGAAGGAGGGTCCCATGGAATTAATCCAAATAAATTAAATATAGATGTAGGATCTCTCTCACTTAAATCTTTTATCCAACCAAAAAACGGTTGATGTCTCATCTCAATAGTTACAAATAAAACCTTATAAATTGCAAAGAAAAACGGTATTTGAATGAAAATTGGGAGACACCCGCTAATTGGATTAACTTTTTCTCTTTTATATAAAGCCATCATTTCTTGTTGAAGTTTCATTTTATCTTCTTTGTGTAATTCTTTTAGTCTTGTCATTTCTGGCTGTAGAACTTTCATCTTTGCCATTGACCTAAATGAATAATTTGCAAGTGGAAAAAAAGCTAATCTTATACAAGCAGTTATCATTATAATCGCTATTCCAAAATTGCCAGCTAAATTAAAGAAATATTGGATTGCAAAGAATAAAGGTTTTACAATGAAGTAAAACCATCCCCAATCTATTGCTAAATCAAACTTATTAATGTTTTCACTTTCTGCATATCCATCAATAACGTTTACCTCTTTTGCTGCGATAATTAACCTGATTGAGTTACTTTTTGTCTCGTTTGCACCAACCTGTGTTGCATTTGTCTCAATAAAATTTGCTCTAAACTTATTTTTGTAATCAAAATCAGACCTAAAACTTTTACCTTTTTCAGGGATAAGACTAGTAAGCCAATACTTATCAGTTATACCAAGCCATCCAGATTTTGCATTCTTTGAATATTTTTTTTCTTCAATGTCATCATAATCTTCCTCAACTAGTTGATCATCAAAAACCCCAATTAAGCCTTCATGCAAAATATAAAAATTAGTTATATCGGGGGCTTCATTTCTTATGATTTGTCCATATGGATAAAAATTATAAGTTTTATCTGAATTGTTAATAATTGTTTGATTAATGTTGAAAAGATATTGTTTATCTAAACTTATTTCTTTTACGAATTTAATATTTTGATTATTAGTCCAACTTAATTTTACAGGGGAATTAGGTGAAAGTTTATCATTTCCGTCTATATTCCATAGAGATTTTGAGTTTGGTAAGTCAATATTTTTATTAGTTGTTGCCCAACCCGTCTCTACATAATATCCATTATTAGACTGTTTAGGATTTAGCAGAATTACATTATCATCTCCGTTTAAAGTATTAGTATAATTTTTAAAAGTTAAGTCATCTATTGATGATCCAATTAATGAAATTGAACCTTTAATTTTATCGTTTTCAAAAAGAATTCTACCATTTTCTTTCAAAGCCTCATTTCTAGATATTTTAATTGTTTCCTCATCCTGAACTAATGAAGGTGCATCTGTTGAAGAATTTTCACTCGTAACATTTTTATCATTTTGAATATCTTTTTGCTCTACTATTGCAGGAGCAAAGAACAAACTATAAAGAATTATTACTGCTGCACTTAAAGATATTGCGGCAATTACATTTTTTGTATCCATAAATTACTTTTTCTTTTTAATTGGATCAAATCCTTCACCGCCACCTAAAAATTTTATTGGATGACAACTGAGTATTCTTTTAAATCCATTAATACTTCCTCTTACAATTCCATTCTCTTTTAAATTTTCAATAAAATAATCAGAACATGTTGGAAGATATCTGCAATTATTTCCTAGATATGGAGATATCAGAATTTGATAAAACCTAATAATCTTAATCATTAAAAATTTAATAATATTAGTCATTTAATTTTTTTAAAGTCTTCAATTGTTACCATTTTTATTTTCTCATAAGGATCCTTACTTACTGATATTCTAGCAATCAATAAATAGCAGTAATTAAGATTAATGTTAATTGATTTTACAGCTTCGTTCATAATATTTCTTAACCTTCTTTTAATTCTGTTTCTAGTTACTGCATTCCCAATTTTTTTTTTGGCTACAAAACTAATATTCAATCTATTAGTATTTTTATCTGAAAGTTTTTTAAAGAAAATTGTTAAATATTTATTAGAAATCTTTTTTCCACTAAGAATTGACTTAAAATCCTCATTTTTAGAAAGGCTAACAATCTTATTTTTCATTAAGCGTTTGTTAATTTTTTTCTTCCTTTAGCCCTTCTTCTTTTTAATACTTTTCTTCCACCTTTCGTTTTCCTCTTAGCTCTAAAGCCAACTGCTTTTTTTCTTTTTCTATTACTTGGTTGATATGTACGTTTCATTGTAGTTAAAATATTGTTAATTTGCGGTAGTTATACAAATATATATATATAAGTACAGAGATTTTTAATAAGTTAAAAATCAATGAATAGAGAAAAAAAAATTAAACTATTTTTAGGCTCTGCCTACATTTTAATAGTATTCGTTTTTTTAATGATTTTTTTTAACAACTTTTCCTTTCAGGATTTTTCAAGTTATGAATTAATAAGAGAAAATAGAGAAGCTTTAGATAACATTAAAAATAGTAATATTTTTTTATCAAGTATTATTTTTTTAATAGGCACCATAGTCTGGGTCCTCTTATTAGGCTTTGGATCGCCTGTATTTCTAGTTGGCGGTTTTATTTTTGGAAAGTGGTTAGGAACTTTACTAGTAGTTTTTGGATTATCTATTGGCGCAACATTTCTTTATATTTTTGCAAATTATTTTTTAAAAGATTTGGTTGAGGAAAAATTTTCATCTCGTTTTAGCAATTTAACTGGAAAGTTTAAAAAGAATGAGTTTGTTTTTTTTCTAATCTATAGATTTATAGGTGGCATTCCTTTTTTTATTTCAAATATTTTACCGACAATATTTAATGTTAAGGTTAGAAATTTCTTTCTGGGATCAATAATTGGTATGACTCCACAATTATTTGTTGGAGCATCTCTTGGTGCTGGTTTGAGTAAGATATTGGAGGAAAATTCTGAGGTACCAAGTGTTTTAGAATTAATTTTTTCTCCTGATATTTATTTGCCAATTCTTGGAATAATAATATTAGTTTTAATTGGGTTTTTGTTAAAAAAAAATTTTTATGCAAAATAACACTGGTGCCCCCACCCAGAATTGAACTGGAAACTCATCCTTACCATGGATGTGTTATACCATTTAACTATAGGGGCTGTAATTAAGTCAAATTACTGTATAAATTTAATTTTTTCAAATTATTGCCTTAATTTTTTTGGAAAATAAGTTATATCTATTAAAGGAAAATGTTATGGGAATTCACTACACATATGGAGCTAATAAAAATGCAAAGCTCATGGAAAAGAAAGCAAAAAAAGAAAAAAAACTTGCAGAGAAAAGAGCAAAAAAACAGGTTAGAACTGGCCCAGTAAAAATTGAAGAAGACAAAACTATTCCTATTGACCAAGTTATAACACTTGATCACCTTACAAATCCTGACAAAAAATAAGTAATGAGTTCAAAAAAGAATAATTTTAGTAAACTTGAACTTGCTTTAAGAAAAAATTTAAAAAAAAGAAAAGAATTTCAAAAAAAAACAAAGAAAAAAAATAAATAATGTCGGTCCAATCTGATAAGTGGATTATACAAATGGCCAGAGATAGTGATATGATCTCTCCTTTTGAAGATAAACAAGTTAGAGGAGATAAAATATCATTTGGTGTTTCATCATATGGATATGACGCAAGAGTATCTGATGAATTTAAAATTTTTACTAACGTAAATTCTGAAATCGTAGATCCAAAAAATTTTAAATCTTCAAATTTTATAACGAAAAACTCATCTGAATGTATAATACCACCCAATTCATTCGTATTAGCGAGAACAGTAGAATATTTTAAGATTCCTAAAAATGTCTTGGTTATTTGTTTAGGAAAATCTACCTATGCAAGATGTGGAATAATTGTTAATGTTACTCCTCTTGAGCCTGGTTGGGAAGGGCATGTGACATTAGAATTTTCCAATACAACTCCATTACCAGCAAAAATTTATGCGAATGAAGGAGTTGCTCAATTCGTTTTCATTAAGGGCAATGAAGACCCGCTAGTTTCTTATGCAGATAGAAATGGGAAATACCAAGGTCAAAAGGGAGTCACACTTCCAAAAATATAATAATGGACAAATTTATTGTTAAAGGCCCTTGTAAAGTAAAGGGTGAAATTTCAATTTCAGGCTCAAAAAATGCTGCTTTACCAATTTTAGCATCAACTATCTTATTTGAAAAGGAGGTTGTAATTAAAAATTTACCTCGTGTTAAAGATATAGATACAATGATTAAACTTTTAAAATCTCTTGGATCAGAAATTAAATTTAATAAAAATAAAAAAATTGTTAAAATAACAAAAAAAAAAAAGCAAAATTATCTTGCAACATATTCACTCGTCAGAACTATGAGAGCTGGAATATTAGTTTTAGGTGCACTTATTGCTAAGCATCAAAAGTCTATTACCTCTTTGCCTGGCGGCTGCTTAATAGGAGCAAGACCTGTAAATTATCACCTTAACGCTCTTAAAAAACTCGGAATGAATTATGATATTAAAAAAGGTTATATACATGCAAATACGAAAGGAAAATTAAAAGGTGCAAAAATTAGATTTTCAAAAATTAGTGTTGGAGCAACTGAAAATACAATTATAGCTGCATGTCTAGCAAATGGAATTACAATTCTTAGAAACTGTGCAATTGAACCAGAAATAATTGATTTAATAAATTTTTTGAAATCAGGTGGTGCAAAAATAAAATTTATAGGCAAGCGTACATTAAAAATTGAGGGCATTAAATCTTTAGAGAGTACAAGATATTCAGTGATGTCGGATAGAATAGAAGCAGGAACTTTTTGTGTGGCAGCATGTTTGACTGGTGGTAATTTAACAATAAATAATTTTGATCCAAGAATGATAAAAACAGAGTTATCATTATTAAAAAAAGTTGGAGCAAAAATAAAATTAACAAAAAAGAAAATTCATATATCAGGTCCAAAAAAAATAAATAATATTAATAATTTAGTAACTAAAGAATATCCAAACTTTCCTACAGATTTACAAGCACAGTTTATGGTTCTTCTTTGTAAAGCTAAAGGCAAGAGTTCAATAACAGAAAATATTTTTGAAAACAGATTTATGCATGTTGCTGAATTGAGAAGATTAGGTGCTGAGATTTTAATCAAAAAAAATAAGGCATTTATTTCAGGTAATACTAATTTCAAAGCCGCAGAATTAATGTCTAGTGACCTAAGAGCTTCGGTAGCGTTAGTTTTAGCTGCAATAGTTTCCACAGGATCATCTACCATTAATAGAATTTATCACCTTGATAGAGGATATGAAAATATAGAGAATAAACTTAGAAAAGTTGGGGTAAATATTAGGCGGGTTAATTAATGGAAAACCAGTATTTAAAAAAGATAATTGCACAAACCCCTGAAGATCTACATATCATTTCAGCTTGCTGCTCTGAGGGGAAAGTTAATATTGATGATCTTAAATATTTAGCTTCTAATAAGATTTTCCTAATTTCCATAGCAAGATTTAGCAAAGAAGAGGAAAACAAAAATAAATTAATAAATAGTATTATCAAATTTGAATTCATTAATTCTTCAAAATCAAAGAATATAGACCAAAAAGACACTAATCTTATATTAGAACTATTAACAATAGATATTTTTAAGAAAGAAGAGAATTTTGAAATAACTATGTTATTTTCGAAAAATAGAATTATAACTCTTGCCGCTGAAGTAATTGAAGTGACACTAGAGGATCAAAAAATAGTAAATGATAAAAGTAATTAATTGTAAAAAAAAAAACTACTTAGATATTTTAAAAAAATTTTTAGATCTTAGAAGATCTGGAAAAAAAACTGAAAATAAAATAATATCAAAAATCTTAAAAGACATTAAAAAAAATAAAAATAAAAGTCTTTTAAAATATGAGAAAAAATTAAGCAAAAATGCTCAAATTAGGCCAAGTGTTAAACAAATTAACAAAGTAATTAGTTCTTTGGATCCAACGATTAAAAGAGCTATAGATTTTGCTTATAAACGTATACTTAAATTTCATAATTTACAAAAAACTAAAGATATTTTTTATAAAGATAATTTAAATAATAAAATAGAATATAAATATGTACCGATTCAATCTGTTGGAATTTATGTTCCAGCAAACTTACCATCAACTTTGTTGATGAATGCTATTCCAGCAAAAATAGCTGGGGTTAAAAGAATTGTACTGGCAAATCCAAAAAATAAGGGAAAATTAAATCCCGCAGTTTTATATGCTGCAAAAAAGATAGGAATAAAAGAAATTTATTCTATGGGAGGTGCACAGGCTATAGGCAGTTTAGCTTATATTCAAAAAGTAAATAAAATTGTTGGTCCTGGTAATATATTTGTTGCTGGTGCTAAAAGACAAGTTTTTGGAGATGTCGGCATTGAAGGAATGATTGCAGGTCCATCCGAAATTACAGTTTTAGCAGATAGTAAAACTAACTTAAATCAAGTGACTACATCTATGATTGGTCAAGCAGAACATGACTCAAATTCTCAGTGTATATTAATCACTAAAAATTCTAATTTGATCAAAAAATTTAAGAAAGATTTGAAATTAAAATTAAAAGATATTCCAAGAAAAAGTATTGCATCTAAAAGTATTAAAAATAATGGACTAATTTTAAAAGTATATAATGATAGACAAATTATTAATTTAATTAATGAGATAGCTCCTGAACACTTAGAAATAAATGTTAGCAATTATGAAAAGTATATAAATAAAATTTTTAATGCAGGCAGTATTTGTATAGGAAAATATTCTCCTATGGCATTAAGTGACTATGCCGTTGGGACAAATCATGTATTACCAACTAATTCGTCAGCTAAATTTTCGTCAGGGTTAAGTTTAAGTGAATTTTATAAAAAAATTAGCCTTATAACTCTCTCAAAAAAAGGTGTTGAGAAAATAGGAAAATACGCTACATATCTCGCTGAGTATGAAGAATTAAAAGGTCATGCTTTGAGTATAAAATCTAGAATAAATAAGGAGTAACAAAATTTGTCGAAACAAGATTTGTTGGAATTTAAAGGTAAAGTCATCGATTTACTACCTAACGCCATGTTCCGAGTAAAGCTTGAAAATAATCATATCGTTACAGCTCACACAGCTGGAAAGTTAAGAAAGAATAGGATTAGAGTTCTTCAAGGTGATAATGTAACAGTAGAAGTAACACCTTATGATTTGACAAAAGGAAGAATTATTTTTAGGTTTTAAATAATGGCTTCGTAGCTCAGTTGGTAGAGCAGAGCCCTGAAAAGGCTTGTGTCGCTGGTTCGAGTCCCGCCGAAGCCACCATTTTAGAAATAAAACCGTGTAGCAAAAATGCTTGCATTCAATTTTAAAATCTAATAACTATCGCGCTAGCTGAAGTTTAGCTAAGTTTAATATAATAAAGAAAGAGTAAAAGAAAAGTATGAGTACATTAAAAGGAAAAGTAAAGTGGTTCAACGGTAAGAAGGGCTACGGGTTTATAGAAAGAGAAGACGGAGAAAAAGATTGTTTCGTTCATGCAAGCGCAGTTCGTGAAGCAGGACTTCGTTTTTTGAATGAGAACGACGCTGTAGAATTTGAAATTCAGGATGGAGACAAAGGTCCAAGCGCAGTGAATTTAAAGAAAACTTCTTAAAATTTATTTCATTTAAAATTTTGTATAGGAATAAAAGTAGGTAAATCCTATTAATATTCCTATACAATACATACTTGCATTTTAAGTCTAAAATGCTATTCAACCATCATGAATAAAAATAGTAAAATTTTCGTACCTCACAAAAGACGTCATTTTCATGCTGGCTTGCAGCTAGCTATTTAACTATTTTAAAATTTAAATTTAACTCTAATTAGTATAAAACAACAATAAGCCCTGGTGGTGAAATGGTTATCACGAAAGTTTGTGGAACTTTAGTTTTTGGTTCAATTCCAAGCCAGGGTACCAAAAAATGAATAAAGAAAATAAATTAATACCTGGGTTACCCTCGGGATTTGAAGATCGTTGGAATAAGAAACTTCTTCTCAAAAAAAAGCTGTTATCAGTAATTGAGAATAATTTTATTAAGTTTGGTGCTGAACCACTCGAAACACCATCGTTTGAAATAAGTGAAAATATAGGATCTTTTCTAGCAGAAGATGAAGCTAATCCTATGTCTGATGTATTCTCATTTAAAGATGGAGATAAAAGTATTACTCTTCGATATGACTTATCTAGCCCTCTAGCAAGATTTGTTGCTCAAAATAATCAAGAGTTGCCTTCAATTTATAAAAGATATGCTATTCAAAATGTATTTCGTAACGAAAAGGCAGGCAATGGTAGATATAGAGAATTTTTGCAAGCAGATTTTGATATTGTAGGAAATGTTAGTTCATCACAAGCTAATGCTGAACTTTGTAATTTAATTTCAGCAACACTTTTAGAATGTGGATTAAAGAAAGATCAGTTTACAATCAATGTAAGCAACAGAAAAATAGTTCAAGGTTTACTAGATGAATTACAAATAACTGAGGAAAAACAAATAAAAGTTATTAGGGCAATTGATAAACTTGATAAGCCTGGATTTGGAATAAAAGGTGTAGAGGACCTTTTGAGAAAGGAAAGAAAAGATACTAGTGGTGCTATTACAAAAGGTGCAGACTTAAATGATAAGCAGGTTTCTAAAATATTAGATTATTTAAAAATTAAGGATTTAAATGAATTAAACCAGAATTTAAAAAACTCATTATCGCAAGAAGGAATAAAGGAATTAGAAGACCTTTTTGAGGTCCTTGGATATGGATCAAACTTAAATCAAGTCAAAACTAATTTCACAATTGTCAGAGGCTTGGCGTATTACTCTGATTTCATCATTGAAACTAATTTAAATTTTAAAGTTACAAATAATAAAGGTAAAGAGGTAGATATTGGGAGTATTTGTTCAGGTGGAGCCTATGCAAAACTTATATCAAGATTTAAAGGAGTTGATATTCCAGGTACAGGTATAAGTTTTGGTGTAGATAGGCTTTTGTTTGCATTAATGCAATTAGATCAGTTTCAATTAGATGAACAAAAACCAGTTTTAGTGTGTGTGATGGATCAAAAATATTTAAAAAACTACTACAAAATTTTAGATCTTTTAAGACAAAATAATATTAATTCAGAAATTTTTTTAGATACCAAAAAAAATCTTGGTAAGCAGCTTACTTTTGCAAACAAACGCCAATTACCAGTTGCAGTAATCTGTGGAGAAAATGAATTTAAAGATAATACAGTGACCATTAAAAATTTAAAGGGTGTAAAGGGCAAGAACAACAAAACAATTCCAATGAAAGATTTAATCGATGAAGTCAAAAAACTTATCTGAAAGTATACTTAAATCTTTAAAATCAAGTGGATTCGATTATATAGATTTAGATACGGTAATTCCAACCAATGTAATACTTGAGAGATCTGGGGAGTCATTTAGAAGTTTAATTTTTTCATTTATGGATCAGAATGGAAAGGAAATTTGTTTAAGACCTGATTTAACCATTGCTTCATGTATCAAATATCTTAATCAAAAAAAAAAAAAATCTTCAAAAGTATTTTATAATGGTCAAGCATTCAGAAAAGTTAAGAAAAAAAATGAAAAAATTATCAGAGATCAAATAGGTTTCGAAATTATAGGATCAAAAGATGAAAAAAGAGATGATAAACAAATAATAAACACTGGTATTAAAGTTTTAAATAAATTTAGATATAAGTCTGGGAGTATAACAATAGGAAATGTAGAAATATTTCAGTTATTGATAAATAAATTAGATATTCCAAAAAGGTGGAAACTTAGATTGCAAAGACATTTTTGGCGAGAGACTTATTTTAATGAATTATTAAGACGTTTAGAGACTAATTCAGATGTTGATGAAACTATCGTTGAGTTGGATAAAAAAAAATACCTTAAACTATGTAAACAAAATCAAAACAGAAATATAGCAGGCCGTTCCTTAAGAGAAATACTGATCAGATTTGATAACAAAATTAAAGATCCTAGAAGACAAGTAAAAGGTCAAAATGTAGTAAAGATTATAAGGGAATATTTAAAAATTAATTGCAAAATGAGTAATGCAGCAACTACTCTTAATGCTTTTTTTAAAAAAAATAAAATAAATCTTACTGTGGGAAAAAATTATTTTCCAATCACAAAGGATAAGGTCTCAAAATTAAATGTAAATTTTTCATCTTCTTTTGGAAGACATTTGGAATATTACACTGGGATGGTATTTAAAATTACAATAAATTCAAAGGCTAGAAAAATTCAGGTTAATGGAGGTCGTTACGACAATCTAATTTCTGATTTAGGATCTACAAAAAAAATTCCAGCAGTTGGAGGTGCAATAAATTTAAATGATTAAAATTGGTATTCCAAGTAAGGGTAGATTAAAAAAAGATACTTTACACATATTTAAAAGTAAAAAGTTTAAAATTCTATCAGAAAGAGGTGATAGAGATCTCTTTGGGTATATAAAAGGAGATAAAAGTATTAAAATTATTTATCTACATGCTCGAGAAATTATTGAAAGATTGGGTGATGGATCTCTAGATATTGGTTTTTCAGGATATGATTTGTTAAAAGAATCTGAGTTAAATATACAAAATAAAATTACTATTGCAAAGAAGCTAGAATATGGACATGCAACTTTAGTATTAGCTGTGCCAGACGAGTGGATTGATATTCAGACACTTGCTGATTTAGAGGAAATTTCCTTTGATTTTAAAGACAAAAAGAAAAGTAGAATGAGAGTTGCAACAAAATATCCAAATCTAACTAGAGAGTTTTTATTTTCAAAAGGTGTAACTCAATTTAAATTAGTTCCTTCTCTTGGAGCAACTGAAGTATATCCATTTACTGGTTCATCAGAAATTTTATCAGATATAACTAGTTCAGGTGAAACTTTACGCGCGAATAATTTAAGAGTCTTAAAAGATGGAAATATTCTAAAAAGTACTGCAATTTTAATGTTTAATAAAAAATTGAGTAACAAAAAAGGTTTGAAGAAAATTTTAAACTTGCTTAGCTCTTAACACTCACTATTATCTTATATCCATGGATATGATTCTATTAATAATCTTGTTCTTATTGCTTGGTGCAACTTTAGGGGTTTTATATCTAAATTTAAGGCCAAAAATCAAGGAAGAGAACGAAAATAAAGAAGTTGAGGAAATAGCTAATTTAAAGTCAGAAATCGTTTCTTTAAAAGATACTTTAAATAATACTATTAATAATTCATTAGGCTCAATGTCTAATTCATTTAATAATCTTTCTACAGGTGTTACTAAAGACATGACAGAAGCTTTAACTAAAGTAGATGAAAAAGTTGGAAATTTTAACCAACAAGTACAGTTATTGAATCAGAGCCAAGAAGGTATAAGTAAAATTTTGGCAGGTGTTAAAAAATATGGAACACTTGCTGAATTTAGTTTGGACGCTTTAATAAAAGATTTATTACCAGCCTCTCAATTCATGACTAATGTTAAAATGAAAGAGGATACAAGTGAAAACGTTGAATTTGCAATTAAACTTCAAGGTGATGTCATGGTTCCAGTTGACTCCCATTTCCCAGTTGAAAAATTTAAGGCAATTACCGATGGTTATGATGCAGATGATAAACGAGCTGTTGCAGATGCAAGATTAAAATTAGCATCAGCTTTCAAAGCTAAAGCTAAAAGTGTAAACGAAAAATACATAGTCCCTCCAAAAACTA
>CABYJT010000011.1 GCA_902519455.1 uncultured Pelagibacteraceae bacterium
AAACCAAGACCTGGGGTCTTAGATATTATCAGTTACTGTAAGAGAAACAAAATAAAAATAGGATTTGCTACATCTACAACAAAAAATAATATTGATTCAGTTTTTTTATCCACAGTAAAATATCTTAAGAAGAAAGATTTTAATTATATTGGTAATACCACTGGGAATAAAAATACAAAATCAAAATTAGAAGTTTACAAACATTGTTTAAAGAAACTAAAATTAAAAAATGATGAATGTATTGCAATTGAAGATACCGAAATTAGCCTAAAGTCTGCTGTTAAAGCTAAAATTAAATGTATTGCTTTTCCAGGAGATTTTCACACCGATAGTAAGTTCAAAAACTCACAGATTAGGGTAAGAAAGTTAAAAACTGGTTTAATATTTAATTAGAGTGAATTTATTAAATCTGGAGCCATTTTCTTAGATTTTGACGAAAATCTAAGTTTCTTTATTGCCTCTAAGTTTGATTTATCATCACCAACAACTACAAAACCAATCATACCCATATTTTTATGGGGCGTGCACCAGTATGCGTAAATTCCAGGAACTTCAAATTTGTATTCAACATCCTTATTGAATTTTGACTTAAATTTACCAACGCCTTCTGGAATTCCTTTTTTTATAAATTCTACGTTGTGACCTTTGTCTTTGGCTTTCCAAAGAACTGTATCTCCAACGTTTACTCTTACTATCTTTGGCTCAAAAACATTTGACTGTTTATCCAGTCTATTTAACATTTCTACTGTTACATCTGCAGCTAATCCGATATTAGTAAAAAGTGTTGATAATAAAAAGGTAGTGATAATTAAAAATTTATTGTGTGATTTCATATTGTGCATATATGCTTTTAAAATAATCTTACAATAAGTAATATCTGTTACAAGTTGACACGGCCTGTAAGAATTAAACTTTTCTTGATAATCTATCTGCTCTTAGCGTTGTGAAAATAATTATAATTAAAAAAGGTATGCAAAGCATATTCATTGTTTTCCAGCTAGTATAACTTAAAACAACACCAGCTGTTAAACTTGCAGTAGCTTGAATTGAAAAAACTATAAAATCATTAAAACCTTGAGCTCTAAACCTTTCTTCTTCTCTATAATTTAATACAAGTAAGCTTGTCCCTGATATAAATAGAAAATTCCATCCAAGACCTAAAAATATTAATGAAAATAAATAGTTTGTAACTGTTTGATCAAGATAGCTCAGAAATATTGTGATTATAAAAAATAATACGCCGCAATACATAATTTTGCTGTGTCCGAATTTTTTAATTAGATTTCCGGTAACTAATGCTGGCAGGAACATGCTAATTATATGTAATTGAATTACAAAACTGGTGCTGTTTAAAGACATATTATCATTAATATGCATGCTTATTGGGGTAGCGGTCATTAAAAAAGACATTACTGCATAAGCAAAAGATGAGGAGACTAAAGCCTGAAGAAACCTTGGTTGAGAAATTAATTCTAAAATTGATCTTCCTCTTGAAATTTTTTTTTTCTCGGTAACTTTCTTTTCATTATAAAAAACTAAAAAAATAATTGATGATAAAGTTAATAATGACAAACATAGATAAGAGCCTACATATAAACCTTCTGAAATTAAATTCTTTCCAAGATTTGCTAGATTTGGACCTAATAAAGCTGACAAAATTCCCGCAAAAAGTAATAAAGAAATGGCTTTTGGAGCTTGTTTTTTATCTACACTTTCAGCTGCTGCAAAACGATATTGATGAGCAAATGCCATCCCAAATCCAAGTGAAAAGCATGAGAACGAATAAAGGATAAAATTTTGTTTCATTACTGCATAAGCTGCCAGTAAAGCAAACAACGAGGTTGTGATGGACGAAAGTATAAATCCTTTTTTTCTACCAGTGATGCTCATTATTTTAGAAGCAGCTATTATAAAAATGGCCGTACCAACAATTGATAACGACATTGGCAAAGTCGACAAAGATTTAATTGGGCTTATGCTAGATCCAATTATTCCACTTAAAAAAACTGTTACAGGTGCAACTGAAAATGCGCATGCATTGCTTGCAAATAGCAACCATACATTTTTATTCATTAAGGTATTATACTCTTTTCTTACCTTGAACTACTCTGTCCAATATTAAAGCAACAAATAATATTGCAATACCAGCTAAAATTCCTTGTCCAACATTTGCATATTGAAGTGCCTCAAGTACGTCTTGTCCTAAACCTTTTGCTCCGATCAGTGAAGCTACAACAACCATTGCTAAACTTAACATCACAGTTTGATTTACACCAGCAAGTATTGAAGGTGTCGCCAGTGGTAGATCTACTTTTCTTAACAAATACCATTTGGATGCACCATAAGCTATTGCAGCTTCTCTGATAGTTTCAGGAACGCCTCTTAAACCTAACACTGTAAGTCTAACAACAGGTGTTCCTCCAAAAATCATTGTAATGATTACAGCCGCAACCTTGCCTGTTCCAAAAAACGCAATGACTGGAATCATAAATACAAATGCTGGCATAGTTTGCATAAAATCCATTATTGGTCTTATCATTGAATAAAATCTCTGACGTCTCGCACAATAAATTCCTAAAGGTATTCCAATAACAATACTTAGTATTGCAGCTGTACCAAGTAAAGCAAGTGTGGTCATTGCTTTAACCCAAAATCCCAAAAAACCCATGTAAGCTAAAAATCCTGCAGAGTATATTGCGGTTCTTATTCCTGCTGATAAAGCAGTTAAAACTACAATGGTAGTTATGATCACAATCCAAGGTGTTTTTACAAATAACAATTCTAAAAAATCAAGAACAGATCTTATTCCAATTGTAATTGCAGTAAATACTGCGTCTCCTTTAATAACAGCATAATCAAAAATTGTTTCTACCCATTTAATAGATGTAAGTCTTATTTCTGGATGAGTAGGAAAATCATTCATTATTGAGAAGAAACCTGGGAAACTATAATGTATCACTGAAAAAAACATTATCACTATTGTAAAACCAACACTAAGTAAGTAATTTTTTGGTTTCATGCCAGGACTTATTGATTTATTTGATAACCACTCAGAGTATCTTTTCTCTAAAACAGTATTGGCTAATATTCCTTGAATAAATTTTACAAAAATTAGTAATATAATCCCTGAAATAGTTATCCATATTGCTGAAGCCTCGATTTGCTGAACATCAACTACATATTCTTTCATTGCGTCTTCAAGTGATTTGATTGCTCTTTCGTAGACTTCGACTTTATCTGGGTTGTTTTCTTTTGCAGCCTCTAATTGTTTGTATCTAAAATCGATAGTTGATTGAATTTTGTCAATTTTTTCAACTGCATCTTTAGTAATGTTGCCAAATAATCCTCTAACAATTTGAACAACAGCAAATGTTTCCACAATTAGAAATGCCAGAGCATAATTCCATACATTTCTTAGTCCAAACCATACAGGTCCAAACAATGCTGCAAAAAGGTTAAAAGAGTAAGAGTAAGATGGTTTGCTGCCAATTTTTTTAAACTCTTTGATATAATAATCTGGATTTGAAATTACAAAATTTTTGATAAGTTCGGATCTTGATAAATTTTTAATTTTCTTACTCATTCTCATTTCCTTCAACAACTGCCTTTAATAGGTCTGATTGAGTAATAATTCCAACTTCCGCATTAAGATCATTTACAACTACAATTGGTTTATCTTTAGAAACCGAAGTTTCAATAAGTTTGCTTAATATGTCGTTTTCATTTACTTTTTCATTATTACTTAAATTTTCCCCAAAGTTTTTTTTATATTGCTCTAAAGGTTGCATAATAGTTTTAGCCTGAACAACTTTTAATCTTGAAATTCCTTTTACAAAATCTGCAACATAATCATCAGATGGATTTACAACTATTTCTTCAGGGGTTCCGATTTGAACTACTCTTCCATCTCGCATTATTGCTATTCTATGTCCAACTCTTACAGCTTCATCAAGATCATGAGTTATAAATACAGTTGTCTTTTTCATTTGTTTTGAAAGTTTAATAAACTCTGTTTGAAGTTGGCGTCTTATAAGCGGATCAAGTGCACTAAAAGGCTCATCCATGAGTAAAAATTCAGGATCAGCAGCTAATGCTCTGGCCAACCCTACTCTTTGTTGCATTCCTCCAGATAATTCATGTGCGTATTTATTACCCCATCCTTGTAATTCAACAATATTTAGGATGTTATTTGCTGCATCTAACCTATCGTTTTTACTTACTCCTCTTATTTCTAAAGGCATTGCAATATTATCTAAAACAGATCTGTGGGGCATCAATGCAAAATTTTGAAAAACCATACCAATTTTTTTATTTCTAAGTTCTTGTAAATTTTCTTTATTAAATTGCATTACATCCTGGTTGTTTATTAAAATTTTTCCAGATGTTGGCTCTAATAATCTATTAATATGCCTTACAAGTGTTGACTTACCGCTTCCAGATAACCCCATAACACAAAAGATTTCACCTTTATTAACATCAAACGAAACATCAGAAACTCCAATTACTGAGTTATACTTTTCTAAAGCTTCTTGTTTTGAAATTTTCCTATTTTGGATTGCATCTAATGCATCATTGGATGTATTTCCGAATATTTTCCAAACGTTTTGGATCTGTATAGCAGCTTCCATAAAAGGATTTTAGCTTAATATTATTGAAAATGATACCTGGCAACTATAAGTCGCCAGGTAAATTAAATTTAAATTGACTAAATTAAAGACCTAACCAACCATCAACTGTTGATTTATTTTTAGCCATCCAGTCTCTTGCAACTTCTCCTGGGTCTCTTTTTTGAACTGATACTTCGTATGCCATCCAAGAAACATCATCTGCTGTTATCTGGAAATTTTTAAAAAATTCAACAATCGCTGGTGATTTGCTTTCTAAAGAAGTTCCCCATCCGATTTGAATTTGTTTCAAAGCATCCTTTGAAGCTACATATGATTTTTGATACCAATCTGCATCTGCTTTTGGTTGAATCATTTTATATTTAGCTGGATCATACTTAGGTTCTTCCAACATAACTACATCAGCCATTCCCCAAATAGCATGAGGTTTGTAACAATAAAATGCGTAACCCTCACCCTTTTTGATCGAGTCTAAAACTCTAGCATTTTTTACAGCTTCAGCAGCTCTTATTGGCTCTATACCAGCATCGTAAAGTTTATAGTCTCTAAGTTTTACTTGGTTTACATTTGCAGAAGCCCATCCGTCAGCACCAATCCAAAACTCACCTTTTCCATTTCCATCACTATCCATTGCTTTAACAACTTCTGGTCTACCTAAATCTTCAATTGCAGTAATATTCATTTTTTTTGCAAATTGTTGAGAAACACAATAGCCTTGATTTCCCTCATAAGGATTTTTGCTTAATTTTAATGTTCCTTTTGGTACTAAATCTTTTGTATAAGCTTCTTGATTTGGTAGCCAAATATCAGGGTGAACTTCGATTTCACCTTTGCTTCTATCAATCGCTCCATAGATTGCAGTATTGTTACCTGGAACTAACTCGGCTTCACCACCCATTTTATCAATAACAACAGCAGCAAGTAAATTTGCAATTGCAGTTGCACCCGTCCAACCAGGATCACCAATTTTTACTTTTTCAGCAAAACTTGAGGCTGGTACAAATAATGAAATTACTCCAGCCACAAGAATTTTTTTGATTATATTCATATTTTCCCCATTTAAGTTTTTTTTATAAATAAAATCTAACTTTGTTTTAAATTTAGAGTCAACATTTCTAATAAGCTAAATAGTAAAATCTGCTATGCAAAAGCCTAAAATGGCCAATTTAAATAAGAAAGTCCTCAACAACTTGGTTAAATTTCTGAGGCTGCTCAAGATGTACATTGTGACAGCAGTTCTTAAATATTTTTAAATAACTATCAGGAATATTATTGTTAAGTATTGAGACTTGTTCAAAATTATAAGATTTGTCTTTATCTCCCCAAATTATCAAGGTCTTGTTTTTTATTTTTTTTAAATTTTCTAATCCGTTCCAGTCTCTCATGGCTATTAGGGCGTTACGCGCTGTTTCTTCAGATATATTTTTAACTGCATTTTCACATAAATAATAATTTTTGGCTTGATCTCCTTCAACAAACCACTTTGGTGGTATTCTTTTGACTTGTTCCTTAATTCCTTCCTCACCCAGCTTTTTTATCGATGTATTTATAGGTTCAAATCTTCCTGGGATGTCACCTATAGGTCCAGTAGCAAAACAAATCAATTTATTAATTCTATCTCCGTATAGATTTGCAATTTCTTGTACTATCATTCCACCCATCGAGTGACCCATTAAATTAAACTTATCTATATTTTTTAAATCAATTTGTTGGATAATAAATTTAGCCATTAAACTAATACTATTTAAAGATTTTGTATTAAAGCTTTCACCAAATCCTGGTAAAGCTGGAGCAATAACTCTAAATTTTTTATGAAGATAATCTTTTTGGAGTTTCCACATTTCTGATGATCCTAGATATCCATGAACTAAAACTAGTGGATATCCTGAACCAATATCATCAATATAAATATCTTGCATAATTGTTTATAAAATATAGTTGTATATTGTTATTTTTAAAACAAAATTCAAAGTAGATTTATGATTGGTATTCTTGGAGGAATGGGAACACAGGCTGGATTAGATTTTTGCAATAAACTTGCGAAAATAAATGCTGGAAAACTTGATCAACAATATCCAATGTTTGTTTTATATAATAAGTCTAACATTCCAAAACGACCAGAAAATTTAAAAAAATATTATAACGTTTTAAATTCGCTTGTTGAAGGTTGTAAAATGTTACAAAAAAATAATTGTAAATTCATTGTAATGCCGTGTAACACCGCTCATTATTGGTACGATGATTTAAGAAAAAAAGTTAAAATACCAATACTTAGTATGCCTAAAGAAGTTTACTTAGATACATCAAAAAACTGTAAAAAAAACTCTAAGATTGGTATTTTATCTACTGAGGCTACATTAAGTACTAAAGTTTATAATAAATATTTTGATAAAAATTTTAATTTAGTAAGTCCTAACAAAAGTTTACAAAAAAATTCAGTAAATAAATCAATAAAGCTAGTTAAAATGGGAAAAATTAAAGAAGCAGAAAAAGCAATTAGACCAGCAGTAAGTTACTTGATGAAAATTAAATGTAAAAAAATTATTCTAGGCTGTACTGAGCTGCCAATTGCAATTTTTGCTTACAAATCTTTTAAGAAAATTAAACAATCAAAAGTATTTGTTGATCCAAACCTTTTGTTGGCAAATATTTCTATGAAAAAATATAAAAGATTTTAATTTAATCTCAGTTCTAATTATCAAACTAGAACTGAGATAATAAATTAGTCCGAAATCCTTATTACTTTGTAGGATCTGGAACTTTTCTTAAATAAGGCTTAACTGTTTCCCATCCATCTGGATATATTTTTTTAGCCTCGTCGTCTTTTACAGCTGGAAGAATTACTACATCTTCACCTTTTTTCCAATTAGCTGGAGTAGCAACTCTATGTTTTGCAGTAAGTTGCATTGAGTCTATGGCTCTTAAAATTTCATGGAAATTTCTACCTGTAGCCATTGGGTAAGTTAAATAAAGACCAATTCTTTTATCTGGTCTTACAACAAAAATAGTTCTAACAGTCTCATTATCAACTGCTGTTCTTCCCATAGAAGTTGTTCCTGCATCGGCTTCTAACATATTGAAAAGTTTTGCAACTTTTAAATCTTCATCAGCGATAATAGGATAATCCGGCATCGTTCCAGATACATCTTTGATATCTTCTAACCATTTTTTGTGATCCTCAACTCCATCTACACTTAGTCCGATTACTTTTACATTTCTTGCATCAAACTCAGCTTTCATTTGTCCTAATGAACCTAATTCTGTAGTACAAACTGGTGTAAAATCTTTTGGGTGAGAAAATAATACGCCCCAGCTATCTCCAAGCCACTCATGAAAAGAGATATCTCCCTCTGTAGTTTTGCATTGAAAATCAGGACACATACTGTTTATTTTTAACATTCTTCACTCTCCTTTTAATTAATTAGAACCATTATAAATTATTGATTAGGTTTATCAACGATATTTAAGTTTGAAAAAACAACTTATAAGACGTGTATCTTAAGCAAATTATAAGTGTTAGGTTTTTTGATATGAATAACTCTAATCACTCAAACATTTTGATTATCGGTGGCGGATGCGCTGGTATATCAGTTGCCACAAGGCTTAAAAGTTTAAAGTCTGACTTATCAATATCAATTATAGAACCTTCTGAAAAATCTTTATATCAAGCTGCATGGACTTTAGTGGGTGCAGGTGCTTATGATGTAAACAACACAATAAAGCCAATGTCATCTGTAATGCCTAATTATGTTAATTGGATTAAAGAATATGCTGAAAGTTTTTCTCCTGAATCTAATTCAGTCAAGACGTCAGGTGGTGAATATTCATATGATTATTTAGTAGTTTGTCCTGGTTTAAAAATTAACTTTGATGGAGTGGCTGGGTTAAAAGAAACTTTAGGAAAAAATAATGTTTGTACTAATTATAGTTCAGATATGGCAGTTTATACATGGGAATGTTTAAAAAATTTACAGGGAGGAAATTTATTATTCACTGAACCTCCAATGCCAATTAAGTGCGCAGGAGCACCTCAAAAAATAGCATACTTAGCTGCTGATCACTTAAAGAAAAAAGGTGCTCTTAAAGATAGTAATTTAGAATTTTTATGTGCAAAGCCAGTAATTTTTGGTGTACCTCATTTTCAAGGTCCATTAAATGAAATATGTGACTCTTATGGAATTAAAAGAAGCTTCCAACATAATTTAATTTCAGTAAATGGAGATGCCAAAGAGGCTGTATTCAAACAATCGGATAAAGACGGAAATTCTAAAGAAGTTACAAAGAAATTTGATTTTATTCATGTAACGCCTCCTCAAACTTCTCCAGACTTTATTAAGAATAGTCCATTAGCTGATGCTGGTGGATGGGTCGATGTAGATCATAAAGAAGGAACATTAAGACATACTAAATATGAAAATATTTACAGTTTAGGTGATGTAATGAATGCACCTAATGCAAAAACAGGTGCAGCAGTTAGAAAACAAGCTCCAATAGTTGCTCATAATATTATTAAAGATATCAATAAGTCATCTGAAGCATATAGACTTTATGATGGATATGGAGCCTGCCCTCTTACAGTTGCATACGGTAAAGTAATGTTAGCAGAATTTTGTTATGGTGGAAAAGTAACTCCAAGTTTGCCTTTTGACCCAACAAAACCTAGTTCTTTATATTGGCAAATGAAATCAAAGCTATTTCCTTGGTTACAATGGAATGTGATGTTTAAAGGAAAAGAATGGAGCAAGCCTAATCATAAAGCTATTGAAAATTAGTATCAATTTTATAAAATTTTACTTATTTTATAATTATGATTTTCGAACAACTATTTGATACTAAATCTTCTACTTACACTTATATTATTTCGAGTGGAAAAGGACGTGAGGCATTAATCATAGATCCAGTAATTGAACATACTGATGAATACATAAAAGTTTTAGAAAGTTTGGAATTAAAACTTGTAAAAGTAATTGATACTCATATTCATGCAGATCATGTAACTGGCTTAAATGAACTTAATCAAAGAACTAATTGTGTTCGTATGATGGGTGAAAACTCTAAATCTGAGGTAATTGATATAAAGTTGAAAGATGAAGAAAATATAAATATCGAGAATATTGAGCTAAAAGCAATTTATACTCCCGGTCATACAGATTGTTCATATAGTTACTTAATGAATGATAGAGTTTTTACAGGCGATACTCTTTTAATAAATGGTACTGGAAGAACTGACTTTCAAAATGGTAGTGCTCATGAGGCTTATGACTCATTATTTGGTAAACTTTTAAAACTTCCAGAAGAAACACTTGTTTATCCTGCTCATGATTATAATGGGAAAAAAAATTCAACAATTGGTATTGAGAAAAGTAATAATCCTCGATTACAAGTTAGTTCAAAAGAAGAATATGCTGAAATAATGGATAATCTTAATCTTGCCAATCCAAAAATGATGGATATCGCAGTACCAGCAAATCTAAAGGGATTAACGCTTAAAGAACTCTAAAATCAGGGTTATTATTAGTATTGTTTTTAAAAAATATACAATTATATAACTCACATGGCATGCAATAATACACACTGTAAATGTAAAAATTGTTCTTGTGACAGATGCGTTTGTAAAAACTGTGATTGCAAACCATCATCAGAAAACTGCTGTTGTAACAAGTAGTTAAATTTTAATAACTAATCTTAAATAAACATGAATGATTTTTTAGAGTCGATAATTAAAAGAGATCCTGCTGCAAGATCAAAGTTAAGTTTAATACTAACTTATCCTGGAGTTAAAGCTGTATTTTTTCATAGAATTGCAAATTTTTTTTCAATTGCAAAATTTCATCTTGTTGCAAGAATAATTTCTCAGTTCTCAAGATTTTTAACAGGTATTGAAATCCATCCAAATGCTAAAATTGGAAAAAATCTTTTTATAGATCATGGCATGGGAGTAGTAATTGGAGAAACATCTGATATTGGAGATAACGTTACCATCTATCACATGGCAACATTAGGAGGAATTGCTCCAAGTATAAATTCAGACAATCAAAGAAATGTTAAGAGACACCCAACATTAAAAGAAAATGTAGTTGTAGGATCTGGTGCACAAATCCTTGGACCAGTTGTTGTTGGTAAAAATGCAAAAATTGGAGCCAACGCTGTTGTTACAAAAGATGTTCCAGAAAATGCAGTAATGGTTGGTATTCCTGCAAAAAATGTTGGAATTGCATCTGAAGAATTTAAACCCTATGGTGTTGCACCAGGTGGTGATACAAAGCTTGATGTATGAAAACTTTACAAAATAATTTTGTCGAAGCAATAGGAAATACTCCTTTATTTAAATTAAAAGCCGCATCAGAAATTACTGGTTGTAATATTTATGGAAAAGCAGAGTACCTTAATCCCGGTGGCTCTGTAAAAGATAGAGCAGCTTTAGCTCTTATAAGAGATGCTGAAGAAAAAAAACTAATTTCAAAAGGTGGAACAATTGTTGAAGGAACTGCTGGTAATACGGGAATTGGGTTATGTCTATTAGGAAATTCTATTGGTTATAAAACTATTATCGTAATGAACGATAATCAAACACAAGAAAAAAAAGATTTATTAAGAAATATTGGAGCTGATTTAAGATTGGTTCCACCAAAACCATATAAAGATGAAAATAACTTTGTTAAATATGCAGGAAGATTAGCTGATGAATTGAAAAGTAGTAACAATCATGGTGTAGTTTGGGCTAATCAATTTGACAATACCGCTAATTCTAAAGGTCATTATCAAACAACAGGACCAGAAATATGGGAACAAACTGACGGCAAAATTGATGGTTTTGTGTGTTCATCAGGTACTGGTGGCACAATTGCAGGAGTAAGTAGTTTTTTAAAAGAAAAGAATAAAGATATTAAAATATATTTATCGGATCCAACTGGCTCATCTCTTTATAATTACATTGAAAATGGTGAATTAAAAAGTGAAGGTGGTTCAATTACAGAAGGTATTGGATCTAGCAGAGTTACTGCAAATTTTGCAAAAGCAAATATTGATGGGGCATTTTCAATAAGTGATCATGAGTCATTACCCGTTCTATTCGATTTAATCGAAAAAGAAGGTTTAAGTTTAGGCACTAGTTGCGGAGTAAATATAGCAGGTGCAATAAGATTAGGTAAATTATTAGGACCTGGAAAAACTATCGTAACAATTCTTTGTGATAAATCTGATAAATACAACTCTAAGATGTTTAATAAATCTTTTTTACAAGAAAAAGGCCTTCCCTATCCTCACTGGATATAATCACGCATAGCTGATTTGTAATAAAAGCTTTATCTTTCTTCAATAAATTAATTCAATATATAAATATTTTAATTAAAGGAGATTTTATGGAACCAAAAGAATTAGTAAAAAGAGGCTATGAACTGTTTGGTAAAGGAGATATGCAAACTTTCTTTACTGAAGTAGTGCATGATGACATAACTTGGATTTTTCCTGGTGATAAACATCCAATGTCAGGAACTCACAAAGGAAAAGAAGCTATGATGAAAACAATGTCATTAATTCCACAGTTATGGAATAATTTTTCAGTAACTCCTGAATTTATGATTGCAGAAGGAAATAAAGTATTCGCAAAATGTAAGGCAACAGCAGATGGAATGGACACTATATTTGGTCATTATTTTGAAGTAACTGATGGAAAAATGTCTATGTTCATGGCTTTTGATGACACTCTGAGCAGCGCTAATGCAATGAAGAAGTAAGTAACAAATGTCAATTTTAGAAAAACTAAACAAAGCAATCATGGAAAAAGATGGTGCAGCAGCTGGTGAGCTAGTGCACGATGACTATAAAATGTTTTCCCATCTTAAAGGAGAATATGTCCATATGGGAAAAGCAGGTATGGTTGAAGCTGTAAGCAAAGGTATGATGAGTCCTGCAAAATACAGGATCCTTTTTGAAAATGATGAAATTGGTTTTGATCATTCATATGTTACTTATCAAGATGGAAATACTGAAGCTCTTATGTGTTGTTGGAAATTTAAAGATGGTAAAATCATTGAAGTAGAAACTGGAGCAACAAAAATACCAAAATAACTATAAACTTACAAAGGAGTCAATATGGCTAGCATTGAGTTTAAAACTTTTGATAAAGCATATTAGTTTGCTGGGGTTTGGAGAGAATAACATGGTAAAAATGGTTGGTAACTTTGAGGTAAAAGACTGGTCTCATTGGAAAAAAATGTTTGATGAGCACTCTGGACCAAGAGAAGCAGCAGGTATCAAAACTATTTACGTTGGAAATGAGTTAGAAAATCCAAATAAGGTTCATATTGTGATGGAGACACCCGCTGCGGATACTATGCAAAAATTTATGGAAAAACCTGAAAATGCAAAAATAATTGAAGAGTCTGGACATAAAAGAGAGACAACAGTAATGAGTGTTTGCTCAGATTAAATTAAAATTATAAGATTAACTGAAATTATAAACAAAAATGGAGGAATAAATGGAAAAAGAAGTGTTAGTAATCGTAGATTTGAAAGAAGGAAAGCTTGAAAAATTTATGGGATGGATGCAATCAGATGAAGGTATGAGTGTGAGAAAATCTGCAGCTCATCCAGAAAAAACTATAGGCGCGGTAAAGCCAGATAAAAGTGGCGTAATGTTTAAGGTATTTGTTCATAATATGGAAAAAATGAAAGAACTAATATCTGGTACACATCCAGTTGGAAAGGAAATTTACGATGAATGTGTTATCAAAATGACTGCTTGGGATTTAACAAAAGTTGAAATGTAATATGGCAAGATTTTATTTGATTGGCAAAATAAGTGCAGAATTAATGAAAAGAATGCAAAATGATCCATCTGCTGATAGATATGCATCGACTAAGAAAGTTACTGAGGCAGCTGGTTTAAAATTGATCAGCTATGAATGGGTAAGAGGTAGATTTGATGTTATCTCATGTGTAGAAGGAGATTATGAACAAGCACTTGCCTTGAAGATAGCTTTTAAAAATTCAGGTCTAATGGATGATTTGATGGTACATGAAATTATTGACTACAATAAAGCTTTTCAAAATGCTGCAGATGCCACAAAGTCTGTTATTAAACCAGGAGAATAATTATGAGTGGTTATGCGATCTTTAACCTTAATGTTAACAATCCTGAAAATTATAAGGAATACATAGACAAAGTTAAACCTACTGCAGAAAAATTTGGTGGAGAGTATCTTGTGAGAGGTGGTACCAGCGAGACTATTGAAGGGTCATGGCAGCATCCAAGGACAGTTGTGATAAAATTTCCAAGTTACGAGAAAGCAAAGGAATGGTATAATTCTGAAGAATATAAACCAATAAAACAAATTCGGTTAGATAACGCAGATTCTAATGGAATGATAATTGAAGGAGTTTAAAGGAGATAAAATGTCAATATTAGAAAAATACAGTGCTGCATTAAAAAATAAAGATGAAGCAGCTATGAATGAGCTTTTGCATGACGATTTCAAATTTACAATGCATAAATCAGGAAATACTTTAGGTAAAGCTGAAGTGATCAAATGGGCTATGAGTGGAGATATTAACCAAAGAGATACTAGAGTGGTATATGAGAATGACGAAGTTGGTGTACACCACGCATTTGTAACATTTGATGATGGAAACACCGAAGCAGTAATGGCAGTCTACAAATATGATAATGGAAAAATCATGAGTTTAGAGACTGGCGCAACACCAATGCCTAAATAATGAAAAAACTTATACTTTTATTTATTTTTATCGCTTTTAATTCTAATGCAGCTTCAATGAAGATGATTGGGTCTAAGGGTGATCCAAATGATGTTACAAGAGTAATTGAAGTAAAGATGTATGATAATTATTATGAGCCAAGTTCAATTCAAGTTAAAAAAGGTGAAACAGTAAAAATAATTGTTAAAAATTTAGGTGAACTAGTTCATGAATATAATATTGGAACTAAAAAGATGCATATTGATCACCAACCCGAAATGGCAAGATTAATTGAACACGATATTCTTTTAGGCGACCGAATTGATCATAAAAAAATGAAAGAAATGTCAAAAAAAGATCATTCTTTGGGCCACAAACACGCAAATAGTGTAATGCTAGAGCCAAATAAAACAGGAGAAATTATTTGGAAGTTTTCAAAAGATATTTCTTTAGAAATGGCATGTAATATTCCGGGTCATTATGAAACTGGAATGGTTGGGCCAATAATAATTGAATAAATTAGAAAAGTTTGTAGATATTAATTTTAGATAATATTATTCTAAATTGATGAGTAATATAACTGCTTATATAATTTTAATTATTGCAGTTGCTCTTGGTACAGCATCAAATGGTTTTGCCAAAGCTGCAAACGGTTTTACAATATTTTTACCAAGTGTCTTTACAGCAATAACAATAGTTGCTTGCATGTATACGCTGTCTATAGTTATGAAAACTATTCCTGTTGGCGTAACTTATGCTTCATTTGCAGGCTTATGTATAATAGCTACTTCAGTTGTTGGTATTTATAAATTTAATCAAATTCCAGACTTTTTTACAATTATAGGTCTCATATTAATTATATCTGGTGTTTTAATTGTCAATTTAGTTGGAAAATCAAATTAAATATTAAAGTTTGTCTGGCAGATTATGCTTACCATCATCTTTTAAATCAATAATATATTCTTTAACTACAAAATCTAAATCTAGATCTGAGTATAAATGTGGAAACATATTGCCATCAGTTGATTGTTCCCAAACTAGATTTTTTAATTTTAGAGCATCCACTTTAAGAATTATTAAATTAGTTTGATTAATATAAAACTTATTTAGTGTTTGCTTGACCTGATCTTTATCAGAAAAATGGATATAACCATCTTTTAAATCTAATGCAGTGCCTTTAAAAACATTATTTTGTTTTGCCTCACTCCACTCAGATTTTGTACATATCTTGTAAACAAAATCAAAATTCATTTTATTTGAGAAAATCGTCTACTTCTACTTGATAACCCTCAACTAAACGATTTGTTTCATTTGCCATCCCAACAATTGCGATCATTTCGTTTATCATTCCGTCTGTAGCACCTTTTTTTCTGGCAGCTAAAGAATGAGATTTTATACAATATTCACAATTGTTAGTAATTGAAACTGCAACATAAATAAGCTCCTTTACAGCAGGATCTAATTCACCTTTTCCCATTACTTGTTGTAATGATCTCCAGGTTCTTTCTAATGTTTCAGGACTATTAGCCATAGTTTTCCAAAAATTTGGAATTTCAGTTATTTGTCGGGCTTCTTTTATTTCATCAAAAATTTCTTTTACCTTTCCAGTAGCCTCACTTTCAGAAATTTTTTTAAATATTGTCATAGTTTTCTCCTTTTAGTTATAAATTGATTCAATTTTTGGCATTAATTTTAGTAGTTCCTTAGTATAATTATGTTTAGGATTTTTAAACAGATCTTCTGTTTCGGACACTTCACATAATTTTCCGTCTTTAAGCACAGCTATCTTATCACACATTTGCCTAACAACAGGTAAATCATGGCTTATAAATAAAATAGTGAGATTTAACTGTTCTTGAAGATCTTTTAATAAGTTTAATATTTGAGCTTGAATGCTCACATCTAATGCTGATGTAGGTTCATCACAAACAAGAAGTCTTGGTTGTGTGGCTAATGCTCTTGCTATTGATATTCTTTGTCTTTGTCCCCCTGAAAATTCATGGGGATATCTGATTGCAGACTGTTGAGTTAATTCAACAGATTCTAATAAATCATAGATATAACTGTCTAAATCGCTAGATTTTATATCCGGATTATGAAGTTTAATTGGTTCTGCAATAATTTCCTTTACTTTTAGTCTTCCATTTAATGAAGAAAATGGATCCTGAAAGATCATTTGAATTTGTTTTCTAAATTTAAGTAGATCTTTGTTTTTTTTAATTTTGGTAACATTAACACTGTCAAAATAAATATCTCCAGAACTAGGCTTAAACAAATTAACAACCATTTTTGCTATTGTTGTTTTGCCACTTCCACTTTCACCAACTAAACCAAAGGATTGCCCTTCTTTTATATTTAGTGAGACATCATCTACAGCCATTACAGAATTCTTTGTATTCTCCGTGAAAAAACTATCGTCAAAAGATTTACTCAAGTTTTTTATTTCTATTAAATTTTGATCAACAATTATCTTTTTGGACCACCTGTTTAATATTTTAATGTTATTATTTTGATTATTAACATTCTCTTTTTCTATTATTGTAAATCTAGATATTTTTTTATTAGTTGGTGGTACAGAGCTAACTAAGCTTTTTGTGTATTTTTCCTTAGGTTCAACCAATATCTGTTTGGTTAAACCTATTTCAACTAAGTCTCCATTTTTCATTACAGCCACTCTATCTGTAGTTTCAGCGATAACACCCATATCGTGAGTAATAAGTATTACAGCTAAATTTCTCTCTTTTGTTAATCTTTTAATTAATTCTAGAATTTGAGACTGAATAGAAACGTCTAGTGCTGTTGTTGGTTCATCTGCAATTAATAATTCGGGCTCACAACATAAAGCAAGAGAAATAACAACTCTTTGTCTCATACCACCAGAAAATTGATGAGGGTAATTATAAAACCTTTTTTCGGCATCCTTGATCCCAACTTCTTTTAATAAATTAATTGCTTTATTTTTTGCATCCTCTGAACTTAATTTTAAATGAGTTTGTATTGTTTCTATAAGTTGTTCACCAATTGTTAAAATTGGATTTAAAGAGGTTTGAGGATCTTGAAATATTAATCCAATTTTTTTTCCTCGATACTGAATAATTGTTTCTGGATTTTCGCTGATATTTGTTTCTCCCATCAATATTGATCCACTTGAAACTTTACCTGGTTCATCAATTAAATTTACAATCGCATTAGCTACAGTACTTTTTCCAGAACCAGACTCTCCGACTAATCCAACTATTTCACCTTTTTTAATGTCTATATTTACATTTTTTGCAGCATTTACTGTTTCTTTTCTCATTTTATAGTCGACACTCAAATTACTTATTTTAAGAAAAGTCATTTTTTTAACCTTGGGTTAAGTGTATCTCTCATCCAATCTCCTAATAAGTTAATTGAGAAAGCAAGAATAACTAAGAATATTGCAGGAAAGAATGTTATCCACCATTCACCTGAAAATAAAAAATCATTTCCTAATCTAATTAAAGTACCCAACGAAGGTGTTGTAGGAGGAACTCCCACCCCTAAAAAGCTCAATGTTGACTCTGCAATAATAGCAAGAGCTAGACCAATTGTGCCTATTACCAAAACTGGTCTCATTATATTTGGCAGTATATGCTTAAACATAATAAGTAAATTTGAAACACCTATAATTGATGAAGCTGAAACATAATCTTTATTTTTTTCTACTAAAGTTGCTGCACGAGAAACTCTTGCAAATTGAGGCCACTCCGAAATTCCTATAGCAAAAATTAAAACATATATTGCCATCTCATCATGCATTTCTCTGGAGATGATACCTCTTGCAATACCATCAACTAATAGAGCCATTAATATACTTGGTACTGTTAGCTGAACATCTGTTAATCTCATTACTATCATTTCATATTTTCCACCAAAGTAACCTGCTGTTAAACCCAGTGAGACACCTAATATTAGACTAAAGATAATTGCCGAGAAACCAACTATTAATGAAATTCGTGAACCATAAAGAATTGTTGAAAGCATATCTCTTCCTTGTCCATCTGTTCCTAAGATAAATTTTGCCATACCATCTTCAGTCCAAGAAGGAGGAGTAAAAGCTTCCATTAAAGATAATGATGCAGGGTCAAAAGGGTTATGAGGAGTGACGAACTCAACAAAAAAAGAGCAAAAGAAAATTATTAATAATATTACTGACGATACAATTGCAGTTGGAGATTTAATAAAACTAAAGTAAATGTCGCTGTCTTTTAGTCTTTCCCAGGAATTAAGTGTTTTATTATCCACTTGTAGCATCCCCTTTAACTCGAATTCTTGGATCAATAAAATAATATAGAATATCTACAATGAAATTTATCATCACAAATACAAAAGCTATAAATACTAAATAAGCTGACATAATTGGTATATCTACGAATTGAACCGCCTGAATAAATAAAAAGCCCATACCTGGCCATTGAAAAACGGTTTCGGTAATAATTGAGAAAGCAACTAATGTACCTATATTTATTCCTGCTATAGTTATTACTGGAATTAATCCATTTTTTAGTGCGTGTTTATAGTTAATACTTTTTTCACTTATACCTCGAGCTCTAGCAAATTTTATATAATCAGTTTGTAATATTTCCATCATCTCGGCTCTTACTAACCTAATTATATAAGTCATTTGAAAGAGACTTAATGTTACAGATGGAAGTATAATTGCTTTCAATCCTGAAACTGTTAAAAGGCCAGTAGTCCAAAAGCCTAGGTCAATCACCTCTCCTCTTCCAAAAGATGGAAGTACACCTAAAATTACTGCAAATAAATAAATAAAAAGTATACCAATTACAAAGGTTGGAAGAGATACTCCCAAAAGAGATATGGCCAATATAAAATCACTCAAAAAACCTTTTCTATTTATACCTGTGTACACTCCTAATAATGTTCCTGAAATCAATGCAATTAATGCAGAAATTAAAACTAATTCCATAGTTGCTGGTAATCTTTCAATAATTAATTCTGAAACTGGTCTTCTTAACTGATATGAAATTCCAAATTCCCCTTTAGAAGCATTAATTACAAACCTTGAAAATTGAATATGTATTGGATCAGTAAGTCCAAGAGTTTCTCTTAATTCTGCTCTTTCTTCATCAGAAGTTT
>CABYJT010000012.1 GCA_902519455.1 uncultured Pelagibacteraceae bacterium
CCAGAGGGTATTCTATCAAATATTTATTTTGAGAATCTAAATAAATTTAAAACTCTTTTTTCAAATAATTTTTCTGAGAAGCATAAGATTATTTTAGGTATGAATATATATGAAAAGCAGAAAATTTATAACTCTCTCTTAGTATTAAATAATGAACTTAATATTTTAGAAAAATATTATAAGAATAAATTAGTACCATTTGGGGAGTTTTTACCATTTGAAAAAATTTTAGGCAATCTAGGATTTAAAAAAATTACTCAAGGGTACCAGTCTTTTTCTGCAGATAAGCGAAGAGATTTAATTAGTTTAAATAATTTTAATTTTAATCCACTTATTTGTTATGAAATTATTTATTCTGGTAAAATAAATAAAAGTAAAAATAATTACGATTTCATTTTAAATATATCTGAAGATGGGTGGTTTGGAAACTCTATTGGTCCACACCAGCACTTTTCTCATTCAATTTTTAGATCTATTGAGGAAGGTAAGACTGTTATTCGTTCATCAAACAATGGAATTTCAGCTTTTATAAATTCAAAAGGACAAGTAATTGATAAGATTTCAACAACTGATAAGGGATTTATCGAGATTCAGTCTTTCAAAAAGTCCAATAAAACAATCTTTAGCTCTCATGGTAATAAGATCTTCTTTTATTTTCTATCTATTTATATTAGTTTAATTTTTTTTTTTAAAATACGGGAGAATAAATGAAGAAAAATTTTTTATTTACTAGTGAGTCAGTGTCAGAAGGACACCCAGATAAAGTTTGTGACAGAATTTCAGACATGGTTGTGGACAGTTTTTTAGCTTCCGAACCCCAAGCAAGAGTTGCATGTGAAACTTTAACAACAACAAATAAAGTTGTATTAGCTGGAGAAGTAAGAGGTCCAGAGCTAAAAGAGGAAGAATTAATTTCAAAAGTAAGAGATTGTATTAAAGATATAGGTTATGACCAAGACGGTTTTTCTTGGAGAGAGCAAACTAAAATTGAAACACATTTACACTCTCAATCAGCAGATATTGCAATGGGTGTAGACTCAGCTGGAAATAAAGATGAAGGTGCAGGAGATCAAGGAATTATGTTTGGTTATGCATGTAATGAAACAGATGTTTTAATGCCAGCTCCAATTCATTATTCTCATAAAATTTTAAGACTGATGGCTGAGGATAGAAAATCAGGAAAGTTGAATGGAATAGAGCCAGACTCAAAAAGTCAAATTACTATTGAATATAAAGATGGTATGCCTTCAGCTGTAACATCAGTAGTTATTTCTACACAACATTCAAAAGATGTTAACTTAGCTCAAGTTAAAAAACTTTGTATGCCCTATATAGAGCGATCTATCCCTAAAAATTTATTGGGAAGTCTTGATGAAAAAGAGATTTATATCAACCCTACTGGAAACTTTGTAATTGGTGGTCCAGATGGAGATAGCGGTTTAACTGGAAGAAAAATTATTGTTGATACATATGGTGGAGCTGCACCTCATGGTGGAGGTGCGTTTTCTGGAAAAGATCCTACTAAAGTTGATAGATCAGCTGCTTATGCATCAAGATATTTAGCTAAAAATGTTGTAGCTTCAAAAATTGCCAATAAGTGTTTAATTCAATTAGCGTACGCTATTGGAGTATCTAAACCTTTATCAATTTATGTAGACTTATTTGATAATGATGAAGAAAAGAACATGCACGTAGAAAAACTTATCAAAGAAAACTTTGATCTAAGCCCAAGGGGAATTAGAGAAATGTTAGGTTTAAATAAACCTATTTATGAGAAAACAGCTGCTTACGGCCACTTTGGAAGAATACCAGAGGACGACGGATCATTTTCATGGGAAAAAACAGATAAATCTGGAGTTTTTACTAAGTAAATATTGTTGTAAATCAACAAAAAATAACTATATTTCAATCACATTGTTGAAATTTCAAAAATGGGCTTAGGCCCATTTTTTTTTGGCTGCAAAATTATGTTGAATAGAAGAGCTGATAAATTAGAATTATTAAGAATTGCTGAGGCTGTAGCATTAGAAAAATCTATTGATAAAGAACTGATTATAAGTTCTATGGAAACAGGTATTGCAAAAGCGGCAAAATCAAAATTTGGATTTGATAATGAAATCAAAGTGGAAATAGATAGAGATAATGGAAATATAGGGATATTTAGAAAATTATTGATTACAGAAAAACCCGAAAACTCAAACATTGAAATTACTCTGGAAGATGCAGTAAAGTTAAATGAATTAAACAAAGACAAAAAAATAGGGGATGAGATTTTACAACCTTTGCCATCGTTTGATTTTGGAAGAATTGCAGCTCAAACAGCCAAACAGGTTATAAGCTTTAATGTAAGAGAGGCAGAAAGAGAGAGGCAATATAATGATTTTATTGATAAAAAGGACACTATATTAAGTGGAATAGTTAAAAGACTAGAATTTGGAAATGTAATAGTTGATCTTGGAAGAACTGAAGCAATAATTCAAAAAAATGAATTGATACCTAGAGAGAACATTAAGGCCGGAGATAGAATTAAGGCCTATTGTTTAGATGTCAGAAGAGAGCCGAGAGGACAACAAATTTTTTTATCAAGAGCTCATCCAAAATTTATGGATAAACTTTTTGTCCAAGAGGTCCCAGAAATATATGATGGATTGATCGAAATTAAATCCTCTTCTAGAGATCCAGGCAGCAGAGCAAAAATTTGTGTTAAAGCAATAGATACATCGTTGGATCCTGTAGGAGCATGTGTTGGAATGAGAGGAAGCAGAGTTCAAGCTGTTGTGAATGAGTTACAGGGCGAAAAAATAGACATAGTAAATTGGTCTGAAGATCCAGCCATTATAGTAGCTAATGCATTATCTCCTGCTGAAGTTCAAAGAGTGAATGTTGACAATGAAGCAAAAAAACTTGATGTTATTTTAACCGAGGAAAACTTGAGTAAAGCAATTGGAAGAAGAGGTCAAAACGTAAGATTAGCTACAAAATTATTAAATTATGAAATTAATATAATGACAGAGCAAGAGGACTCTGAAAGAAGACAATTAGAATTTAAAGAAAAAACAGACAACATTGTTAAAAACCTGGAGCTTGACGAAACACTTGGACAACTTTTAGTAGCTGAAGGTTTCTCTTCAATTGATGATATTAAAGATGCTCCCCCAGATGCTTTAATAAAAATAGAAGGTATTGAAGAAGAGACAGCAAAAGAATTAATTGAACGAGCAAAAGAATTTTATGAAAAAGATCAAGAAGAAATATCAAAAAGAATAAAAGATTTAGGATTAGACAGCGATTTAATCAATCATGAAGGTCTTACAGCAGGCATGTTAGTTACCTTGGGTGAACAGAAGATTTTAACCTTAACAGATTTAGCTGATCTAGCATCTGATGAGTTGACTGGTACTTATGATGTGGTCAAAGGTGAAAGAGTCAAAATTAAAGGTTATTTAGAAGATTTTGCTCTATCAAAGTTAGAAGCTGACAATTTAATTATGTCTGCTAGAGATAAAGTTTATAAAGATTGAAAGATGGAAAATGGAAAAAAAAAAATTAAAGTTATCGATAAAAGGAAGTTCTCAGAAGACCTTTAGTAGTATAGAGCAGGCTAAATCAAAATCAAAAAACACTGTTGTAATTGAGAAAAAAAATTCAAAATTTCAGGGCAAATCTCAATTTTCTAGAACAAATAATAGTAGTTTTGTGCCAAATAGAAATATTTCCTCAAAGCCAAATAATATTAGTAGACATGTATCGCCCCCTACTTCAGATTTCGAAAAAAGAAAATTAGCAGAGCAAAGAGCTACAAGAAGGTTAAAAGGAGAAGCAAACCCAAAAGAAAATAAATCAAATAAAACTCCTGGAAAAAGAAGAGAATTAAAATTAACAATTTCTAGAGCTTTAAGTGAAGATCATGCAGAGATAAAATCAAGAAGTCTAGCATCTTTAAAAAGAGCAAAACAAAAAGAAAATAGAAGTTTAAATCAAGAGGAAAACAAAGAAAGTTTTACTCAAGTTAAAAGAAACGTAAATCTTCCAGAGGTAATAACTATTAAAGAGCTAGCAAACAGAATGGCCGAACAATCCAGTAGTATAATTAAACTTTTACTTGGAATGGGAGTAACAGTAACAATAAATAATACAATAGATGCTGATACAGCAGAGTATTTAGTTAAAGAATTTGGCCATAATCCTATAAGAGAGACAAAGGCAGAAGAAATAATTGAAAAAATAAAGGAGGTTAAGTCAGAAAATTTACAAAATCGACCTCCAATAGTTACAGTTATGGGACACGTTGATCATGGTAAAACTTCAGTTTTGGATGTGTTAAGAAAAGCCAACGTAGTATCAGGAGAATTTGGAGGTATAACTCAGCACATTGGAGCTTATCAGATTAATCACCAAAATAATAAAATTACATTTATTGATACTCCAGGACACGCAGCTTTTACTGAGATGCGAGCAAGAGGTTCTAAGCTAACAGATATTGTAATTTTAGTTGTTGCAGCAGATGATGGTGTTAAACCCCAAACCATTGAGTCCATTAAGCATGCAAAAGCAGCAAAGGTTCCAATAGTTGTTGCTATAAATAAATGTGATTTACCTGAAGCAGATCCACAAAAAATTAAAAATCAACTTTTGGAATATGAATTAATCGCTGAAGACTTGTCTGGCGATACTTTAATGGTAGAAATCTCAACAAAAACTAAAAATAATTTAGATAAGTTAGTTGAGTCTGTTTTGTTACAAGCAGAATTACTAGATTTAAAAACGGACTTTGAAACAAATGCCAAAGGTATAGTTCTAGAATCAAAAATAGATATTGGACGGGGTCCAGTTGCAAACATTGTTGTTACCACAGGTACTCTTAAAAAAGGTGATTATTTTGTTAGTGGATTAAAATGGGGAAAAGTAAGAGCAATAATAAATGACCAAGGTAAAAATATTGATATTGCTGAACCAGCTACTCCAATTGAGATTATAGGTATTAATGGAGCAGCAAAATCTGGGGATGATTTTATCGTTTTATCTAGTGAAAAAGAGGCTAAATCCCTTTGTGAAGCAAGAGTTGAAGAATCAAAAGATGATAAAATACCTCTTAATTTTGTCACTCAAGACTCAGCTTTTCAGAGTTCAGTATCAGAGGAATTAAATATAATTATTAAATCTGATGTTCATGGCTCATCTGAAGCCATTAAAAATGCAATAGATCAAATAAAACATGATGAAGTAAAACCGAAGATACTTCTTTCCGACATAGGGATGGTAACTGAAACAGATGTCACTTTGGCAAAAGCATCAAATGCTGTAATAATTGCTTTCAATGTTAAACCGAGTAAAGAGGCAAAGAAAAGAGCTGAACAAGAAAAAATTTTAATTTCCTCTTATAACATAATCTATGAAGTCTTAGATTTTATAAAAGCGAGGATGGCAGGATTATTATCTCCAGATGTGCAAGAAACAATTATTGGAAGTGCAGAAATTCTTGAAATTTTTAAGGTTTCAAAAGTTGGAAAAGTAGCTGGGTCAAAAGTTGTTGAGGGCGAAATAACCCAGAACTCTAGTGCAAGGGTTATTAGAGACGGAGCTATAATATTTAATGGGAAAATTGGTTCTATATTTAGAGAAAAAGATCAGACTAAACAGGTATCTGCAGGCTTAGAATGTGGAATTACTCTTAAAGACTTCGCTGATTATCAAAAAAAAGATATCATAGAAGTATATAACTCAACAATAACTGAAAGAACTATTTAAATGAAACATTTAGGAAAACCCATTACACAACGACAATTAAGGGTAGGCGAAATGATAAAACAAGCCTTAGGCACACTTTTTATTAGAGATGAAGCTAAAATACCAAATTTATCAACAAAAGAAATTACAGTTACAGAAGTAAGAATGTCACCAGATCTAAAAACAGCTAAAATATTTGTAATGCCATTGGGAGGAAAGAACACTGAAGAAATTATAGAAAAATTAAAAATTGCTTCATTTATGATAAGAAAAGTTTTATCCAAAAAAATTATCATGAAATTTTTACCTAAACTTTTTTTTGTGAAAGACAATTCTTTTGATTATGCAGAAAAAATAGAAAATTTAATTAAACAAACAAATAAATAAGGAAAAAAATGAGAGAAAAAGTAAAACAACTTCAAATCCACGATAAAGATACTGGATCTTCTGAAGTTCAGATTGCTCAATTAACAGAAAAAATTGAAAATCTGTCAAAACATATTAAACAATTCAAAAAGGACAAACATTCTTCAGTGGGCCTTTTGAGAGCAGTAAATAGAAGAAAAAAATTATTAGACTATTTAAAGAAAAATAATATGGAGTCTTATAAAGAAGTGTTAACAAAATTAAATTTAAGGAAGTAAATGTTTAAAGTACTAAAAAAAGAAATCGAAGTAAGTGGAAAAAAATTAAGTTTAGAGACAGGAAAGATAGCAAGACAAGCAGATGGAGCAATTATAGCTCAATGTGGAGAGACAGTTGTTTTAGCAACAGTTGTTGGTGCAAAGAAAGTAAATCCAGATATGGATTATTTCCCATTGTCAGTCAATTACCAAGAAAAATATTATGCAGCCGGAAAGATACCTGGGGGATATTTTAAAAGAGAAGCTAGACCTACAGAAAGTGAAACTTTAATTTCAAGATTAATTGATAGACCCATCAGACCATTGTTTCCAGATGAATTCAAAAATGAAGTACAGCTATTACCAACAGTAATATCTTATGATAAAGAGAATGAAGCAGATATTTTATCTATCATCGCATCTTCAGCAGCCCTTGCAATCTCAGGAATGCCTTTTATGGGTCCTGTGGGAGCCTCTAGAGTTGGCTTTATTGAAGGAAAATACGTCCTTAACCCATCTAAAAAAGAATTAGAGAAATCTAAATTAGATTTAGTTGTAGCAGGAACTAAAGATGCAGTTTTAATGGTAGAGTCTGAAGCAAATGGTTTGACTGAAGAAGAAATGTTGAATGCCGTGAAATTTGGTCATGAGGGTTTTGTTCCAATAATAGAGATGATCGAAGAACTTGCAAAAGAATGTAGAAAACCTGAATGGACAGTTGAGAAGAAAGATTTATCTGAAGTAAAAAAGAAATTAGAAGAAGAATTTACCGAAGATTTGAAAAAAGCTTTCTCTACAAGAGATAAGCAAGATAGATCAAATCAAATTTCTGAAATTACTGAAAAAGCTAAAAAACTTTATGAAGAAAATGAAGCTTACACTGATTTAGATGTAAACTCTCAACTTAAAAATTTGGAAAAATCCATTGTAAGAACTGATATTCTTAAAAACAAAAATCGTATTGATGGAAGAGGTCTAGCTGATGTAAGACCAATTATGTGTGAAGTCGGGATTTTACCCAGAGTTCATGGCTCAGCTTTATTTACAAGAGGTGAAACTCAAGCAATTGTAACAACTACACTTGGAACCTCAGACGATGAACAAAGAATTGAAAGCTTAGATGGATTACAAAAGGAAAGATTTATGTTGCATTATAATTTTCCTCCATTCTCTGTTGGCGAAACTGGTAGAATTGGAACAGGTAGAAGAGAGATAGGTCATGGCAAGTTGGCATGGAGAGCAATTAACTCTTCACTTCCATCAAAAGAAAGCTTTCCCTACACTTTTAGGATTGTATCAGAAATCACTGAGTCTAACGGTTCATCTTCAATGGCAACTGTTTGTGGAACTTCACTTGCCCTTATGGATGCAGGTGTTCCAATTAAAGAGCCAGTTGCTGGAATTGCAATGGGTTTAATAAAAGAAGGTGATGATTTCTCTGTGCTGTCAGATATTCTTGGTGATGAAGACCATCTTGGAGATATGGATTTTAAAGTTGCAGGTACTAAAGACGGGATCACATCATTACAAATGGATATTAAGATTACAGGAATAACATTTGAAATAATGGAGCAAGCTTTAAATCAAGCTAAAGACGGAAGAATTCATATTTTGGGTGAAATGAATAAAGCATTAGACAAATCTAGAGATGATGTTGGAAAACATACTCCCAAAATGGAAAAAATTACTGTTGATAAAAAAGATATCGCAGCAGTCATTGGAAAAGGTGGAGCAACAATTAGAGAAATTGTTGAAAAATCTGGTGCTAAAGTTGATGTAAATGATGAAGGTGTAGTAACAGTTGCTGCTCCAGATGAAGAGTCAAGAAACATTGCTATGCAGATGATCAAAGACATAACTGCTAAAGCCGAGTTAAATAAAATTTATAACGGAAAAGTTATGAAGATTATGGAATTTGGTGCTTTTGTTAATTTCCTTGGAAAGCAAGATGGACTTGTACATATTTCTGAGCTTGCAGAAAAAAGAGTTGCAAAAGTTACCGATGTTGTGAAAGAAGGTGATGAAGTAAAAGTAAAAGTTATTGGATTTGATAGAGGAAAAGTAAAACTTTCTATAAAGCAGGCTGCTATATAGATAAATGTCCAACCCATTTATTTTAATTGCTAGAATACGTGTTAAAGAGGGCAAGGTTGAAGAGTATCTCAAGATAGCAAAAGAAGCTGACGATGCTGTTAATGCATCAGAGCCAGATATGCTTATTCATACTTTTGATCAAGATCCAACTGATCCATTAGAGTTTACTTGGAGTGAAGTTTACCGAAATAGTGAAGCAATGCTGCATCATTTAAATAATGCCCCAGTCCAAGCTTATGTTGAAAAACACAACAAAATTGCGGATAGATTCGAAATAGAGGTGTATGGAAATATTACGGAAGGGACTATCAAGGCAATAAAAGATACAAATATCCCTTTTAAGCATTTTAAAACTACTAATGTTGGTTATATTAGAAAAATATAATTTCTAACTTTCTGGTATAAAAAGCAAGCAAAGACCATTGCTACAATATCTTTTTCCACCATCTGGACCATCATTGAATACATGGCCGTGATGAGCGCCACAATTTGCACAGCTATATTCAGTTCTCTTCATGCCAAAAGAATAATCAGTTTTTGTTACAAATGCGCCTGGTATTGCCTCAGTGAATGATGGCCACCCAGTTCCACTATCAAATTTTGCAGTGGACTCAAATAGTTTCACACCACAATTAGCACAATGATAAGATCCTTTTCTTTTCTCATAATTTAATTCACTAGTACCTGCACGCTCAGTACCCTCTTCAAACATTATTATTTTTTGCTCATTTGTAAGATCAGGGTTAATTATATTGTATTCACTCTCATCTTTCTTTAATTTTTTTTTAAAACCAACTATGTTATTTGCTAATGATGTTAACGGATAAAATATGAAACTTAATATAGAAGCCCCAGCGATTTTCAAAAACTTTCTTCTCACAATAATTATTTATTAGTTATTTATTTTTTTTCCCAAGCTTATTAATTAAGAATAAAGCTATTGCAGTCAATAGGGCAAAAACTTCTAGTGCATGACCAGAACCCTCTAGAATTAATTGAACAAAAATAAATATTATACAAACTACAAACCAAACTAAAATTAACATAATGATAAAATTTTAAGATATATTTTTTGGATCTGGCATACCTACTTTATTGTAACCAGCATCAACATAGTGAATTTCACCTGTAACTCCGCCTGCCATATCACTTAGGAGATATAATGCTGAGTTTCCAACATCAATATTATCTACATTTCTCTTTAAAAAAGAATGATCAGCATTCCATTTATATAAGAATTTAGCATCCCCAATAGCTGACGCAGCCAATGTTTTTATTGGTCCTGCACTTATTGCGTTCACTCTTATTCCTTTAGCCCCCAAATCTCTAGCTAAGTATTTAACACTTGACTCTAAAGCAGCTTTACAAACACCCATTACATTATAGTTAGGGATTGCTTTATTAGCTTCATAACTAAGTGTAATCATACTACCACCCTCTTTCATCACTTTTGAAGCTTCCTTTGCCACTTCAGTAAATGAAAAGCATGAAATTAGCATACTTCTTAAAAAATTTTCTCTTGAAGTATTTAGATATTCTCCTGAAAGTTCAGATTTATCAGAAAAAGCGATTGCGTGAACTACAAAGTCTATTTCACCCCATTGAGATTTAACATCTTCAAATAATTTTATTACATCTTCTTTTTTTTCAACATCACAGCTAAAAGTAACATTAGAATTCAATTTTTCTGCTAGAGGAACTACTCTTTTTTTAAGAGCATCTCCTAGATAAGTAAAAGCCAATTCAGCACCTGCTTCTGAAAGTTTTTGAGAAATACCCCAAGCAATAGATCTTTCATTAGCAACACCCATTATCAGTCCTTTTTTACCCTTCATTAAAGACATAAGTTAGACTTTCTCAAATACTAGAGTTGCATTTGTTCCACCAAAACCAAAACTATTAGACATAACAGTATTTAATGTTGCTTCAGTTTCTGTTTTGGAAACTATTGGAAATTTTTTAGCCTGCTCATCCATTTCACTTATGTTAGCTGAACCTGTAATGAAGTTATTTTTCATCATAATTAAACAATATATTGCTTCATGCACTGATGCAGCTCCTAACGGATGACCTGATAAAGATTTGGTCGAACTAATCTTAGGAATTTCATCTCCAAAAGCATCTTTAACAGCATTTAATTCAGTAATATCTCCAACTGGAGTAGAAGTTCCATGAGTATTTATGTAATCTACTTTGTTTTTTGAAGTTGCCATAGCCATTTGCATACATCTTACTGCACCTTCACCAGAAGGTGCTACCATATCATATCCATCTGAAGTTGCTCCATAACCAGTTAATTCTGCGTATATTTTAGCTCCTCTAGCTTTGGCATGCTCATATTCTTCAAGAACTAAAACTCCTGCACCTCCAGCAATTACAAAACCATCCCTAGTTTTGTCATAAGCCCTTGAAGCTTTGTCAGGAGTATCATTATATTTGGAAGATAATGCAGTCATTGCATCAAACATAGCAGTCATTGCCCAGTGTATCTCTTCACTACCACCTGCAAAAACAATATCTTGTTTTCCCATTTGGATAAGTTCCATAGAATTTCCTATACAGTGTCCACTTGTTGCGCAGGCTGAACTCATTGTATAGTTTGTACCTTTAATTTTAAAAGGAACAGCAAGTGTTGCTGATGCAGTACTTGCCATTGTTCTTGGAACTATAAATGGTCCCATTAATTTTGGAGTTTTGGCTCTAGTTTTATCTGCTGCTAAAATTACATTTTCAATTGAAGGTCCTCCTGAACCCATAACGATTCCAGTTTTAAAATTACTAACTTCACTTTCTTCTAAACCAGAGTCTTCAATCGCCTCTTTCATTGCAATATAATTGTAAGCAGATCCTGAACCCATAAATCTAATTGTTTTCCTATCTATATGATCCTCAAGTTTGATATTAGGCTTTCCATGAATATGACTTTTAAGATTGTGTTCTTTATATTCTTCTGAAAAAGAAATTCCTGATTTAGTATTTAATAAAGATTGATGAACCTCTTCTTGATTATTCCCAAGACATGAAACAATTCCTAAACCTGTAATTACTACTCTTCGCATTATTTAAATAATCCTACTTTTAGACTGTCTGCAGAGTATATTTTTTTGCCATCAGCAAGAAGAATACCATTTGCTAGTCCAACTGTTGTTTCACCTTTAATCAATATTCTTTTCATATCAATAATATATGTCGCCATTTTGACATTTTTTAAAACCTCTCCTGTAAACTTTACTGCACTTACTCCTAAAGCCCTTCCTCTTCCTGGATTTCCTAGCCAGCCTAAGTAAAAGCCAACAAGTTGCCACATCGCATCTAAACCTAAGCATCCTGGCATTACTGGATCTTCCTTAAAGTGACATCCAAAAAACCACAAATCATCTTTTATATCAAGTTCAGCCTTCATCAACCCTTTGTCAAAAGCTCCATTTTTTTCGCTAATTTCAGTAATTCTATCAAACATCAGCATTGGTGGAGAAGGTAATTTTGCATTTCCAGGGCCAAAAAGTTCCCCATTTGCGCAGCTTATTAATTCATCATAATTAAAGGAACTTTTTTTCATAATTTTTTTAATCTTATTACTTGATTTACAAACATTATAATATAGATATTCTTTAGAATAATTATAATTAGTAATGGCCTACGCTGAACAATATATAGATAAATTAAGAAAATCAGGTCTAAGACCAACAAAACAAAGAATTAAAATTTGTGAAGTGTTGTTTGATGCTGAAAAGACTTTTCACTTTACAATAAAAGAATTGGTTAAAATCATTGAAAATCAAGCAAATATTAAGGTTTCTTTAGCAACTGTTTACAATACTGTTCACGCATTTATGAAGAAGGGTTATTTAAAAGAGATTCCACTAAATGCATCACAAAGTTATTACGATACAAATGTAACTCATCATCACCATTTCTTTGACGAGGAGGAAAATAAATTGATTGATATTCATCAAGATGATGTTGACGAAGTTAATATAAAAAGATCAATCCCAGGAAAAAAAATAAAATCAGTAGAAGTTATTGCTAAAATTGTGAGTGATAATCAATCTCAAAAATAATTCAATAATATCAATAGTTTAAATAATACATTATATTTATTCTAAACTGTTGACATATTATAATTCCTCTATATATAAACCACTTTAGAATCATTATTAATAGTAGGAGTAGATATGTCATTAAAAGGAAGTAAAACAGAGGAAAATTTAAAAGAGGCATTTGCCGGAGAAAGCCAAGCAAATAGAAGATATCTTTATTTTGCTCAAAAAGCGGATGTTGAAGGCTTTAACGACGTAGCAGCGGTATTTAGATCAACTGCAGAAGGTGAAACTGGACATGCTCATGGCCACTTAGAATATTTAGAAGAAGTAGGTGACCCAGCAACTGGTAAGCCAATTGGTGAAACAAAAGCCAATCTTGAGTCTGCAATTCAAGGTGAAACACACGAGTACACAGACATGTATCCTGGAATGGCTAAAACAGCTAGAGACGAAGGTTTTGATGAAATAGCTGATTGGTTTGAGACTTTAGCAAAAGCTGAAAAATCACACGCGGGTAAATTTCAAAAGACTTTAGAAAGCATCGCTTAAACAAAATTTGTGGACGAAACCCCTCTCGTCCACAAAAAATCATATCCAATAAAATTATGAGTAAAGAAGGCAGCACACAAGCACCTACAAGGCACCCATTAAAATTTAGAGATCCAGATTTTATAAATCCTGAAAAAATTGATCAGGAAATGAGAAGAGTATTTGATATCTGTCATGGATGTAGAAGATGTTTTAATTTGTGTGATAGTTTTCCAAAATTATTTGACTTTATCGATGAAACCGAGGGTGGTGAGGTATCAGATCTTTCAAGTGACAAATTTAAACCTGTTGTAGACTCTTGCACTTTGTGTGACATGTGCTTTATGACTAAATGTCCTTATGTACCACCACACGAATTTGATTTAGATTTTCCTCATTTAATGTTGAGATATAGAACAGCCCAAAGAAAAAATGGTGATATTTCGAAAACTACCAACCAATTAACCCAAATTGATAGAAATTCTAAAATAGGAATATTTTTTAGCTTTTTTATTAATTGGATTACAAATGTTAAAAATAAATTTGCTAGAAAAGTTCTAGAATTTTTTACTGGAATTGACAAAAGAGTTATTTTACCAAAATATAATAAAGAAACATTCGCAAATTATTTTCAAAAATTTAAAAAAAATATTTTACCAAAATATAAAGAAAGAAAAGTCGTAATATATTCCACATGTTTTGTTAACTTTAACAAGAAAAAAACTGGAGAAGCAGCTTTGAAAGTACTTCATCATAATAATGTAGAAGTAGAACACTCTTATGCGGGGTGTTGTGGTATGCCTTATCTGGAACAAGCAGATCTAGATCAAGTTACAAAACAAGCAGAATTAGTTTCTAGAGAATTAATTAAATATGTAGAAAAGGGTTTTAAAGTAGTAACTTTAACTGCAAGTTGTGGTTTAATGTTAAAGTTCGAATGGCCTTTATTGTTACCAAATGATGGAATAATTAAAAAACTCTCTCAAAATACTCTCGATATTGATGAATATGTAATGGATATTGCGAATAAAGAGGGTTTAGTTGATGGCTTGAAAGAAATTGATGGAGGAGTAACTGTCCATAATGCTTGTCACGCTAGAGCACAAAATATGGGGAATAAGGCAAGAGATATGCTTAAATTAATTCCAAATATTAAATTAGATGTTGTTGAGAGATGTGCTGGTCATGGTGGAACTTTTGGTATTATGAAAGAAACTCATGATATCGCAAATAAAGTGGGCAAAACTACCGCAAGCACTGTTAAAAGAAAAAATAATAAATATATGGCATCTGACTGTCCATTGGCTGGCAAACATATAAAGCAGTTAGCTGATGATACAAATATTGTTAGTAATGAAGCAGTGCATCCAATAGAGATAGTCTCAAAAAGTTATGGATTATAGAATGTCAAAAGAACAAAAAATTATTACAAAAGAAGATCTTCTACCCTTAGATGCATACACAAAGGTTAGAAGGCAAATGAGAAAAGAATTAGTTGAATTTAAAAAAAATAGAAGAATTCTTTTAGGGCCTTATGCAACATTTTATTTTGAATGTTATGAAACAATGATAGCTCAGGTACAAGAAATGCTTTACATTGAAAAGGGTGGAGATGAACAAGTTGCAGATGAACTTGCTGCGTACAATCCTTTAATCCCTAACGGAAAGGAATTAGTTGCCACCTTAATGTTTGAAATAGATAATCCTATAATTAGAGCAGAATTTCTTGGAAAGTTAGGTGGAGTGGAAAACAATATATTTATTAAAGTTGGAGATGAAAAAATTTATGCAGTTCCAGAAATGGATGTTGATAGAACTTCAGATGATGGAAAAGCATCTTCAGTTCAGTTTATACATTTTAAATTTTCAGATGATCAAGTAAATAAGTTCAAAGACCAAAGCAATTTAATTGAAGTTGGTATTGATCATAAGGAGTATTCACACACAACTAAATTTTCGGAAGATAACATTATAGCTCTTTCTGCAGATTTTAATTAATTATACCCCAAATATTATCATCTTTCACAATCCAACCTGAATAATCACCTGTCTTAATATTACACCATTTTTCTTTGCATTTATTAACTTTTAAAAGACGGCCCTCTCCTAACTTAGCTAATGGTTTTGAGTATTTTGAAGGCTTTTTAAATAGAATTTTTTCAGATTTTGTAATTATAGAACGTGAAACCCTCAATTGTGAAATATGTATCCAACCACTATTTTTTTTATGATCAATAATTCTTCTGAAATTTTCTTTTTTATCGATTACTTTCAAAGGTAATTCAATCTTTCTATATATATATTTAATTGGATAATCAAAGCTTGGACCATATCTAACATTTACCTTTTTATTTTTTAACATAAGAAAATAATTATTTTCTTGAGCAATCGATGAAAATGGTAAAAGAAAAAGAAATGAAAGTATTAAATATTTTCGCATATACATCCTTTTCTTTTTCTAAATAATACTTTCCTAAATTTAAGATTTAATAAATCTATTATTAAAATATGAGAATTTAAATTCTTACCAACGTTTAAAATTATCTTCAAAACCTCATTAGCTTGTAGGCTGCCTGTAATAACTGCGGTTGATCCCAATATACCGTCTGTTTCACAATCCAAAAATCCTTCCGCTGGTTCTCCTTGATAGAAGCATTTTAAACAGGGACTTTTCTTTAAATTAAAATCAAATGTAAAAATATGTCCCTCAAATTTACTTATAGCTCCAATAATAAGTTTTTTTTTATATTTTAATGAAAATTTATTTAAAAGAAATTTTGCTTTAAAATTATCTGTACCATCAACTATAACATCATACTGTTTGAGAATTTTTACTAAATTTTTATCCTCTGCTTTAACTCTATATATTTTTACTTTTACCTTTTTATTAATTTTATTAATTTTTTTTTTTAAAATATTAACTTTATATTTTTCAACATCATCCGAAGTGAACATAACTTGTCGATGTAAATTCGATATACTCACTTTATCATGGTCCATCATACCAATTTCACCAATACCTGCTCGACAAAGTAAATCTATAACAGGTGTCCCTAAGCCACCACACCCAACCACTAGAACTTTAGCATTTTGTATTTTTTTTTGACCTAAAACTCCTATTTTTTTTAAAATAATCTGTCTTGAATATCGTTCGAGGTCTTTGTTACTAAACATTTACTATTTACCAGTAGATCCAAATCCTCCAGACCCTCTTACTGTCTCTGGTAATTCATTTGTTTCTTCAATTTCTACTTTCAAAATAGGCATTAAAACCATTTGAGCAACTCTATCTTCATTATTAACAGTAAATTTATCTTTACCATGATTAAATAAAATAATTTTAAGCTCCCCTCTATAATCACTGTCAATTGTGCCTGGCGTATTTAGCACACTAATATTTGATTTCGCAGCAAGACCTGATCTTGGTCTAATTTGAACCTCTGTATCTTCAGGAATTGCAATTGCAATACCTGTGGATATCAACTTCGACTCATTTGAGTTGATTGTTACTGGTTCTTCTAAGCATGCCATTAGATCCATACCTGAGGATCCAGTAGTTTTATAACTTGGAAGTTTTGCTTTTTGGTTAAGTCTCTTAAATAAAACCTTTACCATTATTTAATTAAGCTCAGAGATAACTCTATCCACTATCTCAGATGCTATTAAAGATTTTTTCTTTTTTAATAATTTTTCACTTTCTTTATTTTTATAAAATATAGAAACTTCATTATCATCAGAGTCGAACCCTATTGTTTTATCAGAAATATCATTTGCAATAATCCAATCACAATTTTTTTGGTCTAATTTTTTCTTTGAATTTATCTCAAGGTTTTGTGTTTCAGCTGCAAATCCAATTGTAATCTTTGGTCTAAGTGAATTATGATTTGATATGTTTGATAAAATATCAATATTTTTTTCTAACTTAAGATCCAAATTTTCACTTTTTTTAATTTTTTCACTATTGATCTCTTTAACTTTAAAATCAGCTACTGCTGCATTAAAAATAGCAACATCAGTTGGTAGATTTCTGAGAGTTTCCTTAAACATTTCTTCTGCAGTTTTAACTGAAATGAATTTAACTCCCTCAACTGGGTCTAAATTTGTTTCTCCAGAAATAAGTGTTGTTTCAAAACCATTATCTCTTAATGATTTAGCAATTTCATAACCTTGTTTTCCGCTTGATTTATTAGTTATAAATCTTACTGGATCTATAAACTCTTTAGTAGGTCCAGCTGTAACTAATGCCTTGTATTTTTTATTTTTTTCAATATTTTTAAAATAATTCTCTATAGTCTGTAATATATATGAAGGCTCTGACATTTTTCCTTTTCCATACTCTCCACAAGCCATATCCCCAATTTCAGGGCCAATTATCTTATAACCGTAACTTTTTAATTTTGATAAATTATCTCTAGTTGATTTATGTTCCCACATTCTGACATTCATAGCGGGTACTAAAAATACTTGTTTATTTGATGCTAAAACAACAGTAGAAGCAAGATCGTCAGTTAATCCATAACTTAATTTTGAGATTGTATTTGCTGTTGCAGGCACAATTAAAATTAAATCTGCCCATCTAGAAAGTGAAATATGATCCATTTCAGCCTCATTTTCTGCACTGAATATGTCTTCATATACTTTTTCCTGCGAAAGTGATGAAATAGACAGAGGTGTTACAAAATTTTTACCACTCTTTGTAAGTATTGTTTTAATGCTTACATCTCTTTTTTTTAAACCTCTTATCACTTCTAAGCTTTTGTAAGCAGATATTCCACCACATATGATTAGAAGTATTTTTTTATTTTTCATGAGAAGAATTAAAATACCAATAGAGTTAAAATTACAAGAGATAATAAGCCAATAATAGACTGGTTTCTAAATGACTTCATTTCTTCTTTTTTAGTATTTAATTCATTATAAGAGTTTGAATTTCGAGGTATTTGACCACTTGCAAGGTAATTAAGGGCTTGGTTCGCTTTATCCATTACTTCAGGTAAATTTGGAAGACGTTTTAATACTTCAACAGAGTCTTTTAATGTTTCATTAATCGAATTTATAGGATCTTTAGTTTCTTTTAGCCATTTTTCTAGAACAGGTTTGGATGTTTCCCATATGTTTGTTTCAGGGTTTAATCTTCTTGCAACTCCTTCAACTACTACCATTGTTTTTTGTAACATAAGTAACTGAGGTTGGGTTTGCATATTAAATTTTTCAGTAACATCAAAAAGTTGTTTTAGCAGTTTACCACCTGAAATATTTTTTATAGAGTGACCAAAAATTGGCTCACCAATTGACCTTAATGCTTGAGCAAGATCATTGACTGGTACATTGTTTGGGACTAGTCCTGCTGCCAGATGTACTTCTGCAACTTTTTTATAATCTCTTTGAATAAAACCAAATAAAATTTCAGCTAAAAATCTTTTACTAACATTATCTAGCCTTCCCATGATACCAAAATCAATAGGAACAATTTGACCACTTTCATTCACAAAAATATTTCCTTGATGCATATCCGCATGAAAAAAACCATCTCTTACAGCATGTCTTAAGAAATGTTGAATTATATCAGTAGCAATTTTGTTTGTATCAATTGATCTTTTCTCTAGTTCCTCCGTCTCTCTAATAGATACACCGTCAATCCAATCAAGTGTCATTATATTTTCGCTTGTATAATCCCAATAGATTTTAGGAACTTCAAAACCCGCATCATTTTTGGTATTTTCCGCATATTCGTTAGCTGCAGCAGCTTCAAATCTTAAATCCATCTCAAGACTGGTAATTTCTTTCAATAAAAAAACTACCTCAACCAGCTTTAATCGTTTGGTTTTTTTGATTAATGACTCAATAATATAGGCAAAAAGCATCAAAGCATCTACTTCTTCGTTAAAAATTTTTTTAATATCTGGTCTTAATATTTTTATTGCTACGTCTTTAATAACTCCATTATTGTTAATTTGAGCTTTATGTACTTGAGCAATAGAGGCTGCTGCAACTGGTTCACTAATATTAATTATTGAATTATATAGTTCATCACCCAAATC
>CABYJT010000013.1 GCA_902519455.1 uncultured Pelagibacteraceae bacterium
AAACTCACTTTTTAAAATAAACCTTAACAAATTTAATTTGATCAAAATCTGCAAAAAATTTCACATATTTTTTGTTATTTATAATAGTTATTTTGCCTATAGGTATTCCAGAGGAAATTATCCCATCAGCTCCTGAAGTATAAACAATATAACCCTCTTCGACTTGATCTTTCTCAGGCAGATACTCAATGTCTCCATTAAATTTACTTCCATTCCCTGAAACTATTGCGCTAGTTCCACTAGGTTCAATTATTACTGGTATCTTACTATTAAGATCATTTATTAATAAAACTCTCGAGGTTAAATAATTAACTCCAACTACCTTACCTATAAAATATGATCCACTTCTAACAGCTGAACCTATTTTAATATCATGTTTGAAACCTTTATTAATCACAATTGATCGTAAATATGGGCTCCTCTGATCTAGTAAAATTTTAGTTAAATGATAATTATCTGAAAAGAGGTTTTTTTCTTCAATGAGTGCATTAAGCCTTATATTTTCTTCTTTTAAAAACTGATTTTCAAGTTTTAACTCTTCAATATTTAAATCAATAATCTTAAATTGTTTATTTTCTTCATGTATTTTTAAAAGATCACTAACACTGTAATAAGCATTTTTTAAAGATAAAAATGGTAATGATATAACATATGAAGTTTTAAAAACAGCATCTTTGGCTACTGACCTAAACTGATTAATAGGTCCTGTTTTAAAATATTCTAATGATAGAACAATTATGGAAACCATAATTAAAGTTAAAAGTGAAAATTTTCGTCTATTACCTTTATTCAAAAAAATTGAACGAGCAGATATAACCAAATCATCTCTGCCCATTTCTCTAGACATTTTGATTAATACTCAGATAAGACCGATGAAAAAGTTTCCTCTTGGTCTAAAGCTTTACCAGTTCCAATTGCAACACAAGATAAGGGATCATCAGCAACATTTACTGGAAGTCCTGTTTCTTTAGAAAATCTTTTATCAATATTATTTAAAAGAGAACCACCGCCTGTAAGAGTTAAGCCCATATCAACTAAATCAGCAGATAACTCTGGTGGAGTATTCTCTAAGGCTTTTTTTATTGCAGATACTATATCTTTTAGAATTGGATTTAGTGCTTCTGCTGTATCTTCTTCTGAAATATTTACCTCTTTAGGAGTTCCAGATCTTAAATCTCTACCTTTAACTGCATATGTATTATTATTTGTTGGAATAGCTGTACCAATATCTTTTTTGATTTTTTCTGCAGTACTATCGCCAATCATTAAATTGTACTCTTCTCTCATATATTCTTTTAAAGCATTATCCATTGCGTCTCCAGCTACTCTTAATGACTCTGAATATACAACACCACCTAAAGATAAAACTGCAATTTCAGTTGTGCCTCCACCTATATCAACAACCATTGAACCTGTTGCTTCAGATATTGGTAGTCCTGCTCCAACTGCTGCAGCTATTGGCTCTTCAATTAAGTTAACTTTACGAGCTCCCGCTGCAAGTGCACTATCTTGAATGGCTTTTCTCTCAACTGGTGTTGAGCCAGTTGGTACACAAATTAAAATTCTGGGATTGGCTAATGTTTTTTTATGAACTTTTTTAATAAAGTGTTTAATCATCTCCTCTGTAACAACAAAATCTGCAATAACACCATCTCTCAAAGGTCTAATTGCTTGAATATTTCCCGGTGTTCTTCCAAGCATAGTCTTTGCTTCATCTCCAACAGCTAAAACTGATTTTTTTCCTTTATTGTCAACAACTGCAACTACTGATGGTTCATTGAGAACTACACCTTTGCCCTTTAACACTACAAGTGTGTTTGCTGTGCCAAGATCTATTGCCATATCTTGACTCCATAATTTTTTTAAGTTGCTGAACATTGCCATTTTTATATACCTTTCATCTTTTGATTCTCAAAATTTTGATTTTCCATATTTGTCCCTGGTGCTGTTTTATCTCTTTTTATAATCATTTTATTAAGTGAATTTATATAAGCATTTGCAGATGCAACTAAAGTGTCAGTATCTGCAGCTTGTCCTACAGTTGTTTTTCCATTTTCTTCAATTTTAACACTTACTGTGGCTTGAGCATCTGTTCCCTCTGTAACAGCATGCACTTGGTAAAGTTGTAAATTTACCTCATGCGGATAAAGTTTTTTTATACATTTAAAGATTGCATCAACTGGTCCGTCGCCTGTTTCTGATGCTTTTTTAACTTCACCAAAAACATCTAATGTCATTTCTGCTCTTTGAGGTTCACCAGTACCAGCAAATACTTTCAAAGATTTCAAATTGATAGCACTTACTTTATTGTCTGTTATTAAACTATCATCTATTAAAGCGATTATATCTTCATCGTAAACATGTTTTTTTTTATCTGCTAAGATTTTAAATTTTGCAAATGCATTATCGACTACATCATCAGTGAGATCTGGATATCCTAAACTGGTCAATTTATCTTTAAATGCATGTCTACCTGAGTGTTTACCCATTACAAGAGATGTCTGTTTAACACCTACACTTTCCGGTGTCATAATTTCGTATGTTTGCCTATTTTTTAACATTCCATCTTGATGAATTCCTGCTTCATGAGCAAAAGCATTTTTTCCAACAATAGCTTTATTATACTGGACAGGAAAACCTGTGGCATTTGATACTATCTTGGATGCTTTGCTTAGAAGAGTAGTTTCAATTCCAGTTTGGTATGGCATTAAATCAGGTCTTGTTTTCATGGCCATCACAACTTCTTCAAGAGCAGCATTTCCAGCCCTTTCTCCTAGACCATTTATAGTACATTCAATTTGTCTAGCTCCTGCCTGGACACCTGCCAAAGAATTGGCAACTGCCAAACCTAAATCGTTATGACAATGAGTTGAAAGAATTGCTTTATCTATGTTTGGAACTTTATTTAACAAAGTTTCAATAATTTTTGTAAATTCAGATGGTATAGTATAGCCAACAGTATCAGGAATATTAATGGTTCTAGCACCACATTTAATCGCTAGTTCAACTGTCTTACACATATAATCCATATCTGTTCTAGTCCCATCTTCGCAAGACCATTCCACATCATCAGTAAAATTTCTTGCATAAGTTACATTTTGTTTTATCGCTTCATAAACTTCTTCTGGTGATTTATTAAGTTTATGCTTCATATGTAAGGGACTTGTGGAAATAAAAGTATGAATTCTAAATCTTGGAGCATGTTTAAGAGCCTCATAGCATCTATCAATATCTTTTTTTGAATGTCTTGCTAAACCTGCAGGTATTGATTTTTTTAATATTTTACTGACTTCAGTTACAGCTTCAAAATCTCCTGGAGATGCAATTGGAAATCCAGCTTCAATAATATCTATTCCAAGTTCGTCAAATACTCTAGCTATTTGAATTTTTTCTTCCAAACTCATTGATGCGCCAGGAGACTGCTCTCCATCACGCATTGTAGTATCAAAAATGTATACTCTGTTTTTATCAGTCATTTAATTAATATAAACATGAGTATCATACATGCTCACGCTCAGATTGCAAAATAAAATGGCTATTTTAGAGCAAATAAAACAATAATTTATCTACTTCTTATCGCTATCAACAAGTTTCTTTTTTGAAATCCAAGGCATCATAGCCCGAAGTTCAGCACCTACTTTTTCAACCGAGTGTTCTGCTAATTTTGCTCTAGTTGCAAGAAAGTTTTTTTGACCACTTTTGCATTCTTCCATCCATTCTTTTGTAAATTTACCAGATTGAATTTCTGCTAAAACTTCTTTCATTCTTTGCTTAGTTTCATCTTTTTTAATTATTCTTGGACCTGACTGATACTCGCCATACTCTGCTGTATTTGAAATTGAATAATTCATATTAGCAATTCCACCTTCATATATTAAATCCACAATCAGTTTCACTTCGTGAACAGTTTCAAAATAAGCCATTTCTGGTTCATATCCAGCTTCAACTAAAGTTTCATATCCATTTTTAATCAGCTCAACAAGTCCACCACATAATACTGTTTGCTCCCCAAATAGATCCGTTTCTACCTCATCTTTAAATGTAGTTTCAATTATTCCAGATCTACCACCACCAACAGCTGATGCATATGACATTGCCAAATCTCTTGCTTTACCGGAACCATCTTGATGAACAGCAAATAAACAAGGAACTCCACCTCCTTTTTCATATTCACTTCTTACTAAATGCCCGGGTCCCTTTGGTGCAACCATAAATACATCTAAATCTTTTCTAGCTTTTATAAGATCATAGTGAACATTTAAACCATGTGCGAACGCAATTGATGTTCCTTCTTTTACACGTTGCTCTATATGGTTTTTATATATTGATGCTTGTAATTCGTCTGGAGTTAGAATCATAACTACATCTGCCCATTCTGCAGCATCAGATAAATTCATAACTTTTAAACCTTTAGACTCAGCTTTTTTGATGCTTGATGAGCCCTCTCTTAAAGCTACCACAACTTCTTTAACACCACTATCTCTTAGATTAAGTGCATGCGCATGCCCTTGGCTTCCATAGCCAAAAATTGCAACTTTCTTATCTTTTATTAAATCTACATTAGTATCTTTTTCATAAAACATTTTCATATTTTCTCTCCTTTAATTTTTAATTTATTTAAATATTTCTGATCCTCTTGTCATAGCTACTGCGCCTGTTCTTGAAACACTCACTAAACCAAATTTTTTTAAATTTTTTGACATAGTGTCTATTTCTCTTCTTAAAGCTGTAATTTGTATAACATTTGATTTATTTGTTTGATCTAATATTACTGGGTTAAAATTTTTACAAGCTTCAAAAGCTTTATTTAATTTACCATTGTTTGCTACAAACTTAAACAATGCCATTTCTTTAAAAATAACATTTTTATCTTCTCTCTTAAAATCTGCTACTTTATGAACAGGAACTAATTTTTTTAATTGAAGTTTAATCTGATCTACTACTTGTGGTGTACCAGTAGTTACAATTGTTATTCTTGAAATATTTTGCTTCTGATCGACCTCAGCTACTGCAAGGGACTCAATATTGTAGCCTCTTCCAGAAAATAAACCAACTACACGAGCTAAAACTCCAGCCTCATTATCTACCCATACAACTATAATATGAGTATCAGGCTTCTGTTTTTTTCCTGCAAAACTATATGCTGATTTTGAGTTAGCCATTAAACCAATGTTCTACCCTTTCCAGTAATCTTTTTTTCTTTTTGATCTTTAGGACCTAGTAACATTTGATTATGAGGTTTTCCAGAAGGTATCATTGGAAAACAGTTTTCTTGTTTATCTACAAGACAATCAAATATTACTGGTCGATCTGTATTTAACATTTCAATAATCTTATCATCTAATTCTTCAGGTGTTTTTGCTCTTATACCTACACAACCATAAGCTTCTGCCATTTTAACAAAATCTGGCAATGCGGCTGTATAACTTTCTGAATAATTTTTATCATGTAGTAATTCCTGCCATTGTCTTACCATTCCCATGTATTCATTATTTAAAATAAATATTTTTATGGGTAAATTGTATTGCACTGCAGTAGACATTTCTTGCATAGTCATTAAAACAGATGCTTCTCCAGCAATATCAATAACTAATTTTTTAGGATGTGCAATCTGAACTCCAACAGCTGCAGGTAAGCCATATCCCATTGTGCCAAGACCCCCTGAAGTCATCCATCTATTTGGTTTATTGAACTTATAGTGTTGTGCAGCCCACATTTGATGTTGACCGACTTCAGTTGTTATATAAGTATCTTTATCTTTGGTAAGTTCATATAATCTTTCAATCGCATATTGAGGTTTAATAGTTTCTTCACTACCAATGTAGTCTAATGATCTTTTAGATCTCCATTTCTGAATTTGTTCCCACCAATTAGATATTTGGTGTTTGTTTGATTTAGAAAAATTATTTTTAGATTTTTTGAAAGTTTTTAGTGTTGATGTTAAAACTGATTTAATATCTCCAACAATTGCTAAATCTACTTTTACATTTTTATTTATTGATGATGGATCTATATCAATATGAACTTTTTTAGACTTTGGAGAGAACTCATCAATCTTACCAGTAATTCTATCATCAAACCTCGCACCAACATTTATCATCAGGTCACATGAATACATGGCGTTGTTTGCTTCATAAGTTCCATGCATACCTAACATTCCTAAAAACTGATTATCATCAGCTGGAAAAGAACCAAGACCCTGTAAGGTTGAAGTAATTGGAAAACCTGTTGAATACACAAGTTCTCTTAAAAGCTCACTTGCTTTTGTTCCTGAATTTATTACTCCACCTCCAGTGTAAAAAATTGGTTTTTTTGCTTTTTGAATTAAATTAATTAAATCATCAATATTTTTTTGTGAATAGTTATCATGAGATTTACCATTTGATATTTTATTATTTTTATAATTTTTATAATTAGCTTTTTGAAATTGAATATCTTTAGGTATATCGACCAAAACTGGTCCCGGCCTACCTGTTGTTGCCACTTCAAATGCTTTATGCATAATTTTAGCTAAGTCATTAATATCTTTAACTAACCAGTTATGTTTAGTGCATGGTCTAGTTATCCCTGTAGTATCACATTCTTGAAATGCATCTGTACCAATTAAATGTGTTGGAACTTGTCCTGTGATACAAACTAATGGGACAGAGTCCATGTAAGCATCTGTCAAGGCAGTAACAGCATTGGTGGCTCCAGGACCTGAAGTTACTAACAATACACCTGGTTTTCCAGTTGACCTTGCATAGCCCTCTGCAGCGTGCCCTGCTCCCTGTTCATGTCTAACTAAAATATGTTTTATTGAATTAAAATTTTTTAATTCATCATATATTGGAAGGACTGCTCCTCCAGGATAACCAAATATGTGACTAACATTTTGATCTTCTAAACATTTGAATACTATTTCAGCTCCTGAATATAATTTTGGCATTCAGCCAATCTAGCTGAAGTTGTACTCATTGGTCAAGTTATTGTGAGGATTTTTATAATTTTTTTATAAATTTTGTAAGTGCCTCAGCATCAAATTTTTGCCAATCACTCATGTGACCTCTAGACCAAGTTCGTTGTCTTTTAGCGTATTGTCTAGTTTTTATAACAATATTTAGTTTTAAATCATACATAGATGTTTTTTTATCAATAAACTCTTTAATCTCTCTTATTCCTATAACCTTGAAAACGTTGCTGTCACTCTTCAAATCAAGTTTTAAAAAATCCTTAACTTCTTGAATAGCTCCATTTCTCATCATCTGATCAACTCTTTTGGAAATTTTATTAATTAGTTTCTCTTTGGGATAATCGACATAAATTTTTATAAATTGATCTTTTTTGAAAGATGGTTTTGTTTTCGTATACCAATTAAAAACTGATTTCTTTGTAAACGTGATAACTTCATAAGCTCTAATTGATCTTTGAACATCGGTGGGGTCAATCTTATTTTTTACTAATGGATCATTATTTAAGAGTTTTAAATAAAATTTTTTTTGACCTAATTTATTTTGCATTCTTCTAATTTTATCACGAACAGAGATGGGTATTTTTGGAATTTTAACCAATCCATCAGTCAAAGCTTTGAAATAAAGACCAGTGCCACCAACTAAAACTGGTATTTTGTTTTTGTCTCTAATTTTTTTAATATTCTTTTTTGCTAATTTTAACCACTCACCTGACGAAAATTCTTTATTAACACTTCTAAAACCGTATAAATGATGATCGATTTTATTCAAATCAGTTTTTGAAGGTCGAGCAGTCAAGATCTTTAATTCTTTATATACCTGCATACTATCTGCATTAATAATTTCTCCATTTAACTTTTTGGCAATTTTCAATGCAGCTTTAGACTTGCCTGATGCAGTTGGACCTGAGATTAATATTATTTTGGACTTTAGGTCCATGTTATTATTTTAATTTAACACCAATATAAGTTCTTTGATTTTGGTTATTATAAATTGCAATTAGTAAATTATTTTCATCACTTCTTAACTTTAATTTTACCACATTATCTAGATCACCTATTGTATTAATTTTTTTTCTATTTGCTTCAACAATAACGTTGTTAACTTGCAAATAGTTTATAGGGCTATCTTTATCTATTTTTGTAATTACTACACCGCTTGTTCCTTTCGGAAGATTTCTTGCATCAATATCATCTTTACTTAATAAACGAACATCGATTTTCAACCCTTCAACTCTCTTAACTTTTGGTTTTTCAATTTCTGGTTTTTGTGCTTTGAAATCCTCTGAAGTTTCTAATCTTCCAAGAATTATTTCTTTTGTAATTTCTCTTTTATTTCTCCAAACTTTAACAATTACTTTTTTTCCAACATCTGTTTCAGCAACTATTTTAGGCAGTTCCTTCATTTCATTAATAGGTTTTCCATCAAACTCTAAAATTATATCACCAGGTTTAATTCCTCCTTTGTCGGACGGGCTCTTATCAGCAACACTAGCAACCAAAGCGCCTCTAGGTTTATCTAGCTTTTCTGCATCTGCTATTCCTTGATCTACAACTTGAATTCTAACTCCTAGCCATCCTCTTTTTGTTTCTCCAAATTCAATTAATTGATCAATAACTTTTTGAGCACTATTAGATGGAATAGCAAATCCTATTCCAATTGAACCAGATTGGCCAAGTATAGCTGTATTAATTCCAATAACATCTCCGTTCATATTAAATAGTGGGCCACCTGAATTTCCTTGATTTATTGAAGCATCAGTTTGAATATAATCTTCATATCTTGAAAGCCCTATACTTCTGTTTCTGGCAGAGATTATTCCTGCTGTTACTGTGCCTCCAAGACCAAATGGATTACCTATTGCAATAACCCAATCTCCAATTCTAGATTTGTCTGAGTTTCCAAATTTAACTGGTTTAAATTTTTCTTCAGACTTTATTTTTAATACTGCAATGTCCATGCCTGCATCGGCACCGAGCACTTCAGCTCTATAATCCTCATCTCCATTTACTCTAACAAATATATCTGATGCTCCTTGAATAACATGGTTGTTTGTTATTACAATTCCATCCTCATCAATTATAAAACCTGATCCTAGTGCACTAGTTTGTCTTTGTTGAGGAGAGCCAAACATATCTTCAAATGGTGAACCTGGTGGAAATTCAAATGGCAAAGGATTTGATCTAGTTGTTACAGTTGTAGTAGTTGAAATATTTACAACTGATGGCATTAATCTTTCTGCTAAATCTGCAAATGATGATGGAATTTCCTGAGCTTTAGAAATTGAAAAATAACTTATTGAAACTATTAATATTGATAAAATTTTGTGAATTTTTTTCATGTTTTTGAATACCAAATAATTATAAATCCTATAATTGCAAATACTAGCCCACCTGTTCTCAATTGTTTATCAGCCACAGCATCAAGTTTTTTTAACATATTTTTCATTTTTGATGGAAATAAGGCATATAAAATACCTTCTATAAACAAGAAAAGACCAAATGCTATGATCAATTCTTTCATGTTAACTAAAATTATTATTTTTCTTTATTTCCAAAAAACTTAAAAAATTCACTATCAGGAGATAATATCATTGATGTTTCTCCTCCTATTAAAGCATTTTGGTATGCTTGCATTGCTCTATAAAATCCAAAAAACTCAGGGTCCTGTCCAAATGCATCTGCAAAAATTTTATTTTTTTGGCCATCACCTTCACCCTTCATTATCTCAGATTTTTTTTGGGCGTCAGCTAAAATAACTGTAACTTCTTTATCTGCAGTTGATGTGATAGTCACTGCCATTTCAGCACCTTTTGCTCTAAACTCTTTTGCTTCTCTCTCCCTCTCAGTTTGCATTCTTCTAAAGATAGCATCACTGTTTGCTTGAGGTAAATCAGCTCTTTTAATTCTTACGTCAACTATCTTAATACCAAAATTTTCAGCTTCATTATTAACACCTTGTTGAATTAAAGCCATTTGCTTTGATCTATCTTCAGATAATAATGTTTGTAGTTTTTGTTGACCTAGTACATTTCTTATTCTTGAATTAATAATCGTAGCTAGTCTTGATCTCGCAACTCTTTCGTTTCCTACAGAAATATAAAATTTCAATGGATCAATAATTTGAAATCTTGCAAATGCATCAACTATTAGACGTTTTTGGTCAGATGCAATAACTTCTTCTGGTGGAGTATCTAAATTTAAAACTCTTTTATCTAAAAACACTACGTTTTGAATAAAAGGTAACTTAAAGTTTAAACCTGGCTTTAAAATAATTCTCTTAGGATCACCAAACTGAAGAACTATAGCTTGATTTACCTCTTTAACTATAAATATTGAAAAGAATAAAGTTGCTCCTATCAAAATGATAATGGGTAATATAAATTTTCCAGCTTTCATTAGTTTGTCCCTGATTTTAATTCTTGTAATGGAAGATATGGTACAACACCTGAACCTGAATCTTTATCAATTATAATTTTATTAATATCAGCAAGAACCTGTTCCATTGTCTCCAAATACATTCTTTCTTGAGTTACTTCTTTAGCTTTAGCGTATTCAGTGTAAATTGATAAAAACCTACTAGCTTCACCTTCTGCCTTTGCAACAACCTCTTTTTTATAAGCTTCAGCAGCTTGTAAAATTTTTGCGGCTTCTCCTCGAGCCCTTGGTATTACATCATTAGCGTATGCCTCTGCTTCGTTTTTTGACCTTTCCATATCAGCTCTTGCAGCTTGCACATCTCTAAAAGCATCAATTACCTGGTCTGGTGGATCAGCTTTTTGAGTTTGCACTTGTGTAATCTGAACTCCACTTTCATATTCATCAAGTATTCCTTGAATAATCTCTTGAGTATCTCTTTCAATAACCGCTCTTCCTTCTGTAAGAATAGGTTGAATATTTGATCTCGCAATTACTTCTCTCATTGCAGTTTCTGCTGCGGCTTTCACTGTACCTTCTGGATCTTGAATTTTAAAAAGGAAGTTTCCAGCATCTTTAATTACCCAAAATACTGAAAAGTCTATATTAACAATATTTTCATCACCTGTTAGCATTAAGCTTTCCTCGGGTACATCAGCTACTCCACCACCTTGACCAAACCCACTATCTCTTTCTGATCTAAAACCGATATCCATTCTGTTTACTTTGGTAACTTTTGGAGTTAACACACTCTCAATTGGAAATGGTAAGTGATAATTTAATCCTGGCTGAGTAGTATTTACAAATTTACCAAATCTTAATACTACGCCCTGCTCGTCAGGTAAAACTCTATACAAACCACTTAATGCCCATATTACTACTAAAATTATTAAACCAAGTAAAATTGGTTTTTTTCCACCTGTGCTGCCTCCGGTAAACTTATTTATAGTATCCTGCAATTTTTTTATTGCTTCATCTAAATTAGGGGGTGTTGGGCCTCTTCTGAAACCTCCACCATTTCCGCTTCCGCCTCCACTACCTGGAGGGCTACCCCACGGACTTTGATTTTTATAAATCGTCATTATGACATTCTATATAGTGTCTTTATACTCAAAAACAAGGTAAGTGTATTTTTATGAATGATAAAAAAGTAGGTCTTAGTGACACAATGAAGGCAAAAACTGAGCCAAAAACCTTCAAAAGAAACCCAATTCCTGGCACTAAATTTACAATTGCTATATCAAGCGCAAAGGGTGGTGTTGGAAAATCTACTTTTGCTACAAATTTAGCTTTAGCCTTAAAAAGAGTTGGATGCAAAGTTGGAATTTTAGATGCTGATATTTATGGACCATCTTTACCAAAACTATTCTCTATAAATGAAAAGCCAGATAGCGACGGTCAAACTTTAAAACCAATCGTAAAGTATGATATTCAATGTATGTCTATTGGGTTTCTGACAGATGAGCAAACACCGATGATCTGGAGAGGACCAATGGTTACTAGTGCTATTAAAACATTTACTCAAAAAGTTGGTTGGAAAGATTTAGATTTTATAATTGTAGATATGCCGCCAGGTACAGGTGACACTCAATTAACATTTGCACAAGAAATTAGTGTAGATGGTGCGATCATTGTATCAACCCCTCAGGAAATAGCACTCCAAGATGTAAAAAGAGGAATTAGAATGTTTGAAAAATTAAAAGTAAATATTATTGGATTAATTGATAATATGAGTCACTTTATAGGCGATGACGGAAAAAAATATGCAATTTTTGGAGAGAATGGTGTTGAAAGAACCGCACAAGAATTTGAGAAGAAATTTTTAGGACAAATACCAATAAATTCTGATGTTGGGAAATATGGAGATATGGGAATTCCTATTGTTGAGAAAGACCCAAATCATGAAATTACAAAAATCTATTTAAAATTTGCTGAAGAAATTAAACAATCTTATCTTTAATTTCAAAAGCCTCCATAAGTTCATTCCACTCTCTTTTTGAAAGTCCAGATTGTTCTAGATTTATTTCTTCACCTTTCATTAATTTTTTCAAGATAATTTTTCCTTTTGCAGAAACTTCCGTACCACCCACTCTATAATCCATAAATGCATCGTATGTAATTGGAACCCATCTCTTTAATGTATCTAACATTATATCTGCATAAACTCTAATTTCATATTGAGCATGATGATCTGCACGTAATCTTAAAAAATTCATTAGATTTAATAAGTCCGTTTTCCAATACCACTGTGTATATGTATTTAAAGTTAAATTCATTCTAGCTAACTCTCTAGCCAATCCTTTTTTATTTTCATCAATTGTAGAACCATCAAATTTTTGGTTAAGCATAGTTTCATAATTATTATATGTTCTTTCAGCATCGTTTTTTAAAAGTTCTAAAACTTCCTTTGCTTGCACTCCTTCAATTACATCTCCTCGTCCTTGTCTATTTGCAATTGATTGGGCTGCTAAATTTTGTGGATCAGGTAAATAAAATTCTTTATCTAAAATTGAATATCTTGCTGAGTATTCATTGACGTTTGCTGTACGATGTCTAATCCATTGTCTTGCTATAAAGATTGGTAATTTTACATGGTATTTAATTTCACACATTTCGAATGGTGTACTATGCCAATGACGCATTAGATATTTTATTAGACCGCTATCTGTTGAAACCTGTTTAGTTCCTTTGCCATAAGAAACTCTTGCTGACTGAACAATTGAACTATCATCTCCCATGTAATCAATAACTCTTATAAAGCCATGATCTAAAGCTGGCATCGCCTCATATAATACTTTTTCTAATTCAGGAGCAGTAACTCTTTTAGTTACATTCTCTTGGGATTGTTGATCTTTTATGTCGTTTATTTGTTCCTTTGTAAGTTTCATGAATAAATTATTGAATCTCTTGTATTTGGTTTTATATTAATAGTGTTGGTTTTCCAACTATGACGATAAACGAATTTCGTAATAACCATTACGGACGTGGGGGCAGTACCCACCACCTCCACCATTTACAACTTAAGGGGGTGAATTAGGATCGACGGGTGTCTAAAAGTTGTTCTTTCGTTCGGTATTGTTCCGCCGTGATGGGCTATTTTATAAATGCTAACGAAAGTTACGCACTTGCAGCTTAATTAGTTTACTAATTAAGTTACGGGGTTTGGGGCACCTGGCAACAGAACGCCCCTTTTTTTATATATAATATTAATTAATGGTGCGGCCAGAGAGAATCGAACTCTCATGAGCAAAGCTCACACGGCCCTCAACCGTGCCTGTCTACCAATTTCAGCATGGCCGCAAATCATGCGTCAGATTAAATGAATGACAATTCTAATTCAAGTTGATAAGTTTTTATTATGGAATTCACAACTCAAGTTAAAATTGCTACAGATCCTATTTATAAAAAGGTTTCTAAATCCATTCCTGAAATAGAGTGGTCTATTCATGCACCTTATATTTATAAAATAAATAAACTTAAAAAAGAGAAGAACGCAGTAATTCTTGCTCATAATTACCAAACTCCTGAAATATATCATGGTATATCAGATTTTTCAGCAGACTCGTTAGCTTTAGCAATTGAAGCTGCAAAAACAGAGGCTGATATAATTGTTATGTGCGGTGTACATTTTATGGCGGAGACTGCCAAATTGATGAGTCCAGATAAAAAAGTTTTATTGCCAGATATGAAAGCTGGTTGCTCTTTATCCTCATCTATAACTGGTGAAGATGTAAGAAACTTAAAAAAACAATATCCTGGTGTTCCTGTTGTTTCATACGTTAACACTTCTGCAGATGTTAAGGCTGAAACTGACGTTTGTTGTACATCAGCAAATGCTGTTAAAATTGTAAACTCTTTAGGTGTAAAAAAAGTAATTTTCTTACCTGATGACTATTTGGCAAAATATGTTGCTTCTCAAACTGATGTAGAAATTATTTCATGGAAAGGAACTTGTGAGGTTCATGAGCAATTTAATGACGAAGAGATTAATGAAATAAGAAAAAATAATCCTGGAATTAAAATTATTGCTCATCCTGAATGTCCTCCTGATGTAATAAAAGCAAGTGATTTTGCTGGCTCAACAAGTGGAATGATTAAATACGTAAAAGATAATCAACCTGAAAAAGTTATGATGGTTACAGAATGCTCAATGAGTGATAATGTTCAAATTGATAATCCTAATGTAGAATTTATTAGGCCTTGCAACTTATGTCCTCACATGAAAAGAATTACACTGCCAAAAATACTTGATTGTTTAAAAAATGAAACCAACGAATTAATAATAGACCACGAAACAATTGAGAGAGCTAGGAAATCAGTAGAGAGAATGGCTGAAATAGGCAGATAAATTCTGTGCCAAAAATTCAATTAAGTAAAAATTTTATCAGATCAACCTGCAAGTTAGCTCTTAATGAAGATCTATATCCTTCAGGGGATATTACAACAAATCTATTAAATAATAATTCAATTTCAAAAGTTAAACTAATAAGTAATGCAAAAGGTATTTTAGGTGGATTAGAATTTGCTAAACAAACATTTAATTTATTAGATAGAAATATTAAATTTCAAATAAAAAAAAAAGAAGGATCAAAAATTAGCAAAGGATCTCTAATTGCTGTAATTGAAGGTAAAATTAAAAATATATTAATTGGAGAAAGAGTTGCTCTAAATTTTCTCTCTCATATCTCTGGTATCGCAACTAAAACCAATAAATTTGTTAAAAAAGTAGGTATGAAAACAAAAATTTGTTGCACTAGAAAAACAATTCCAAATCTAAGGGTTATTCAAAAATATGCCGTAAAACTAGGAGGTGGTACTAACCATAGGTTTAATTTAAGTGACGAATTTTTAATTAAGGATAATCATCTAGCCTCATCAAAGAAATTTGACGAAATAGTTAAAAAAGCAATTAAAAATAAAAAAAAAAGAAAAATTACTGTCGAAGTTGATACTTTAAAGCAATTTAAAAAAATAAATGGACTTAATTTTAATACAGTTCTGTTTGATAATATGAGTCCGAAAACTCTAAGGGTGGCTATTAAATATGCGAAAGGTAAGTATGAGACTGAAGCCTCTGGGGGAATAACTTTGAAAAATGTGAAAAAACTAGCTGCAACAAATGTTGATAGAATATCGGTAGGTGAATTAACACATAGTATTCAAGCTTTGGATTTAAAATTAGAGATTTAATTTTTTCTTATTTGAGCCTGTGCTGCCGCTAATCTTGCAACTGGAACTCTGTAAGGAGAACAAGACACATAATCTAATCCAGTTTTTGCACAAAATTCTATACTTTTAGGATCTCCACCATGCTCACCGCAAATTCCAAGTTTAATTTTTTTGTTTTGTTTTCTTCCTTTGTCAGTTGCAATTTTTATTAAGTCTCCAACTCCATCATCAATTGATACAAAAGGATCAATATCAAAAATTTTGTTCTCAATATAATCGTTTAGAAATTTTGCACTATCGTCTCTACTAATTCCAAATGTAGTTTGAGTTAAATCATTAGTTCCAAAACTAAAAAATTCAGCGTGTCTAGCGATATCTTTTGCCTTTATCGCTGCTCTTGGTAATTCAATCATTGTTCCAACTAAAAAATCAATTTTAATTTTATTCGCATCTTGAACTTTTTTTGCAACCCTAATAACTAAATCTTTCATGATTTTTATTTCTGCTTCTGTTGAAACTAAAGGTATCATGATTTCAGGCATTGTTGATTGAATTTTTTGTTTTTTACATTCCACTAAAGCCTCAAAAATTGCATTACACTGCATCTCATAAATTTCAGGGAATGAAATTGCTAATCTACAGCCTCTATGACCTAGCATGGGATTTTGTTCATGAAGTTCTGAAATTCTAACTTCAAGTTCTTTAACAGGAATATTTAGTGAAACTGCAACATCATTAATTTCATTTTTACTTTTTGGCAAAAATTCATGTAGAGGTGGGTCAAGTAACCTTACTGTTACTGGCAAGCCTTTCATTATCTTAAATATTTCAATAAAATCTTTTTTTTGATGTGGTAATAACTTTTTGAGTGCATTAGATCGATCTTCAATTGTTTTTGATAATATCATTTCTCTTACTGATAAAATTCTTTCTTCGTCAAAAAACATATGTTCAGTTCTACACAAACCAATACCCTCTGCACCAAATTCTCTAGCAGTTTTGCTATCCAATGGTGTTTCTGAATTAGTTCTAATTTTTAATTTTCTAAAATCATCAGACCAACTCATTATTTTTGAAAAATCACCTGATATTTCTGGTTTAACTGTTTTTACCTCACCAATAATTATTCTGCCAGTTGAACCATCAATTGTAATTATTTCACCCTCTTTAACTACTTTATTGTTTGTTTTGAATAATTTATTTTCATAATCAATTTCTATTTCACTTGATCCAGAAACACATGGTCGTCCCATCCCTCTAGCAACTACTGCAGCATGACTTGTCATACCTCCTCTTGAGGTTAGTATTCCTTTTGCTGCGTGCATACCATGTATATCTTCTGGTGAAGTTTCTACACGAACTAATATTGTATTTTGCATCATACTATTTAGTCTTTCAGCCTCTTCAGATGTGAAAACAACTTTTCCACTTGCAGCACCTGGTGATGCGGGTAAGCCTGACCCAATTACTTCCAATTTCGCTTTCTCATCTAAAGTTGGATGAAGTAAAGTGTCTAAAGAACTTGGTTCTATTCGCAATATTGCATCTTTTTTAGTAATCAATTTTTCTTTAACCATATCTACAGCTATTTTTACGGCAGACTTTGCTGTTCGTTTCCCAGAGCGTGTTTGAAGCATCCAAAGTTTTTTATTTTCAACAGTAAACTCCACATCCTGCATATCTTTGTAATGTTTTTCTAACTTATTTAGAATATTTTTTAGTTGCTTGTATGTCGCTGGCATTGCCTCTTCCATTGACTTAAGAGTTTCTTTTGATTCAACTCTAGCTTTTTTTGTAATATGTTGTGGTGTTCTGGTTCCAGCAACAACATCCTCTCCTTGCGCATTTATTAAATATTCTCCATAAATATTTTTGGCTCCATCTGATGGATTTCTAGTAAAAACTACACCAGTTGCACAGTCATTTCCCATATTTCCAAAAACCATTGATTGTACATTAACTGCTGTACCCCAACTAGATGGTATTTGATTTAATTTTCTATAGACTTTTGCTCTATGACTTTCCCAAGATAAAAAAACAGCACTTATAGCTCCTACCAGTTGTTCTTTAACATTTTGAGGAAAATCTTTTTTTGTTTTTTCTTTTACGATATTTTTAAAATCTTTTATTAAAGCTTCCCAATCATACTCATCTAATTCTGTGTCTAGTAACACCCCTTTTGTTAACTTATAGTTCTCAATTATATCCTCAAAGTGATAACCTTCAATTCCCAATACAACATTAGAATACATTTGAATAAAACGCCTATAACTATCATTTGCAAATCTTAAATTTGAAGTTTTTTTTGCAAGGGCTATTACTGTATTGTCATTAAGACCTAGATTTAAAATTGTATCCATCATACCAGGCATAGAAACCCTAGCTCCAGATCTTACAGAAACTAGAAGAGGATTTTTTATATCTCCAAATTTTTTTCCTGATTCTTTTTCAATAAATTTTAATTCTTTACTTATTTCATTAAGTATTTTTTTATTTAATTTTTTTTTATTCTTATAAAACAAGTCACATACCTCAGTAGATATTGTAAAACCGGGGGGTACAGGTAGCCCCATTTTTCCCATCTCAGAAAGATTTGCACCTTTGCCACCAAGAATATTTTTTGGTAGTTTAATTTTTTTTATTTTATTTGATTTAAAATTAAATATAAATTTTTTCATACTAGACATTTATTTTTGAAAAATTAAAATAGTTATC
>CABYJT010000014.1 GCA_902519455.1 uncultured Pelagibacteraceae bacterium
TTTTTATTAACACATTGTCCAAATTATCCAGTTCTTTTCTTATTTTATTGAGTTTTTGTTTTTTTAATGGCGACATTTATATATTTGGATATTTCAAAAATTATTATATTTATCCCTCTATGTATACTGAAAATCTTAAGATTAATAATCAATTATCAATATGGCTTATAAGTATGTTTTGGATTATTTCAGCAATGATCGTGGTTGGTGGTTTAACTAGATTAACTGATTCTGGTTTATCGATTACACAATGGCAATTGTTTTCTGGTTTTTTACCTCCATTGAATAATGCTGATTGGATTATGTATTTTGACTTATATAAAGAAATACCTGAATTTAAATTACAAAATTATGATATGAGCATGCAAGAATTTAAGGTTATTTTTTGGTGGGAGTGGGCTCATAGATTTATGGGAAGGTTAATAGGCATAGCTTATCTAATACCACTAATTTATTTTACTTTTAAAATTAAATTTAAAGAATTAATAAATCTTTATTTCATCTTTGCCTTAATATGTTTTCAAGGATTTATAGGATGGTATATGGTAAGTAGCGGCCTAATAGATAGGGTTGATGTTAGTCATTTTAGATTATCTATACATTTATTAGTAGCTTTTTTTATTTTATCCTTAATTTTTTGGAATTATTTAAAAATAAAAGTTAATAACAACTTTCAAAACACTATAAGTATAATATTCCCATTGAGTTTTCTTTTTTTAGTCTTTTTACAAATTTCCATTGGTGCATTCGTCTCAGGTATGGATGCAGGTAAAATTTATAATTCTTGGCCATTAATGGGTAACACAATTTTTCCAAATGATAATAGTATTGTAAACTTATTTAAATTATCAGCTTTTAGCGATCCATCTTTAGTACAATTTATACATAGAAAATTAGCTTATATAATAGGATTATTTTATCTGTATTTGTTATTTTATATTTATAAGAATAAAAAAACTGATTTATATAAATCAGTCAACATTTTAGGATTTTTTATAATTTTACAGATTGTTTTAGGAATATTTACTTTATTGTATGGTGCACAGATATTAATTGCATCTATGCACCAAATAAGTTCTATTTTTTTAGTTGCTTCTTGTATCTATTTTTTATTTATAAACACAAAATCTAACTTACAGCTTTCAAACTAGGTTTTCCAGAGGCTCCTAAAGCTTGATCTAGATCGGCTATAATATCATCTGGGTGTTCAATACCGATAGACAATCTTACGTACCCAGGTGTTACTCCTGCAGCTAAAAGTTCTTCTTCTGTTAATTGACTGTGAGTAGTTGTCGCTGGATGTATTGCCAAACTTCTTGCATCTCCAATATTTGCAACATGGTAAAACATTTTTAATGACTCTATAAACTTTTTACCTGCTTCAACACCACCTTTAACCTCGATACCTACTAGTGCTCCATTACCCCCTTTCATATATTTTTTAGATCTTTCACCAATTTCACCTTTATGAAGAGTAGGGTAGATAACTCTTTCTACATTCTTATGTTTTTGTAAAAATGCTACAGCTTTCTCAGCATTAGAACAATGTTGTTGCATTCTTAATGGAACAGTTTCTAGACCTTGGATAATTCCCCATGCATTATCAGGTGCTAAAGGAGCTCCTAAATCTCTTAATAGACACACTCTAGCTCTCACTGCAAATGAAACATTTGCACCTGTTAATTGTGGTACAACTTCACCCCATTTAGCTCCACCATAACTAGCATCAGGTTCATTAAATAATGGTTGTCTTTTTGGATCTTTTGTCCAGTCAAAATTTCCACCGTCAACAAGAGCTCCACCAATAACCGTTCCATGTCCACCAATGAATTTAGTAAGTGAGTGTACTACTACTGCTGCACCATGTTCTAGAGGTTTACAAATAATTGGTGCCGCTGTGTTATCCATAATTAATGGAATATTATGCTTTCTTCCAATATCCGAAACTTCCTTAATTGGAAAAACTCTTAAGTATGGATTAGGCAAAGTTTCTGCATAAAAACATCGCGTTTTTTCATCAATTAATTTTTCAAAATTACTTGGATCCGAAGGATCTGCATATCTACATTCGATACCTAATTTTTTAAGTGTATGAGTGAATAGGTTAACCGTTCCACCATATAAGTCAGTTGAACTAATAAAGTTATCACCTGATTGACACACGTTCATAATAGCAAATGTTGATGCAGCTTGTCCTGAACCAACTGTTACTGCTGCAAGTCCACCCTCAAGTGCTGCAACTCTTTTTTCAAGTACGTCATTTGTTGGATTCATAATTCTTGTGTATATGTTTCCAAATTCTTTTAGTGCAAATAAATTTGCTGCATGATCTGTATCATTAAATTGATAAGATGTTGTTCTATATAGTGGTACTGCTACCGCTGTTGTTGCTGGATCACTTCTGTAATCTCCACCATGTAATGCAATTGTTTCTGGATGTTTGTTTTTACTCATATTTCCCCTTCTGTTTAAAAATGTATTAAACTAAAATGAAAAAATACAATCAAGCTTAAATTTAACTTGATAATGGTGGATAATTTGTAGTTATAAATTTTTTAAGAACAGTTAATACTCTATCTGCCTCCTCTAATAACATCATGTGACCACAGTTATCAATTATGTCAACTTGACTACCATCAATTAATGAAGCTAATTTTTTTCCCTCTTTAACTGGGCACATTTTGTCATCAGTTGCTAAAATTGATAGAGTGGGGCATTTAATTTTTTTAGCTGCCTCAAATCCATTTTTATAATTATCACATGCTCTAAAATCCACTCCTAACGTGTTCTGTATTGTTCTAGATTTTGCAAGCATTGTTCCAGTATTGATATGATATAGACCAGGAACAGGATGACCGCCAAAGTGACCCGCTGGACCATGTGCCCAATCCATCATTAAATCTACTGCTTTTGGATCATTATTTTCAGCTAATGAGAGTAGTTCAGGGTTCATTGGTATTGCACCAGCTCCACCCATTAAACTCAAAGTTTTGATTTTAGTAGGATACCTTGATGTACATTCTACTGTTACTAAACATCCTTGTGAGTGTCCGACCAGGGAAGCTTCTTTATGACCAACGGCATCAATTACATTACTTACCCAATCTGCCATTTCTTCAATAGATTTTAGACTTTCACCGCTAGACAAACCATGACCGGGTAGATCAACTGCTAAAGAGTTATATCCATGAAAAGCAAAATATCTTGTTTGAAGAACCCAGGTCATATGAGTTAAACCACTTCCATGAACAAATATAATTAGTGGTTTTTTTTTATCAAATGGCCTTCCACCTGTAGAGGCGAATACCTCATGTCCATTTACTTTAAATTTCATTGATTTGAAACAAGCCTTGGTTTTCTTGCTGCTCTAAAACCAATCTCAAAATCATTTTTTATATCATCAATGTCTTCAATACCTACTGACAATCTAATCATGTCGTGGGACAACCCAGCAAACTTCAACGTAGCTTCATCCATTTGTGAGTGTGTTCCAGATGCAGGATGAATAACCAAAGTCCTTGTATCACCTACATTTGCCAAATGTGATGCTAATTTTACGTTATTAATAAATGCAACACCAGCATCTTTTCCACCTTTAATACCAAACGCAATCATTGAACCTCTTCCATTAGGCAAAAGTTTTTTTGCTAATTCATGATCAGGATGATCTGGGACACTTGGATGTGATACCCAAGCAACACTTTCATGGTTTGATAAATATTTAACCATTTCTTCTGCATTAGAACAATGTTTTTTCATTCTTACTGACAAAGTTTCTATGCCTTGTAAAACGTTCCATGCATTTTGAGGACTTAAACAAGGACCAAAATCTCTCATGCCTTCAGCTCTAGCTTTCATTGTAAAAGCTGTTGGGCCAAATTCCTCGGCAAAAGACAACCCATGATATCCTTCATAAGGTTTTGTCATTGTTGGAAATTTATCATTTTGCATCCAATCAAATTTTCCACCTTCAACTAATATTCCTGCCATTGAAGATCCATGACCTGCCATCCATTTTGTTAGTGAATGAATTACTATATCAGCACCATGCTCAAATGGTTTACATAAATAAGGAGTTTGATAAGTTGCATCAACCATCAATGGAATGCCAGCATCATGAGCAATTTTTGCAATTTCAGGCATGTTCATTATTTCATTACCTGGATTTCCCACAAGTTCTCCAAAAATACCTTTTGTATTCTTTTGAATTGCTTTTTTAAATCCCTCAGTATCTCTTGGTTTAACAAATGTACATTTAATTCCAAATTTAGGTAATGTTAATCTAAATAAATTTACAGTGCCTCCATAAAGTTGAGATGATACAACTAAATGGTCACCTGCTTCACATAATGTCATTACTGTCAAAAATATTGCACTCATTCCTGAAGATGTAGCCAAAGCTGCTGTACCACCCTCAAGTGAAGCAACTCTTTCTTCTAATACACCAACGGTTGGGTTTGAAATTCTACTGTAAATATGCCCACCTCTTTCTAAATTAAAAAGAGCAGCTGCGTGATCGACATCATCAAAGAGATATGATGTAGTTTGATATATTGGTACTTGTCTTGAGCCAGCATTTTTGTGTGGCTGATAACCAGCATGTAAACTAAGGGTATCAAATTTATATGTATTTGGTTTTAATTCTTTTTTTTTATCACTCATTAGGCTCCTTTAATTTATAATTGTGTGAATACGTTTTTATCAAGGTTATTATTACTAATAAATGGTCATAATTCAATCAACCATTCAGTTCAACTAAAATATAATAATTTGACAATATATGTAATTATAAGTATTAATCCCGCATTCATGACAAAGTTTGTTAAAAAAGATGAGATAAATAGCGAATGGTTTGAGATCGATGCCAAAGGAGCGGTTGTCGGTAGACTAGCAACAGTTGTATCAAAAATTATAAGAGGGAAGAACAAAACAACATACACACCTCACATGGACCATGGAGATTTTGTTGTTATCAAAAATGTAGACCAAATTAAATTCACGGGAAATAAATTTCAAAATAAAAAGTATTACAGACACACAGGGTACCCTGGTGGAATTAAAGAAATAACACCTGAAAAATTGAGTGAAAAAAAACCAGGTGAAGTATTAAAGTTAGCTGTTAAAAGAATGTTGCCCTCAGGTGCACTAGGGAAAAAACAATTAACTAAACTAAAAATTTATTCTGGAGAAGAACACCCTCACACTGCTCAAAATCCAAAAATAATTGAAATCAGTAAGCTTAATCAAAAAAACGTTGTAAGAAATTAATATGGAAACTTCCCAAACATCTACACCAAAAATAAAATTAGACTTTAAAGATAGTAAATACGCAACTGGAAGAAGAAAAAAATCTGTAGCTAAAGTCTGGTTAAAAAAAGGTTCTGGAAAATTTTATGTAAATGGCAAATCTTTAAACGACTATTTTCCAAGAGCTAATCACGTAATGCAAATTTTAAGACCTTTTGAAATAATAAACCAGTCAACAGATTACGATGTTAGATCTAAAGTTGTAGGTGGAGGACAAACTGGTCAAGCTGGTGCTTTAGTACACGGTATTTCAAGAGCTTTATTAAAATTTGATGAAACTTTAAAATCTACCTTACGTAAAGAAAAACTTACAACTAGAGATTCAAGATCTGTTGAGAGAAAAAAACCTGGTAGAGCAAAAGCTAGAAAAAGCTACCAATTTTCTAAAAGATAATTTCTTTTTAAATTTCAACTGTTATATTAAATTATGGGCAAGAAAAATGTTCTTATATGTGGAGCTACTGGATATATAGGATTACAACTAACTAAACTCCTATGTACACATAAAAAAATAAGTATTAAATATTTGTGTGGAAGTACTTCTGTCGGAAAAAAAATAGATTCTTTTGAACAAGAGTTAAAAAAATATAAATTACCAAAAATATCAAAATTTAAAAAAGAATATTTATCAAATGTGGATATAATATTTACAGCATTGCCAAATGGTGAGGCACAATCTATTTCAAAATTTTTAAATAAAAATAATTTATTAATAGATCTAGCGGCTGATTTTAGACTTAATAATAAAAAAGATTATGAAAAATGGTATAAAATTAAACACAATGCATTAAATAAAATCAAAAAAAGTATTTACTCTATACCTGAAATTAGTGGTAAATTAATTAAAAAATTTCCAATAGTATCTTGTCCTGGATGCTACCCTACATCTGTATTAATTCCATTAATCCCGTTAATAAAAAAAAACTTAATTAATAATCAAACAATTATTATTGACTCGAAATCTGGTTATTCAGGAGCAGGTAGAGGAGTACATAAAAAATATAAAGATAAAAATTTATATGAGTCTTTGAGTGCTTATGGATTAGCAAATCATAGACATAATTCTGAAATTCAACAAGAGCTTGATCTTAAAACTGGCAAAAAAAATAAATTTCATTTTACACCTCATCTTACACCCATGTTTAGAGGAATTTTAAGCACTATCTATGTTGATTTAAGAAAGGGCATTAATATAAACAAAATAATTAATGTTCTAAATGTCCAATATAAGAATCATAAATTTATAAAAATCTGTAAAATAAATACTTTCTTAAGTACTAATGATGTTATCAAGACCAATAATTGCTTTATTTCTGTATGTAAAAGCAAATATAGAGATAAAATAATAATATTGTCTGCAATTGATAATTTGATTAAAGGTGGTGGAGGTCAAGCTGTACAAAATATGAATAATTATTATGACTTTAATCAGAGCGAAGGACTAAATGTTTAAATATATTTTTATAATTTTATTAATATTTTCATTATCACATTGTTCACTTAATCATCCGGTTTCTATGTGGAATATTGAGGACGATAGTACTGACAAAGATATTTCAAAATTAAACTTTGAAAATGAAACATCTTTTGAAGAATTTAAAAAAAATGTTATTCAATATGGTAAGATCAGCGACTTTCCTAAATTAGATTAATTTAATGAATAAAAATATAAATATTGCTGTTATTGGACTTGGTCAAATTGGATCATATGTTCTAAATGAGTTAAATACAAAAAAGAAAGATATTGAAACTAAAACTGGAAAGAGAATTAAAGTTGTAGCTATATCGGCTAAAAATAAAAATAAGAAAAGAAAATTTAAAATTAACAAGAAAATTTTTTATTCAAATCCTCTAGATATTTTGAAGATTAAAAACTTAGATATAGTAATCGAAGCTATAGGTTTATCAGATGGTATTTCAAAAAAAATTATTGAAACAGCTCTTAAAAATAAAATTCATGTTATAACTCCAAATAAAGCATTAATTTCAAAACATGGTGATAAACTGGGAGAATTAGCTGAAAAAAACAAAGTCAATTTAGAATTCGAGGCATCTGTTGCAGGCGGTATTCCTATTGTAAGAACAATCAAAGAAGGTTTGGCTACAAATAAAATCACAAAAGTTTATGGCATACTTAACGGTACTTGTAACTACATCATGTCAGAAATGGATAGAACTAAAGATAGTTTCAAAAATGTTCTGAAGATGGCACAGAAACTAGGTTATGCAGAACCTGGAAACCCAAAATTAGATCTTAACGGTTATGATGCGTTAGCTAAAATAAAAATTTTGACATCATTAGCTTTCAATAAGAAAATTTCAAAATCTGAATGTTTAATGGAAGGTATTGAAAACATCGATTATGCAGATATTAAAATTGCTGATCAGTTAGATTTTAGAATAAAATTATTAGGTATAACTGAGATTATAAACAATAGTATTTTTGAAAGAGTTCATCCATGTTTAGTTAAAAAAAATTCTTATATAGGAAATGTAGATGGTGTAATGAATGCTGTTATATTAAATGGTTCACCTATTGGAGAGTCTGTATTGCAAGGAGAGGGGGCTGGACCAGGACCAACATCCTCTGCTTTAATGTCTGATTTATTATCTATATTGAGAGGAAATATAAAATATCCTTTTGGTATATCTAAAAATAAAAGATTAAAACCTAAAATATTTAATAAATACCAATCATCAAATTCTCTTTATTTAAGATTAGAAGTTAAGGATAAACCAGGCGTTTTATCTTCCATAACTAAGATTCTGGCGAAGTATAAAATTTCTATTCAAAGATTAATACAAATACCTGATCATAAAAGTAAGACAGCTTCGATTGTTCTTATTACTCATAATGCAAATGAATTAGACGCTCAAAGATGTATTAAATCATTTAAATCAAATAAAAATATTATTAAAAATCCTGTTCTTATTCGATTATTTTAATGGAACTTTATATAAAATTATTTGAAGTTCTTTTTCCAGTTTTTTTTATAGTTGGTATCGGATATTTTTTAGGTAAAAAAAATCCAAATTTTGATACATCATTTATAACTACTTATTCTGCTAATTTTGGAACACCGTCTATAGTAATATTCTCTATTTCAGCAAGTGGTGTAACTTTTGCAATGTTTTCAGAGTATTTTTTATATGCAGTAATTCTTTTATCCTCTTTTTTAATTGTTGGTCTAATTTTTTTAATTTTGATGAAAAAAGATTATTTAAGGGAGTTGCCAACATTTTTTTTACCTAATACAGGCAATATGGGTATTCCAATATGTTTGTTTGCATATGGTAAATTGGGTATGGGTATTGCGGCAGCTATATCTTCTTTGGTAGTTCTTCTTCATTTTACTCTTAATATTTTTTTAGCTAAACGTGAGTTTGATTTAAAAGTTATAATAAAAAGTCCATCATTTTATGCAATAATTGCTACCATTATTTTTCTTTATTACGAAATACCTTTGCCAATATTTGTATTGAATACTGTTATGCTTCTTGCTTATGGAATGATAGTAATGATTTTAATGTCTTTAGGTGTTTCATTAACACAAATGAAAGTTTTTTCCTTTAAGGATGCTTTAATTACATCTACAGGAAGAGTTATTATAGGGCCCTTAATTGGTTTTGCTCTAATATCTTTTTTTAATTTATCTGGCTTTGCAGCAGGTGTTTTATTAATACAATCATCGATGCCTAGTGCTATTCTTTGTTATTTAGTTGCATCTATGTATTCACCAAAGGAAATTGTAGATAATATCTCTAGTACAATTGTTGTTTCAACTTTAATGTCATTAATAACAGTCCCAATTACAGTATTCTTTGCTTTAAAATATTTTTCTTAAAGGCTATGTTTGTTTAATGAGAGCAATAATACTCAATGCCTCTGCTTGGATGATTGTTCCATTTATGGATGCAATTGCAAAGTATTTAAGTTCATCTATGGATGTTTTACAAATTACGTGGTCTAGATATTTTTTTACAGTTATTTTTGCTCTATTCATAATGTTATTTTTTGACAGAAAATCTCTTGTTTGGAGTAAAAAACCTCTACTCCAATTGATAAGGGGATTGATTTTTGTATTTTCTACATATTTATTTTTTTATGCAATATCTGAAATTTCATTACCAAAAGCTCTTACTTTAGCTTTCGTCGCGCCAATTTGTGTGACCGTAATGTCACCATTTTTTTTAAATGAGAAAGTAGGTTTAAGACGATGGACAGCAGTATCGCTCGGTTTTATAGGCACATTAATTGTAATTAGACCTGGCTTTATTGAGATTAATCTTGCAACACTTGCTGCTTTAGGAAATGGAATTTGTTATGGATTTTATTTAATAATTACTCGTAAATTACGCAACTTTGATAATTCACTTTTAACTTTATTATTTGCAGGCACAGTAGGCACTATTGTTATGTCTTTTTTCATGCCTAGTGTATGGATAAATCCTTCAAATAGTCAGTGGATTATGATGGCTTTGATTGGTTTTATAGCCGCATTAGCGCACTTTCTTATCATTTACTCTCTTAATTTAGCTGATGCTTCAAAATTAGCTCCATTAGGTTATACAGAAATTATTACAAATATAATACTTAGTTATTATATATTTAATGAATTACCTGATAACTGGACTTATTTAGGTTTATTTATAATTGTATTAAGTGGTCTTTATATTTCAAGGAGAGAAATTGCTTTAAGATGATCTATTATAAAAACCAGCCTTTTGATCCTTTTATATAATCAATATTTTTTTCTATCGATATCCATTTCCTTTTTAATTTTGATGCAACATACCCAGTAGTATTTGATCCAGCAAAAGGATCTAATACTATTGATTTTGGCTTAGTTAAAAATCTAACAAAAAATTCAGCTAATTCATTAGGCATTCTCGCTGGATGAACTGGTAGATTATTTTTTAAACAATACTCTCTATATTGATTTACATTATTTGTGTTTGATATTCTTAAAAAGTTATCAAAATCTTCAAATACATTTGGAGGTATAGCACCTTCATTTTTTTTAAAAAATCCTTTTGCACTTATATTGTGACCTGTAGCTCTTTTTCCAGAATTATATTTTTTCTTCAATAATAATTTTAACATCCCTTTACTATACTCTGTAAGAATTTTTTTATTATCAGCGTAGGGTCTTGGTGTTTTTGATAACCACCAAATCTTAGTAAATGAATCTTTTACTCTTTCTCTATACTTTGTAACCCATTCTGCAGGACCAGGTAGTTTTGCTGGGTTGTACCAAATAAATTCTTGACACAATGAAAACTCACCTGCCTTCTTAAATGCCATTAACGCTCTTAATTCAATCAATGAATAAGTTGGTTCTTTCGGAGTCCATGAATTTCCAATTTCTATAACTATTGAGCCTTTTTTAGATAAAACTGTTTTTAATGGTATCGCAAACCTTTTAAACCAATCTATATATTCATCACCTTTTTCATTACCATATTTCTTTGATGTAATTAACGGGAATGGTGGTGAAGTAAAAATTAAATCAATTTTATTTTTATATTTTGCTTTAAATTTTTCATTTTCTAGAACATCTAAGCTATCATTGTTGTAAAAGAGACCTCCATTTATTCTATTAATTTTTAATTTCTTTTTTTTCATTTAATGTGTTGACAATTCTTATATAAAGTACTATATGATAACTATGTATACAAATACAGCAAAATATAGTATTTTAAGCATCTTTTTACTACATAGAGTTGTATTGTATTACTAAATATTGCCATATTTATATGGTTTAATAGCTATAAATAAAGGCTAATTAGTGCAGTTATCCTTTCTATGTCCACTAATTAGCCTAAGAAAGGAGAAAATGGAAGGAGAAAATAAAAACAAAGGTAACATTGTGGAAAAAAGAGAACGGTTCACAAGAATAGCCCCAATAAGAGTAAATAACGTCTTAAAACACCTTAGGCGGGTCTCTAATCTCCTTAATAAAAATAATTACAAATATGAGAGCAAAGAATTTAAGAAGATCCTCGATGATATCTATGATGAGTACAAAATTGTAAAAAACAAGTTTGAAGCTCAAGAGAAGAGGACAGATAAATGGAAATTGTAGATAAATTAATGACAAAAAGAACATATTCAACAAAAGCAAGTTATGAAGGGGCTGTGAGAAATGCTTTGGTTCAAATGCAAAGTCACGATAGAGGAATGGGTGATATATTTAAAAATAGTAAAGATGAATATGAAAGATTAAATTTAGATAAGGAAGACTGTTTAGCCATCTTATTTTTTAAAAATGGAACAAATAGTAACACATCTAAAATTGGGTTTTTAGATTTTGGTGGTATGGATAGTGAGGATATAGAACATTTTTCTGAATTTCATTCCCATAGTGCATCACATAGAAATACTTTTTCATCTGATAATTTCTTCGGAGGTAAAGGAAATGGTGGAAAATTGTATGGTCTTGGACTTTTTGATAAAGCTTTTTGGTATACAGCTAAAAATAAGTATTTAAGAGCTGTTGGTTTTGAATCAAAAATTGTTTCTGCAAAAGGGTTGGGAAATGTAAAAGATAAAGATTTAAGAGTTATTCATGATGATTATGGACATTTTACTAATTCAAAATTTAAACTTCAGGAGTACTTAAAATTATTTAATATTAATTTTGAAGATTTACCTGTTAAAATTAAAAAAATTGCTGAAAAAAGACAAAGTTTTACTTTTTTTATAGGTGAAAATGTAAAAGAATATCCTCGACATATAAAAGTTCAAAAAGAGTTGGATAAATTTATAACTAATCAACAATCAATCCTACCTTTGCAATTAATGAATATTTACATTTGTAATAACGGAAGGTTTGTAAAAGAAGAAAATAATGAAACTTATAAATTTTTAAAACCTGAAACTATAGGACAACACAAGGATCAGCTTAACCAAGTTTCAATTGAAATTCCTGATATGCTTGAAGACCCCGAAACAAAAAATATTATTGATATGACAAATTCACCATTTAGGAGATTAATTATTAAATCTTCAGCTAAGGATATGCCAAATTCATCTTTAAAAGGAAGACATTTAATTGTAGGTAGAAAGGCGTCGGGTAAACTTAAAGCTCCACAAGGACATTGGAAGATGCGTGAAGTTTCCTCAAATCCTAGCGGATTTTCAAGACATCTTTACGGTGAGTTGTTTCACGATGAATTGAAAGATTATACATCAAATTCGAGAGAGGAATTTACTCCATCACCATTTATAAACGCTCTCAGTGAATTTATTAATATTAATATAGATAAAATAGCCAATGAGCATTTAGAAAAAAAGAAAGTTGAAATAGAAAAAAAACAAAAGGAGAATATTAAAAATTTCCAAAGAAATCTTGAAAAAGTTTTTAAAGAAAATGGTTTTATTAAACACAAAACTGCTGGTGAAGGTAATTTGAGCACAAATGGTTCTGGCAAGAAAAAACCTAAATATAAAGATAATGGGAAACTTAAGTCAATGGATCTGACTCTTTCGCATAAACAAGCTGGTAAGGGTGTTGTCTTCAGACCCAAATTAACAAGTTACAACACAGAGGGTAAGATAATTAAAAATTATTCTGTAGATTGGTTTATCTCTGACAGTAACGTTTTAGGTGAACATGAGAAGCACATGAATTTACTTTTTACAAAAAATTCTGGTACTACAAAAATACATGCTGTATCAAAAAAAAATAAAATTAAAAGTAATTCAGTAGAAATATCTGTTCTTGATATATCAAAAATAAATTTAAAAAATAATTTTATTGAATTGAAGGAAAGAACTTCATCAAAAATAAATTATGAAATTTTGGATGTTAATGGAAATAAATATAATTCATGTTATTTGACATATACATCAAATAATGAAAATATTATTGGTACATCACCTGTAGGACTTTTAAGTGGAATAGGTCAAGGGGAAACCGAATTAACTGCAATGACAGAAGATTGTTTTAGTAATTCTGTTAAGGTCTCAGTTAAAGAAAATCCAAACCCTCCCAAACAAAAGGGTGGGGGTTTTCCTACAGTGCTATGTAGCGGTATAGATGACGATCCACTAAATGAAGATGGTAAAAATCTTCTTGATGCAGATCATCCACCAATATATCAAAGACCCATAGATACCATTAATGGCGTCTGGTGGATAAATTTTCAGTCTCCATTAACTGAAATGATTTGGAAACAGTCAAACAACAAAAAACAAGTTTCAGATGGTGAAAAATCAGCGGAATTTAAAGTTTATTATTTAGAGCAATTCTTTGAAATTATGGCACGTGTAAATATTACAAGCAATCCTGATAGTAAACCAGACACACTTGCCAAATCACTTCAATCAATTGATGATGAAAAAACAGATTTTAATAAAAAAATTGAACCTTTTGTAAAATCTATATTAAATTCAGACGATTTTTTTAATACTGATGAATAGCAATTATACAGCAGCTGAAAAAGTTCTACTTTCATCTTATGAAATTAGTAAAGATAAAGTTGAGTTTTCAGCTGAAGAACTTACTGTCAAATGCTGGGAAAAATTTCCAAATGACTTTGCGTTAAAAGGATATGAAAATTTCCCAAATTCAAATGCTGTATTGTTACATTTAATGAATAAAAATGGTGCATTGCTCAAAAACGGATGGATATCCAAAAAAAAAGCTAAAATATATAAAATCACTGACACAGGATTATCTTATGTCAAAAATTTCTTACTCAATGATGTTACTTTAAATAAAAAATCAACTAATAAAGTTGATTTACCAAGAGATATGATGATTAATATAAAAAGTTTTTTATCAATAAGAGTTGTTCAAGAAATACTTAATGGTAAAGATTTTAAACAATTGAAGTTTGTTTCTGCATGTAGTTTTTGGAAAATCAGCTCAAGTATGACTTACCCGGAAATTATAACCGAATTAAATAATGTTACAACTTGGATTGATACTTTGAGCAAAATATTTAAAAATCATAAAGAAGATTTTATTAAAATCGAAAACAATTCAGTTATTAAAAAGAACTCTGTTACTTTACTAAGAAATGCTCATAAATTCTTTTTAGATAAATTTAAAAATGATCTGGATTTAATAAAAAAAATTAGACCAAATGCTAGCCGAAATTAATGAAGAAAAGTAAAAAAGGTATATTTTCAAGATCCATTCATTTAATGGTTACACCAGTTGATAAGGGCTTTTCATGTTCAGTTGTAGGGGATAATAAGGAAAATATGTCTGAAGATGAATATGATTTATGTAATACTATTGCTAGAGGTATGATAAAGCTTTCTAATGATAATCCAAACAAAGTTTACAGTGAAGGTGTTGAGGCATTATCAGAGGATCATAAGAACAAAGATAGCAATATTGTCGATTTCCTTGAGTTTCTTAAAGTAAGAACTTTTAAATCTATTAATTAAAGTAAACAAAACGTTACTAAATATTAAAGTAATGCTTTAAGTATTTAGTATAAACTATTGTAATTATGTATAATTTATATTAGTTAAACATTTAGAATTTATACATACATTAATAAAAACAGTTATTATTCATTATAGGCATAAAGTATTGATTTTATAAATTTTTAAAGAGGGGTGGGCTAGTTAAACCAATAAAATTCAATAAAAATTAGATTATTTCAACGTTTGAACTGAATTGTGTAACGTGACACAAAATAGTCCGACCTAAAATCACATACAATTTTGAAAAAAAACACGAGCTCTGCATTATAAGAATATAGTGTTTAAACGCCCAAAAATAGGTCTATTTCAAACATTTATTATTTTATGGTGCAACTTATAGGTGATATTAAAAAAAAATAACCAAATATAGTAAAATTATTAAAAAACGTTGCTATTAAACATTTTTAGAGCAAAATACCTTCTAATTTTAGCAATTTTTTCTTGGTATTTATCCCGCCTTTCCCTGAATAACCACCTAAAGAACCATTTGACCTTATTACCCGATGACAAGGTATTTTAGGAGCATAAGGATTTTTTCCTATGGCATTTGCTACAGCTCTTACTGCTTTTGGCTTTTTAATAGCTTTTGCTACTTCAGAATAGGTTCTGATTTGACCTTTAGGAATAGTTTTTAAATATTTCCATACTTTTAATTGGAATTTTGTGCCTTTGAGGATCATATATAGAAAAAACCCTGTTTCCTTGCACCTTTTCAGGTACAAAGAACAGTAGTTTTTGGCACGTCGTTGTATGCGCTACCGCCATGCCGTCCACCCTACAATTTTAGCGCTACTCTGCAGAGCTTTCTGCCCTCTAGGCTTGAACCTCTCGGTTTTTCCCTAGCTGGTCAGTTAAGAGTTGCCTCTTAATTCATTTAAGACAATATCAGATAGAGTAGGTTGTATGTATCACTTTATCGTTGAATATAATGGGTTTTTAACAGGGATGAATAATGGGGATAACTTAATCTAAAGCTTTAAGTAAACCATCTAAAACCCTCATACATAGCAATTCCGTAAATTGAGTGTCTGATTAGAAACATAACTGATGTTTTAATAGGTATTTCAGTCTTATTTGCAAACACTCCTTGTCCTGTAAAAGGAAGAAATATCAATAATGGAGCTAATGTTGTAAGAGCTCCAAATATAAAGCCTGAAAAATATGTCATTTTTAGACCTACCATTAAAAAACAAAAATAATAGATTACAGCCCAACAAATCGATACATAATAGTGAAAAATCCAACCAATAATGACCTCATACCTAACATTCGGCAATTGAGCAATATTTGGGTTATAAAAAGTAGCATTTTTAAGCATATAATAGGTCCATCTTCCAACAATTCCCCAAGATGGTTCCGGAATACCCATCAATTTGAGTAAATAACCCAGAATATCAAGAATTATGCACGAAAATATTCCAGCAACTAAAATACTAATTATATCTACCAAATAACCTCAAAACATTAATAAAAATAGTAAAACAAATATGCTTATAAAAAATATTCCAAAAATAACCATTAAAATTCTATTTTTGGTTTGTTCTTTCAGTTTTGGCCAATAATTCATAATAAGGAATGTTCCAATAACAACTATTAGACCAATTAAAACATATTTAGGCATTAGGAATCTTTTACATTAAATAGTTGACTTATAAAATGTGTTATATTATATTTCCGATAATTAATGGTTATCGGAAAATATTATGAAAGATCTTATAACGGATGTAAAAAAAACTTGAATTAGAAACAATTAAAAATTTAAAAATTTCAAAAGCAAGCAACACAATTCGAGCATATGAGTCTGATTTTAGAGATTTTAACCACTTCTGTGTTAATAATGGACTTAAATCATTACCTACTGAAGCCAAAATTTTATCTATTTACCTAACTCATTTGTCAAAAACATCTAAATTTAGTACTTTAAAAAGAAGAATAGCTTCAATTAAAGTTGTTCATAAAATGAAAGGCCATTATTTAGATACTAAACACCCAATAATAATTGAGAATCTATTGGGCATCAAAAGAGTTAATGGAGCGTATCAAAAAGCAAAAAAAACCCATATTAATCAATGAGTTAAAAAAGATAATTAAAGTTATAGATAAATATGAAAATATAGAATTAAAAAAAATAAGGAATAAATCTTTGATTCTTATAGGTTTCGCTGGAGGATTTAGAAGGTCAGAACTGGTAAATCTAGATTATGAGGATCTTGAATTTGTATCTGAAGGTGTAAAAATATTCTTAAAAAGATCAAAAACAGATCAATCAGGTGAAGGAGCTATTAAGGCAATACCCTACTTCATAAATGATGAATATTGTCCAGTTACTAAGCTAAAAGACTGGATTTCATTTGGAAATATTAAACATGGGAAAATATTCAATATATCAGATAAATCAGTATCTCTAATAATAAAAAAGTATGCTTCTAAAGCTGGTCTAGATCCAAACATATACGGTGGACATAGTCTTAGATCAGGTTTCGCAACATCTGCAGCTGAGGCTGGGGC
>CABYJT010000015.1 GCA_902519455.1 uncultured Pelagibacteraceae bacterium
ATTTTTACGAATGGTCTTTTCAAGACTCACTCAGAGTAAGTCAGCAAGGTATTCCTGAGCCAAATACTAAAAAAAAAGTTATTCCAGATGTTTTGATTGTACCCCTTGTTGGATTTGATAGGTATAAATTTAGATTGGGATACGGTGGTGGATTTTATGATAGATATATTAGCAAAATTCTTAAGTTTAAAAAAATTTTAACAGTTGGTTTTGCTTTTTCATTTCAAGAAATTACAAAAATCCCTATAAATAAATTTGATCAAAAGTTAAATTTTATTTTAACAGATAAAGAAATTATTAAATGAATATTTTATTTTTAGGAGATATAGTTGGAAACAGTGGCTGTAATGCAGTAAAAAAATTTTTACCTAATATTATTAAATCAAAAAAAATAAAATTTGTTATCGTAAATGGTGAGAATGCTGCAAAAGAAGGTGTTGGTATAACGGAGAATATCGTTAATGAATTATTAAGTTGTGGAGTTGATGTTATTACTACTGGTAATCATGTCTGGGATCAAAAAGAAACATTCGAATTTATCAAAAAACAAAAAAGACTTCTACGACCATTAAACTTATCAAACGATACTCCAGGTAGTGGATTTGGTATTTACGATTCTATCGGTGGCTATAAAGTTGGTGTGTTAAATTTAATGGGAAATGTTTTTATGAAAAAATGTGATGATGTCTTTATAAAAAGCAAAGAATTTTTAGATCAAAATACAAGAAAAGAAAAATATGATTTTCTAATAGTTGACATCCATGGTGAAATTACTAGCGAAAAAATGGCTATTGGCCATGTATTTGACGGACATGCAACATTTGTAGTAGGCACACATACTCATGTACCAACAAACGACGGAAGAGTTCTAAATAAGGGAACTGCATATTTAACAGATGCAGGAATGTGTGGTGATTACAATTCTGTTATTGGCATGAATGCTGAAAATTCTATTAATAGGTTTTACAAAAGAGAGTCTGTAAAACACTATCCTGCTGAGGGAGAGGCCTCACTTTGTGGAGCAATTATTGAAGCAAATCCAAAAAATGGTTTGGCATTAAATATCAGTCAGTTTATATTTGGTGGTCAACTTAAAAAAGATAATTAAATCATGGCAGGTCATTCTCATTGGGCAGGTATCAAGCATAAAAAAGGAAAGGCAGATAAACAAAGATCTGCTATTTTTTCAAAACTATCAAGGGAAATTACAGTAGCCGCTAAACTGGGTGATAAAAATCCAGATATGAATTCGAGGTTAAGATCTGCAATTCAGGCTGCTAGATCAGCCAATATGCCTAAAGATAACATTGAAAGAGCCATTGATAAATCATCAATAGCAGCAGACTCTAATTTTGAAAATATAAGATATGAAGGATTTGGACCTGCAAAATCTGCAATAGTAGTTACTACCTTAACAGATAATAAAAATAGAACTGCCTCAAATATAAGAACAATTTTTCAAAAACATGGAGGAGGACTTGGTACCCAAGGTTCTGCATCACATAACTTTCTTCAACTAGGAGTCATTAAGATTGAGAAAGAGGAAATTGATGAAGAAAAAGTTTTTAACCTAGCAACTGATGCTGGAGCTAGTGATTGTATATTTCATGATAATTATTACGAGATTCATACAAATAATGATGAGATATATGATGTAAAAAATTTATTGGAAAAGGAGATTTCTAATTTCATATCTACAGAAATTGAATGGGTTGCTACAAATAAAATTAAACTAAATGATGAAGACAAAGAAAAAATGATTAAGTTTTTGGAAATTTTAGAAGAAGATGATGATGTTCAAAATGTTTTTACAAATGCAATTTAACTAATTTAATGATAATAATTGGAATAGATCCTGGGATAACTGGTGCAATTTGTTTTTTTGATGATGGAGAATTAAAGGATGTAATTGATATGCCTACGATGGCATCAGGTAATAAAAATAAAAAGCAAATTAATGGTAGTCAAATATTCAACGAAATATCTTTAAGGATTCAAAACCATAAATCTGAGAATATAAATGTAGTGGTAGAGCAAGTTTCGGCAATGCCTGGACAAGGTGTTACCAGTATGTTTAATTTTGGACAATCATTTGGAGTTTTGAAAGGTGTTTGTGCTGCAATGCAACTACCAATTTTTTTTGTGAGACCAGCCAAATGGAAAAAGTATTATGATTTAATAAATTCTCAAAAGGATTCGAGTAGAGTTAAAGCAATTGAAATGTTTCCTAAGTTTTCATCAATGTTATCTCGAAAAAAAGACACCAATAAAGCGGATGCAATATTAATTGCCAATTATCATCTAAATTCACAAGAAAAATAAAATAAAGCTTATTTTTATAGACAAATTCATGACACATTTTAGTGTGAAATCAATTAAATGGACGCAGATATAACTTCTCAAGCAGTAGGATTAGCAAGCAATACAGACTTTTCAATTTTAAGTTTATTTTTAAGAGCTGACTTTATCGTTAAATCTGTGATTATTATTCTAATCGCTAGCTCAGTTTATTCTTGGGCAATAATTTTTGATAAAATTGTAATGTTTAGAAGAATAAATAAAGACTCTGAGGATTTTGAAGAAAGATTTTGGAAGTCTAAGTCTGCAGAAACATTTTATAATAGTTTGCCTGCAGCGTTAGATAATCCAATGGCTCAATTATTTAAAGACTCAATGCAAGCTGTTATGAAATCAAGATCAAAAACAAATATAAGCCAAAGACTTGAAAATATATTAGAAGTAAATATTGAAAAGCAAATGAATGTTGTTAACAACAAATTTACTTTTCTTGCAACCGTAGGATCTACAGCACCGTTTATTGGATTATTTGGAACAGTTTGGGGAATAATGAATTCTTTTCAATCAATTGCTATATCAAGAAATACTAGTCTGGCTATTGTTGCCCCTGGAATTGCCGAAGCCTTATTTGCAACTGCTTTAGGTTTGTTAGCAGCGATACCAGCAGTAATTGCCTATAATAAATTTGGTAATGACTCTAAAAAATATTCACAAAAATTAGAAAATTTTTCAAAAAGATTTATTTCAATAATCTAGCATGGCATTTAATTTAAAGCGCGCAGAAAGAGAACCGATGAGTGAAATAAATGTAACCCCTTTCGTTGATGTAATGCTAGTTCTTTTAATTATTTTTATGGTTACAGCACCTCTGCTAACAGTAGGAGTGCAGGTTGATTTACCTGAAACTTCAGCTGATACTTTACCAGAAGAAAGCGAACCTCTCACATTAACTATAAACTCAAAAGGTGAAGTTTTTATTCAAGAGACAAAAATTGAGTTTAATAATTTAATAAAAAAAATTTTAGCTGTGTCTAACAATAGAACTGATACTAGAATTTATGTAAGAGGTGACAAAACAATTAATTATGGAAGAGTATTAGAGGTAATGGGTAAACTTTCAGGTTCAGGCTTCACTAAAGTTGCTTTAATATCTGAACCATATAAAGAGAGATAGCATTGTTTAGAAAAATTTCATTTAGTGGTTTTACAAGTGGATTTAATAATTTTTCTTTTGGAATGTTATTTTCTGTTTTTTTTCATGGTACAATATTTTTTGCTACAATATTTGCACTTCCATTCGTAGCAAAAAAGCCTTTAGAACTTATGCCAATTGTTTCGGTTGAATTAATTCAAATTTCTGAGAAAACTAATATTCCATATGCACCAAAGGCTGCAAAAATTATAGAAAAGGCAAAAAATGATAATAAAAAACTACTATCTGAGCAAGCTCCACCAAAAGAGATTAAAAAAGACGAAAAAAAGCAGGTAAAATTTGAAAATCAAAAAGATGAAATTGATTTATCAAAATCAAAAAAAGTACCAGTGCCTGAGAAAAAACAAGAAAAAGTTAAACTAGAAAAATCTGAAGCAGTTCCATTACCTGATAAAAAGTTGGAAAAAATAGATGCCAAACAAGAAACTGAGCAACAACCTTCAAAAGAGGATAAAAAAATAGTTATTGAAAAAGAAAAAAGAAAAAAAATTGAAAAAAAAATTGAAAATGATGAAGTAATAAAAGAATTTGCAAATATTAAAAAACCTATGAAAGATGAAAAGGCAAAACAAGTATCTGAGTATGAAAAAAAAGATATCGATGTTAACAAAATTAAAGGTTTAATTGCAAAGCAATATGAGAATGTAGGAGAAGTTAAAAAAAAGGCAGATGGAATTACACAATCTGAAGATAAGTCTATGAAGCTTTCTAAATTGAGTGTAACCACCGAATATGCAGTTAGACACCAAATTTATACATGTTGGTCAGTACCCACTGGATTGCCATATAGCGAAGATTTACTGGTTACTGTAAAACTTAACTTAGAAAAAAATGGAATTGTAAAAAACTTTGAAATGTTGGACCATGTAAGAATGAACACACCTGGCGAAGGAGCTTTTTATCAAATAGCACAAAGTGTAATTAGAGCGATTAGACTTTGTAACCCTATAAAAAATCTTCCAACAACGAGTTATGAAAAATGGAAAACGATGATATTAAGATTTAATCCAATAGAAATGATGGGTGGATGAGAAAAAAAATTTTATTATTATTTGTTTTTTATTTTATTTTAAAGCCTGGTGTATCTTATTCACTCGTTGAAATTGATATAACAAGAGGAAATCTTGATCCTTTACCAATTTCTGTTTCTCCTTTTTTTACCGATGAAATCTCCAAAGAAAAAATTAAAAAAAATTTAGAAATAGATAATTTAGGACTAGAAATTTCAAAGGTAATTGAGAATAATTTAAGGAAAACAGGATTATTTGATACTCTGAATAATGAATCTTTTCTACAAAAACCAGATATTGCACACTTTAAACCAAGATTTGAAGATTGGGCTTTGATTAAATCCCAAGTTTTAATCACTGGTAGGGTTACTTCTAAAATCATAAATGAAAAAGATTATATTAGGATCGAATTTAAACTTTGGGATGTTTTAGGAGCAAAAATGGTTGATGGATTTTCATTAACAACGGTACCAACCAACTGGAGAAGAGTTGGTCATAAAATTTCAGATAAGGTATATGAGCGTTTAACTGGAGAAAGTGGTTATTTTGATACTAGAATAATTTATGTTGCAGAAGAGGGGCCAAAAACTCAAAGAGTAAAAAAATTAGCTATAATGGATCAAGATGGATTTAATACAAAGTATTTAACCTTAGGAAACGAGTTGGTATTAACTCCAAGATTTAATCCAACAAATCAAATGGTAACCTACCTCTCATACTTTAGAAATATGCCTAGGGTTTATCTTTTGAATATTGAAACAGGTAAACAAGAGGTTGTTGGAGATTTTCCTGGAATGACGTTTGCTCCAAGATTTTCGCCAGATGGAAAAAAAATTATAATGAGTTTAGCAAAAGACGGTAACTCAGAAATTTGGGTTAGAAATTTAGAGACAAACATTCAGGAAAAATTAACCGATCATCCATCTATAGATACTTCACCGTCATATTCACCTGATGGTAAATATATTACGTTTAATTCTGATAGAAGTGGCTATCAGCAAATTTATGTAATGAGGAGTGATGGATCAAAAGTTAAGAGAATATCATTTGGAAAAGGGATTTATGGTACACCCGTATGGTCACCTAGGGGAGATTTAATTGCATTTACAAAATTACATAAAGGTAAATTTTTTATTGGAGTTATGAGAACTGACGGAACTGGAGAGAGATTACTTACAGAAAATTTTTATCAAGAGGCACCCTCATGGTCTCCAAATGGTAGAATAATCATATTCTATAGGGAGACAAAAACTGATAATAAAGGTCAAGGATTTTCAGCAAAACTATGGTCAATTGATTTAACCGGATACAACGAGAGGTTGGTATTAACCGAAACAGATGCCTCAGACCCATCATGGTCTTCTTTATTAGGAAATTGAAGAAAATCTCAGATTTTATTAAATTTGGTTGATTTTTCTGGACAAAACATCTAATTACATGATTAAGTTCATAATATTCTATTTAAGGAGCAAAAATGAATCTAAGCAAAATTTTAAAAAATGCATTTCTTGTTGTTATTTTTGGTTTAATTGTTACCGCATGTGCAACAAAGAAGTCTGTAAAAACAACAACAGAGTCATCGACTACTACTAAAGCAGCTGAGACTCAAAAAGCAGATCCAATTGAGAAATTAGATGCGTTAATGCAGGGAGATGTTTATATAGGTACTGATACTGTAGGAGAGCTCGCGAGCGGAGTTCCTGACAGAGTATTCTTTGCTACAAATGAGACAATATTAACAACAGCTTCTAGAGAAACATTAAGAAAGCAAGCCGCTTGGTTAAGACAAAACTCAGATGTTACTGTTGTGGTAGAAGGCCACGCAGATGAGAGAGGCACTAGAGAATATAACTTAGCCTTAGGTGAAAGAAGAGCAAATGCTGCAAAAGACTATTTGATGACTTATGGTGTTTCGTCTGATCGAATTAAAGTTTTAAGTTATGGAAAAGAGAGACCAGTAGACTCTGGTTCAAATCCGCTTTCATGGTCAAAAAATAGAAGATCTGTTACAGTAAAAGCAAATTAAATTAAATTTACAAAGACCCTTACTTTTTTAAAGCAAGGGTCTTCTTTCTGCCATTATTATAATTACAAATGTTTCTATGAGATCATTAATTAAGTTCATTTTAGTTAATTTTTTTTCATTTTTGCTCTTTTCAACATGTATTTCATTTTCTCAAGATCAAGAGGTGGGAGAAATTTTAGAAAATATTCAAAAAGACCTTAGAACTTTAGAAAGAGCAGTTTACTCCCAGTCATTTTCTGAAAACTCTGATACAAATAAAACTCAAAAAGCCTCTACTAAAGAGTCTGAACAGGCGTTAACAAAACATTTATTGAAATTAAGTGAAATAGAGATGCAATTCCAAGAATTAACAAATAAATTTGAAGAAATTAATTTTAAATTAGATAAACTTTCAAATAAGCTTTCTAAAGTACAACAGGATAATCAATTAAGATTTGAACAAATTGAACAAAACTCTATCATAAATTCTAATAATAATTCTCTTTCCTCTTTGCCCAAGACAAATCAGGCATTGATTAATGAGAATATAACCCAAAAGAAAATACTTCCTGGATCTTCAGAACCACAATCACTGGGAGAGGTATCGTATAAAGATATGACTACTAGTGATGATACACAAGTAATTGAATCAGTAGAACAGACTGAAGCAATAATCTCAGAGGTTTTTAATTCTGAGGAAAAATTATTACCTGATGCTAGTCCAAAAGAGCAATATCAATTTGCAAGAAATTTTTTAAAAGTTGGTGATTATACTAGCGCTGAAAAAGCATTTAGAGAATTTGTGTTGACTAATCCAGATAATGAATTGTCAGGTAATGCACAATATTGGTATGCAGAAACATATAGAATAAGACAAATGTACACTGATGCTGCTACTGCATATTTAGAGGGTTATCAAAAGTATCCAAAAAGCAAAATTGCTCCTGAAAATTTATTGAAACTAGGAGTGTCATTGGTTCAGATGGGAGAAAAAGATCAAGGATGCTTGATGATTGCAGGAGTAAAAAAACAATATCCTGATGCAACTCAATCTGTACTTCAAAAAGCAAAGTATTATGAAGAAAAAGAATTTGAGTGTAAAAAAGAAAATTCATAATTTTTATTCAAAAAAATTAAATGACCCAAGAATAAAAAGCATTTACTTAAATTTTAAAAAAAAATTAGCAAGTCATATTACAAATAGTTTTTGTGTTGCTGTTTCAGGTGGAGTAGACAGTATGGCATTATCATTCTTAGCTAAGTGTTATTCTTGGGAAAATAACAAAAAAGTTTATTTTTTTATCGTAGACCATAAACTAAGAAATAATTCTACTACAGAAGCTAAATTAGTTAAAAAAAAACTTAAAGAATTCCAAATTTCTTCTAAAATACTTACTATTGAAAAAATAAATAAAACAAAAAATCTTCAATCTTTTGCAAGAGATAATAGATACAAATTAATTATAAATCAAAGTCTAACTAGAAAAATTGATATGATCTTAACAGCACATCATAAAGATGATTTAATTGAAAATTTTTTTATAAGATTATTAAGAGGTTCAGGTTTAAAAGGTTTAATTTCATTTAGTAATACTAAATCTAAAGTAAAGTTTGATGACAAAATTTTTATTTTGAGGCCATTAATCGATATACCCAAAAAGGATCTGGTATACATTTCAAATAATACTTTTAATTTTTATGTTGATGATCCCTCCAACTTTGATGTAAAATTTTTAAGAGCAAAAGTTAGGAATTTAATTTTTAATTTAGAAAAAGAAGGGTTAACATTTAAAAAACTTAAATTATCTATGAGTAATCTAAGCAAAAGCAATATTGCTATAGATTATTATGTTCAGAAAAATATTAATGAAAATTCTAATTACTTAAAATTAACTAATTCAATTATTTTAAAAGATGATTTTTTTAGACAACCAGATGAAATTGTCTTTAGATCATTTTCAGAACTGATTCAAAAAATAGGAAAAAAAGATACTTTTGCAAGAGGCGCAAAGATTGAGAACTTACTTAAATATTTAAGATCTACTAATAATTACTCAAAAAAAACACTTTCAGGATGTATAATTCAGAAACTTGAGAATTCAGTCATTATTTCTTCGGAAAATAGATAGAATACCTAAAAATTGGCACAAATTGACACTTGTTAATTTGATAATAATTCTTAATTTAGTGTAATGAATTTTAGAAATTTAGCTATGTGGGCGGTAATAGTGATCTTGACTATAGGCCTGTACAATATGTTCAAGAATCCACAAGGATCAGTTAATCAAAAAAATAACATTATATTTTCAGAATTTTTAACACAAGTAGATAATGGAAGAGTTGTTCAAGTAGAAATCCAAGGAAAAAATATAAAGGGTGTAATGTCTAATGGAGAAATGTTTAATACTTATGCTCCTGACGATCCAAATCTAATTCAAAAATTAAGTGAAAAAGGCGTTAGTATCTCAGCAAGTCCATTAGAAGAAAAAATGCCTTCATTGTTTGGTGTGCTTTTATCATGGTTCCCTATGCTACTGTTAATTGCTGTATGGATATTTTTCATGAGACAGATGCAAGGTGGCAAAGGTGGAGCAATGGGTTTTGGTAAATCAAAAGCCAAAATGATGAATGAGTTAAAAGGTAAAGTTACCTTCAATGATGTTGCTGGAGTTGAAGAAGCTAAAGAGGAAGTTGAGGAAGTGGTAGAATTTTTAAAGGATCCTAAGAAATTTAGTAGGTTAGGTGGAAAAATACCTCGTGGATGTCTATTGGTTGGACCTCCTGGAACTGGTAAAACTTTATTAGCAAGAGCTATAGCGGGTGAAGCAGGTGTACCATTCTTCACTATTTCAGGTTCAGACTTTGTAGAAATGTTTGTTGGTGTTGGAGCTTCAAGAGTTCGAGATATGTTCGAGCAAGGTAAAAAACACTCACCATGTATAATATTCATTGATGAGATTGATGCTGTTGGAAGAAGTAGAGGTGCAGGCTTAGGAGGTGGTAACGATGAAAGAGAGCAAACGCTTAATCAATTACTTGTAGAGATGGACGGCTTTGATACAAATGAAGGTGTAATAATAATTGCGGCAACTAATAGACCCGATGTGCTTGATCCTGCTTTATTAAGACCGGGTAGATTTGACAGACAGGTAGTGGTCTCTAATCCTGACCTACTTGGAAGAGAAAAAATATTAAAAGTGCATGCAAAGAAAATATCAATGGCACCAGATGTAAATTTAAGAACTATAGCAAGAGGAACTCCGGGGTTTTCTGGTGCTGATTTAGCGAATTTAGTAAACGAGGCCGCATTATTAGCTGCAAGAAAAAATAAAAGAATAGTTACCTATATGGAATTCGAAGAAGCAAAAGATAAAGTAATGATGGGATCTGAAAGAAGATCAATGGTAATGAGTGAGGAAGAGAAAAAACTGACTGCATATCATGAAGCTGGCCATGCGATCGTTACAATAAATGAAAAGGCTGCATATCCTATACATAAAGCAACAATTATTCCAAGAGGAAGAGCATTGGGAATGGTAATGCAACTTCCTGAGAGAGACGAAGTATCTCAAACAAGAGAGCAACTTCATGCGCAAATGGCCATAGCAATGGGAGGAAGAGTTGCAGAAGAAATTATATTTGGAGATGAAAAAGTAACGACAGGTGCATCGAGCGACATAGAGCAAGCTACAAAAAGAGCAAGAGCAATGGTAATGAGAGCAGGTTTAAGTAAAGAGCTTGGTCCAGTTGCCTACGGTGAAAATGAGGAAGAAGTTTTTCTAGGAAGATCAGTTGCTAGACAACAAAATATGTCGGAAGAAACTGCAAGAAAAGTAGATACCGAAATAAGAAAATTTGTTGATCAAGGTTATGATAGAGCAAAAAAAGTTTTGACTGATAAAATTGATGATTTACATAAATTAGCAAAAGCTCTACTTACTTATGAAACATTGACGGGTCAAGAAATTGAAGATATTGTGAACAAAAATTTATATCCAAAAAATAAAGAAGATTTGAAAGTAGAGGAAGATGATCAAAGCTCTGCTTTAGGTTCAATGGGACTAAAACCAAAGATTGTTCATTAAAATTTAATGCAAAAATATTACACAAGAGCGTGTAATTTTTATTATAATAGAACATCCATAGAAAAAGTTAAAAAAAAGATTTCACTTCCAGTTAGTGGCAACAAGTCACTTTCTTTTGATACAATTGAAATTATTTCCAGGACTAATAAAAAAAAAATAAATATAAGAAATATTAAAAATCTACCATTAAAAATTAAAAAAAAAGTTTTAATTGATATAAAAAATATATCCAAGGCTAAAAAAATTCCTAAATTAAAATTTGATAATTTACCAATTTTAATGGGTGTTTTAAATATTACTCCAGATAGTTTTTCTGACGGTGGAAAATTTAATAATAAAATTTCTGCAAGAAAACAGATTAATAAATTAATAGTTGATGGAGCCAAAATAATTGATGTAGGTGGGGAGTCTACAAGACCAGGCTCAAAAGAAATTCTTCAAACAGAGGAGTGGCTGAGAGTAAATAAAGTTATGAATTATTTAAAATCCAAAAGTTTTTTTGTTTCTTTAGATACTAGAAAAAGTTTTGTGATGAAAAAAGCTTCAAAATATAAACTAGACTTAATTAATGATGTATCTGGCCTTAGCCATGACACCGAGGTAATTGATTTTTTAAAAAAAACAAAGTTACCATTTGTTCTACATCATATGAAAGGTAACACAGAAACAATGCAAAAAAATCCCAGTTACAATAATATTTTGCTGGATATATATGACTATTTCGAAGATAAGCTGAGATTAATAAGAAAAAGTGGAATTAAACATAATCACATTATCTTAGATCCAGGAATAGGATTTGGTAAAAATATGAAACATAATATTACCCTAATCAATAATGTTTCTATTTTTCATTCTTTAGGATTACCAGTAATGTTGGGAATTTCCAGAAAGAGATTTATAAAAGATATATCTGGAAATAATGATAGTAAAGAAAGAACAGGTGGGACTGTATCTTCAAGTATTTTTAGCATGTTGCAAGGAGTACAAATTCTTAGGATCCATGATGTCAATGAGGTTATCCAAGGAATAAAAGTTTTTAAAAAATTGAATTTTAACTAATGATAAAAAAATATTTTGGAACAGATGGCATAAGAGGAAAGGTAAATGGAGATAAAATAAATGGAAATATGTTTTTTAAGTTTGGTTTAGCCGCTGGTACATATTTTAAAAATCAAAAAAAAGCTAAACAAATTGCAATAATTGCAAAAGATACAAGGTTATCAGGATATACACTTGAGCCAGCATTAGTATCAGGTTTAACATCAGCAGGAATGCATGTTTTTACTTTTGGACCTTTGCCAACAAATGGCTTAGCAATGCTTACAAAAAAAATGAGAGCTAATATGGGTATCATGATCACAGCATCTCATAATCCTTATAATGACAATGGTTTAAAGTTATTTGGACCTGATGGACTAAAATTATCTGATAAAATAGAAAAAAAAATAGAAAAACTTATTGACTCCAAAATATCTAAAAAGTTATCAAATCCTAAAATATTAGGCAGGGTTAAAAGATTAGAAAATGGCTCAAATAAATATATTGAAATATTAAAAACAAATTTTCCTAAACAATTTAATTTAAGGGGTTTAAGAATTACAATAGATTGTGCTAATGGAGCTGCATATAAAGTAGGACCTCAATTGTTTAGATCATTAGGTGCCATAGTTCATGAGATTGGAACCTCTCCAAATGGATTTAATATAAATAAAAATTGTGGTTCTACATTTCCAAATAAAATTAAATATTATACAAAAAAAAATAAATCTCATATTGGAGTTTCTTTAGATGGTGATGCAGATAGAATTATTATTTGTGATGAAAAGGGAAACGTTATTGATGGAGATAAAATAATAGCAATGCTTGCAACAAGATGGAAAAGAAAAAAAATTTTAAAAGGTGGTGTTGTAGGCACCTTAATGTCAAATTATGGATTACAAAAATATTTTTCTAAAAATAAGATAAAGTTTATTAGATCGCAAGTTGGCGATAGATACGTAAAAGAAGCAATGCAGAAAAGTAAATATAATTTAGGAGGAGAGCAATCTGGCCATATCATCCTTGGTAAATTTGCAACCACAGGGGATGGTTTATTGGTAGCATTAGAAGTTCTGTTCTCAATGAGGAAAGGCAAAAAGGCAAGTGAAATATTTGAAAATTTTATACCTACCCCACAATTATTAGAAAATGTTGAAGTAAAAGATAAATCAATAATTAATAATCTTAAATGTAAAAATGCAATTAAAAAAGTAAATAGTTTAATTAAAGGAAAAGGCAGAATGTTAGTAAGAAAGTCTGGAACAGAACCGGTAGTGAGAATAATGTGTGAAAGTGAAGACAAAACTATGCTTTCAAAATGTGTCAATATTGTAAAAAAATCAATTATCTAACTTGAAAATAAAATCTAAAATTTTAATAATTGCTGGATCAGACTCATCTGGTGGTGCAGGTATACAAGCAGATATTAAAACTGTCACATCACTTGGCTCATACGCCATGACTGCTATAACTGCTATAACATCGCAAAACACAACAGGTGTTAAATCAATTATTCCAGTGAACAGTAAAGAAATTTCTCATCAAATTGAATTTACAGCAAAAGATATAAAACCAGATGCTGTTAAAATAGGAATGCTTCATTCAAAAGAAGTTATAAATTCAGTAATAAAATCATTAAAAAAAATAAAAGCAAAAAAAATAATATTAGATCCTGTGATGGTGTCAAAGGGTGGAAAAAAATTAATTAATGACCCTGCTATTAAAATCTTAAAAAATAAACTTTTGTCTGAAGCAGATTTAATTACACCAAACGTACCTGAAGCAGAAGTTTTAACCAATTCAAAAATATCTACTATACAGGATGTAATTTTAGCAGGAAACCATTTAATAGAATTGGGTGCTAAAAATGTCCTTATTAAAGGAGGTCATTTAAATTACAAAAATATCCAAGACGTATTTATCAATAAAAAAGAAATTACAATCTTTAAAAATAAGAAAATAAATACAAAAAATAGCCATGGCACTGGTTGTACTCTTTCTAGCGCTATAACTACCTACTTTTCATGTGGAAAAACTTTAAAGAAATCTTGTGAAATGGCAATTAAATATGTAAATCATTCATTAAGAACACAACCAAACTTAGGGAAAGGTCACGGACCTATAAACCATTTAAATAGTATACAAATTAAAAAAAATTTTAGATGAAAAATGTAGTTGTAGTCGGTTCACAGTGGGGAGATGAAGGAAAAGGTAAGATTGTTGATTGGCTATCAAGCGAGGCTGATGTAATAATAAGGTTTCAAGGAGGCCATAATGCTGGCCATACCCTTGTTATAAATGGAGTAGTTTACAAGTTAAGATTGTTGCCATCAGGAATAGTTAGAAAAAATAAAATATCTATAATTGGAAATGGAGTAGTGGTTGATCCATGGGCACTACTAGACGAGATTTACGAAATTAAATCTAAAGGTGTAGAAGTTAATTCTGAAAATTTAATTTTATCTGAAGCAGCCACTCTTATTTTGCCATTTCACAAAGAAATGGATGAGATCAGAGAGGATGCAGCAGGAAAATCCAAAATAGGGACCACAAGAAGAGGAATAGGACCAGCATATGAAGATAAGATTGGTAGAAGATCAATAAGAGTAATGGATCTCACATCAGAAAGTAATTTGGATAAAAGATTAGATGCAGTATTAAGACATCATAATGCATTAAGAAAAGGTTTAGGAAAAACTGAATTCAAAAAAGAACAATTAAAAAAAAATCTGTTAGATATTGCACCAGAAATACTTAAATTTTCACAGCCTGTATGGAAAAAAATAGATGAATATAAATCTCAAAATAAAAAAATATTATTTGAAGGTGCTCAAGGAGTTCTTTTAGACGTTGACCATGGAACTTATCCATTTGTGACTTCTTCTAATACCGTCGCTTCGTCAGCAGCAACTGGCTCAGGCTGTGGTATTAACTCCATTAATTATGTTTTAGGCATTACAAAAGCATACACTACAAGAGTTGGAGAAGGCCCTTTTCCAACAGAACTAACAGATGAGATAGGCGAATTACTTGGAACAAGAGGAAAAGAATTTGGAACTGTTACAAGTAGAAAAAGAAGATGTGGTTGGTTTGATGGAGTCCTTGTAAGACAAACTTTAAAAATTTCAGGAATTGATGGAATTGCCTTAACTAAACTAGATGTGCTAGATGAACTAGACGAAATTAAAATGTGCATAGCTTATGAGATAAATGGTAAAAAATATGATTACCTTCCTGCTTCGGTTGATGACCAATTTATGGCTAAACCAATATACAAATCCTTTAAAGGCTGGAAATCTTCCACAGTGGGTATAAAAAAATTTGAAGAATTACCAGAAAATGCAAAAAGTTATATAAAAGAATTAGAAAAGTTTATCGAGACTAGAATTTCAAGTATTTCAACTAGTCCAGAGAGAAATGATACAATCTTAATACTAGATCCTTTTAATCTTTAATTTGCTGGCAATAAGTTTTTTGATTTAGCAGAATTAAGCATATGCTTTTGTAGTTTTTCAAAAGCTTTATTTTCTATTTGTCTTACTCTTTCTCTACTAATATTGTACTTTTTACTTAGCTCATCTAAAGTTATAGGTTCATCTGTTAATCTTCTTGAGTATAAAATCTTTTGTTCTCTTTCGTTTAATATCTTAATAGAGTCTTGAAGCAGATCTTTTCTTTGTTCTATCTCTTCACTTTGAGCAATTTTTAATTCATGATCCATTTCGTTATCAACTACCCAGTCTTGCCATTCGTCTCCATCTTCACCAATAGGAGCATTTAAAGATTGCTCTTTACCTGAAAGCCTTCTATTCATAGAAACAACTTCGCTTTCACTTACGGAAAGTCTTCTGGCAATATCTTCAACATGCTCTTTCCTTAGATCTCCCTCTGATCGAGGTGCTATTTGGTTTTTAATTTTTTTGAGATTAAAAAAAAGTTTTTTCTGTGCGGTTGTTGTTCCTATTTTTACCAAACTCCAAGATCTTAATATATATTCCTGTATTGAAGCTTTGATCCACCACATTGCATAAGTTGCAAGTCTAAATCCCTTTTCTGGCTCAAACTTTTTTACTGCTTGCATTAATCCTACATTACCTTCAGATATCATCTCGTTAAGAGGTAAACCATAACCTTTGTAGCCCATTGCTATCTTTGCAACTAGTCTTAAATGGCTAGTTACAAGTTTTTCTGCAGATTTCACATTTCCAGTTGATTTCCAATTTTTCGCCAACAT
>CABYJT010000016.1 GCA_902519455.1 uncultured Pelagibacteraceae bacterium
CATCTTTCTCTTCAAAGGTTTAGAATTTATACCAACCTGCATTTGGAATTCTGGAATTGTATTTCTGATAGTAAGTAAACTTTCAGGGCTTGGTATTTCAATAGATAAGTCTTGAATATAACTTACAATTATTTTATATTTATTTTCCATCTTTGTCCTCTATATCTTCATATTCACCATCTATAAAATTCTTTTCTTTAAAACTAGTTTTGGTTTTTGAGGAATATTTTTTTGAATATTTACTTAGAATTAATTTTCGTGTTAGAGGAAAAATTAGTAAAATCCCAATAATGTCTGTTGCAAATCCTGGTAATATTAAAAGTAAAGCAGCAAAAGCAATTGCTGCTCCAGAAACTATTTCATAAAGTGGCAGTTCATTTTTGACTAACTGAGACATTCCAGAACGTAAAGTATTAAAACCCTCATATCTTGCGTACCAAATGCCTACAACCGCAGTAGCTAAAATTAGCAAAATTGTGTTTAAAGCACCTATTTGTGAGCCAACTTTTATGAATAAATAGATTTCAATAAGAGGTATTCCTATTATAAGAATTATTGCTGTGTTCATTTGTCTATAATGTAAATTGCAGGTTGAAATTAATCAACATAGTAAATATTATTAGTATATGAGTTATAGCTTTGAGTACATCGATATAATACTATTAGCAATGATTGCGGGTTTTATTTTCCTAAGATTAAGAGGTATTTTAGGTAAAAAAACTGGTTTTGAGGAAAATATTAATTCAAGTTTCCCTCATGAGGAAGTTAAAGAGAATAAAGGCTCTCCTGTCTTAAATGCCCAAACATTTGATGATGCAGCAAAAAAAGATTTTCTAAATGGTGCAAAGATCGCTTATGAAAGTATCATTACGAGCTTCTCAAAAGGAGATTTAAAATCAATAAAAAATCTTTTAGCAAAAAATGTCTATGATCAATTTGATGAGGCTATCAATGATAAAAAAGCAAGAAATGTTACCTCAGAAACTACATTTATAGGTATTAATTCCGCAGAGATAAAAGAGCATAATCAAAATAAAAATATGCTTGAAGTAAGTGTTGAATTTGTGAGTGAAATTATATCTTGCATTAAAGATAAAGATAATAAAATTATTTCAGGGGATGCTCAAAAAGTTAAAAAAGTCCTAGATACTTGGAAATTTACAAAAGATAGCACTTCAAAAAATCCTAACTGGTTAATAGTAGACACACAAGCTTAGTTGAATAAAAAAATCTCAGACAAAGACAAACAAGACTGGCAAAAGTTTTTAGATAGTACTGATAAATTAGAAAATAAAGATCAAAAAATTTCTTCGACACATAAAAGATATATTGAAAGATCTATTGATTTGCACGGTTATTCCTTAGAGGAAGCAAATCAAAAGATGACTTCTTACATCGAAGAATGTTATGTAAATGGAGTTAACAAAATTAATGTAATTACAGGAAAAGGTCTTAGATCTAAAAATTTAAATGACCCATATCAATCTAGCAATTTGAGTATATTAAAACACTCAGTACCTAATTTTATTAAAGGTAGTGACCATTTAATGAAAAGAATTATAAGTATTGATTTCGAGGCTGTTAAAAACCCATCTGCTGGAAATTTTAATATTTTTTTAAGAAAAAAAAAGTAATTTTACAAAATAAACTTTGAAAGATCAGCGTCCTTAACAAGTTCACCAATATTTTTCTTAATATAATTTGAATCTATGCTGATCTTTTCACCAGCCCTATCTGTTGCTGTAAAACTAATTTCATCTAAAACTCTTTCAATTATTGTATGCAGTCTTCTAGCGCCAATGTTTTCAACTGTTGTGTTTACTTCGCTTGCAATTGTTGCAATTGTATCAATCCCATCTTCAGTAAATTCTAAATCAACGTTTTCGGTTTTAAGTAAAGCTTTGTATTGTTTAATTAAACTATTGTCTGGCTCTTTTAAAATTCGCTTAAAATCATCACTATTTAGTGCATCTAGCTCTACTCTGATCGGCAATCTTCCCTGAAGCTCAGGCAAAAGATCTGATGGTTTTGCTAATTGGAAAGCTCCTGAAGCAATAAATAATATATGGTCTGTTTTAATTGGACCGTATTTAGTACTTACTGTTGTCCCTTCTATCAATGGAAGCAGATCCCTTTGAACACCTTCTCTTGAAACATCTCCACCAACTCTATCAGTTCGTGCTGAAATTTTATCTATTTCGTCTAAAAACACTATACCATTGTTCTCTGTAGTATTTTTTGCTGATTTAATTATTTTGTCTTGTTCTATTAATTTATCAGCTTCTTCGTTTAGTAATATTTCATGAGACTCTTTTACTGACATTTTTTTCTTCTTAGCTTTTTGACCCATTGATTTACCAAGCATGTCTGAAATATTAATCATTCCAACATTGGCACCAGGCATACCGGGAATTTCGAATGACGGCATTCCACCACCACTCTCAGTTACAGCTATCTCAATCTCGTTGTCATCCAAGTCTCCATCTCTTAGTCTTTTTCTAAAGCTTTCTCTTGTTGCCACACTTGCTTTATTTCCAACTATCGCATCAAGAACTCTGTCTTCTGCTAATTTTTGTGCTTTAGCGTGAACTTCTTTTCTTTTTTTTACTTTTTCCATTGCAATAGCAATTTCAAGAAGATCTCTTATGATTTGTTCTACATCTCTTCCAACATAACCTACTTCAGTAAATCTTGTTGCTTCAACTTTTACAAATGGTGCTTCAGCTAATTTAGACAATCTTCTAGATATTTCTGTTTTACCAACTCCTGTTGGTCCCATCATTAAAATATTTTTTGGAAGAACTTCATCTTTCATATCACCTTCTAAAGCTTGTCTTCTCCATCTATTTCTTAAAGCAATTGCAACAGCTCTTTTTGCATTATTCTGTCCAACAACAAATCTATCTAATTCAGATACTATTTCTCTTGGAGATAATGAATTTTGAATATTATTTTTTTCTTTTTTTACTTTAGCGTTTGGTAGAGTTGTAACGTTTGATTTTTCCATATTAAATTTTTTCAATGTTTAAATTGTCATTGGTGAAAACACATATTTCAGAAGCAACTTTAATTGCTTTTTTTGCAACTTCTTCTGCCGACAAATCTGTATCCATTAATACTTTTGCTGACGCTAATGCATAATTTCCACCTGAACCTATCCCAATGACGTCTCCTTCAGGCTCTAAAACATCACCAGTTCCCGAGATAATAAAACTATTTTCTTTATCACCAACTGCCATTAAAGCTTCTAATCTTCTTAAATATTTATCTGTTCGCCAATCTTTAGCTAATTCAACTGCTGCTCTTGCTAGATTTCCAGCATGTTTTTCTAGTTTAGACTCTAATCTTTCAAATAATGTTAAGGCATCTGCTGTAGATCCAGCAAATCCTGCTATCACATTTCTTTTCTCAATCTTACGAACTTTATTTGCAGTTTTCTTAATTACTGTATTTCCCATACTAACTTGGCCATCTCCAGCAACTACTACTTCATTGTTTTTTCTAACTAAAACTATTGTTGTCATGGTTTATAGATGGATACTAAATCTTATAGTTCAAGACCAAGCCTAGAATTATTGCCATAATTGAATAATAGATATATACCTTTTTCAAACTATGAAACGTAAAGCCAAAATAAGTAGAAAAACAAAAGAGACCAACATCAGTGTTGATTTAAACATTGATGGTAAAGGTAAGTACAAAGTTGACACAGGCATAGGATTTTTAGATCACATGCTTGAGCAATTATCTAAACACTCTTCAATGGATATGAATATTAAAGCAAAGGGTGATACGCATATAGATCTTCACCACACAACTGAAGATACAGGAATTGCAATTGGTGAATGTTTAAAAAAAGCATCTAAAAAATTTGTTGGTATAAAAAGATATGCCCACGCTATGATACCAATGGATGAAACATTAACTAGAGTTGCAATTGATGTATCAAATAGACCATATTTAATTTGGAAAGTAAAATTGAAAGTAGAAAAATTAGGTGAGATGGATACAGAATTATTTAAAGAATGGTTCCAAGCTTTTTCACAATCTGCAGGAATTACTTTGCACGTTGAAAATATTTATGGTGACAATAGCCACCACATAATTGAGTCCTGCTTTAAAGGATTAGCACGATCATTAAGAGCTGCTTTAGAAATGGATCCAAGAAATAAAACTACAATACCTTCTACAAAAGGTTCACTATAAATTTAATGAATGTCACAATTGTTGACTACAATTCAGGCAATATAAGTTCTGTTATTAATTCTTTTAAAGAAGTTGCAAAAGACAAAGTAAACATTGAAGTAACAGCAGATCTTGAAACTATAAAAACTAGCGATAAAGTTGTATTACCTGGGCAAGGATCTTTTAAAAGTTGTATTGATGGGCTCAATAGTATTAACGGCTTGATAGATACTCTTAATGAATTCGCATTGGAAAGAAAAAAACCACTTCTTGGAATTTGTGTTGGGCTTCAAATGTTTGCTGATATTGGTTATGAAGAAGTTGAGACTAAAGGTTTAGGATGGATTTCAGGTAAAGTATCTAAAATTGATAACCAAGGTGGTAAATTTAAACTCCCACACATTGGATGGAATGAAATTAATATAATAAAAGATAGTAAGATTTTTAAAGACATTGAAGATAAATCTCATATGTACTTTGTTCATAGTTATGAGTTTGTACCTGAAGATAAATATGTAATTTCAGCAACAACCGATTACTCATCTAATGTTGTTTGTGCTGCAGAAAAAGAAAACATATTTGGAACCCAATTTCACCCTGAAAAGAGTGATAAAATTGGTCTTAAAATTATTAATAACTTCATAAGTCTATGAAAATTTTTCCAGCAATAGATATTAAAAATAAAAAGTGCGTGAGGTTAATTAAAGGAGACTTTGATAATAAAACTGAATATGAAATGTCACCAGTTGAACAAGCTGAAAGGTATAAAGACCATGGATTTAAAAATTTACACATAGTTGATTTGGATGGAGCATTGACAGGAGAGACTGTTAATATTGATATTATTGAGGAAATTGTTGGAAAATTTGATCTTGAAATTGAAATAGGTGGTGGTGTTAGAAACTTTGGAAGTATTGAAAAATATATCGATGCAGGTGTTGAGAAAGTAATTTTAGGAAGTGCTGCAATAAAAGATAAAAATTTTTTAAAAGAAGCTTGTCAAAAATTTCCTGGAAAAATTGCTTTAGGTCTAGATGCTAAAGACGGTTACTTATCTTTATCTGGATGGAAAGAAAATTCTAATTTAAAAACTTTAGAATTTTTAAAAGATGTAAATGATTATGGAGCTAGTAGATTAATTTATACAGATATTAATAGAGATGGAATGAAGATGAGCCCAAATTTTGATGAAACAGAAAAAGTTGCTAATAATTCAAACTGTCCAGTGATTATTTCTGGTGGAGTTTCCTCAATCAATGATATTAAAATGGCCAAAGAATTAGGGAATAAAAACATTGAAGGTATTATAGTTGGTAAAGCTATATATGATGGTGATATTAAATTAGTTGAACTTGCAAAAGAGATAGATGCTTAAAAATAGAATTATACCTTGTCTAGATGTTAAAAATGGAAGAGTTGTAAAAGGTATAAACTTTGTTGATTTACAAGATGCAGGTGATCCAGTAGAGCAAGCAAAGATTTATAGTGATGGTGGAGCTGATGAAATTTGTTTTTTAGATATAACTGCTTCAAATGAAAATAGAGATACAATTTATGAGGTTGTAAAATATACTTCTAAAAAATGTTTTGTACCTTTAACTGTTGGAGGTGGAGTTAGAAGTGTGGATGACATCAGTAAATTATTAAATTGTGGAGCTGATAAAGTTTCAATTAATACAGCAGCAGTTCAAAATGCAGAAGTTGTAGTTCAGAGTTCAAAAAAATTTGGATCACAATGTATTGTTGTTGCAATTGATGCTAAGAAAAATGGAGATAAATGGGAGGTTTTTACTCATGGGGGTCGAAACAATACTGGAATTGATGCTTTAGAGTTTGCAAAAAAAATGGAAGAGAGTGGTGCAGGCGAGTTGTTGGTCACTTCAATGGATAGAGATGGTACTCAGGTAGGCTATGATATTGATCTAATGTCTAAAATTTCTTCAATGGTAAATATACCCACAATAGCTTCAGGAGGGGTTGGAGATCTTGATCACTTAGTTGATGGTATTAAATTAGGCAATGCTAGTGCGGTTTTAGCAGCATCTATATTTCACTATGGAAAATATTCTGTGAAGGAAGCTAAAGAATATTTGGACTCAAAAGGAATACCTGTTAGGATTTGAGATGCTAAATACCCTCGAGAGCTTATTTAAACTTGCAAGAAAAAGAAAATCTTCACCAGTTGATGGTTCGTATACTAATAAGCTTCTAAGTGATAAATCTTTGAGTAAAGCTAAAGTGCTTGAGGAAATAAATGAATTGATAGAGGCAGTAGAAGAAGATACAAATAAAATTCACGAAGCTGCAGATGTGTTTTATCATCTAGCAATGTACCTTGAAGCAAATAATATTAAAATTGAAGATGTAATGAGTGAATTAGATAAAAGAAAAAAATGAGCCATAAATTTTATAAACCTGCAAGATCAAGATTACAAAGAAGTGAATTAGCAGTTCCAGGTTCATCACCTAAAATGTTTGAAAAAGCTCTTAGTTCTGCAGCAGATTATGTTTTTTTAGATTTAGAAGATGCAGTTTCTCCTAATGATAAAATTACTGCCAGAGCAAATGTTATTAAATCTTTAAATGAGATGGATTGGAGAGGAAGTGGCAAAACTATTTCTGTGAGAATAAATAGTTTAGATACACATTATATGTACTCTGATTTGATAGAGATTGTTGAACAAGCTGGAGAAAATGTAGACACAATTTTAGTTCCAAAGGCAGGTACTGCTAGTGATGTTTATATGGTTGATTGTTTGTTAACTCAAATTGAAACAAATAAAAAATTGAAAAATAAAATTGGAATTGAATGTCTGATTGAGACAGCTTTAGGAATGTCTAACATCAAAGAAATTGCAACTTCAAGTGAAAGATTAGAGGCATTACATTTTGGTGTAGCAGATTATGCAGCAAGTTTGAGAGCACGAACTACAGTTATAGGTGGGCTTAATGAAAATTACCCAGGAGACCAGTGGCACCACGGTTTATCTGAACTAGTTATGACTTGTAGAGCATATGGCATTAGAGCAATTGATGGTCCTTTTGGAGATTTTAATGATCCAGATGCTTATACAGCAGCTGCAAAAAGGGGTGCTGCAATTGGTATTGAGGGTAAATGGGCAATACATCCTTCACAAATTGAATTAGCAAACAATGTATTCTCTCCTCCAGAAGCAGAGGTTACTAAGGCTAAAAGAATATTAGAGGAGCTAGAAAAGGCTGCTAAAGAGGGTAAAGGAGCTGCTCAGCTTGATGGCAGGATGATAGATGCTGCATCAGCTAGAATGGCTGAAAACATTGTAAATATCTATAAGTTAATCCATAATAAATAAATAAAATTATGGACATTCACGAATATCAGGCAAAGAAAATACTTTCAAACTTTGGAGTAACAATTCCTAGAGGTGGAATTGTTTACAGCCCTGAGAATGCTGAGAACAAAGCAAGAGAAATAGGTGGATCAAGATGGGTTGTAAAAGCGCAAATCCATTCTGGTGCAAGAGGAAAAGCAGGAGGGATAATTGTTTGCAATACTCCATTAGAAGTTGCTCAAGCGACAGATAAATTATTAGGAAAAAAATTAGTTACAAATCAAACAGGACCTGAAGGAAAAATTGTAAACAGAATTTATATTGAAGAAGCTACAGATATTGAAAAGGAACTATATTTAGGATTGGTTTTTGATAGAAGCTCAGAAAGTATTATGGTTGTTGCATCGACAGAAGGTGGAATGAGTGTTGAAGAAATTTCAAAGGAAAAACCAGAAACAATTATTAGATCTAAAATTGAAGTTGCAGTTGGAATGCAAAATTTTCAAGCTAGAGAATTAGCATTTGGTCTTGGTATAGAGCCAGACTTAATTAGAAGAGCATCTGATACTATTATTGGATGCTATAAAGCTTTCAGTGAATTAGATGCAACGATGGTAGAAGTTAATCCGTTAGTTATTTCAAAACAAAAACAAATTTTAGCATTAGACTGTAAGATGAGTTTTGATAACAATGCAATGTTTAGAAGAAGTCAAGTTTCTGAGCTAAGAGATAAAACACAAGAAGATTCAAAAGAAATTTTTGCATCGGACAGAGGTTTAAACTATGTCAGTTTAGATGGAAATATAGGTAATATTATTAACGGTGCTGGTCTTGCGATGGCATCTATGGACATGATTAAACTTGCTGGAGGAGCTCCTGCAAATTTTTTAGATGTAGGAGGTGGAGCAACTCCTGAAAAAATAGTTAAGGCCTTTAAATTAGTTACAATGGATGAAAAAGTTAAAGTAATTCTTGTAAATATTTTTGCTGGTATCAATAGATGTGATTGGGTTGCAGAAGGAATTGTAGATGCATTAAAAAAAATTGAAATTAAAGTCCCATTAGTTATCCGTTTAGCAGGCACCAATGTTGAAAAAGGAAATAAAATTTTAAAAGAAAGTAAAATAAATTATATAGAAGCAAATACTTTAGAGGATGCAGCTAATAAAGCAGTTGCAGCACTAAATAAATAAATCATGACAGTACTCGTAGATAAAAATAGTAAGATAATTATTCAAGGTTTTACAGGTAAAATGGGCTCTTTTCATGCAGATGAGATGATTAAATACGGCTCTAAAGTTGTTGGTGGAGTAACACCAGGAAAAGGAGGCTCTAAACATTTAGATTTACCAGTATTCAATACAGTTAAAGATGCTGTGAATGAAACTGGAGCTGATGCTTCAATTTTATTTGTACCACCAGCTTTTGCAGCTGATTCTGCAATGGAAGCAGCAGATGCTGGAATAAAAATATGTGTAGCAATAGTAGATGGTATACCTTCTCACGACATGATCAGAATAAAAAGGTACATGAGAAGATATACTAAAAGTTCTAAAATGACATTAGTTGGACCAAACTGTGCTGGAATTATTAGTCCTGGAAAATCAATGTTGGGTATAATGCCAGGTCATATTTACAAAGAAGGAAGAGTTGGAATTATTAGTAGATCAGGTACATTAGGTTATGAAGCAGCTCAACAACTTAAAAATTTAAATATAGGCGTTTCAACAAGCGTAGGAATTGGAGGAGATCCAATAAATGGAAGTTCATTTAGAGATATAATTGAAAAGTTTGAAACAGATGATGAGACAGATGCAATATTGATGATTGGTGAAATTGGTGGTCCACAAGAAGTAGCTGCAGGAGAATTTGCAAAAGAAAATATGAAGAAACCAGTTATTGCCTACATAGCTGGATTAACTGCACCAAAAGGAAGAGTTATGGGACATGCAGGAGCAATAGTTTCAGCTTATGGTGAAAGTGCAATTGAAAAAGTTGAAATTTTAAAAGAGTGTGGAATTACAATTTCTAAAAATCCATCTGTTATGGGTGATACAGTGAAATCAGTTCTAGAAAAAATGTGATCATGAGTTACGATGATAATAATATATTTGCAAAAATATTAAGAAATGAGATACCTTGTAATAAAATTTATGAGGATAATTTTGTTTTATCTTTTCATGATATAAATCCTCAAAAAAAAATCCATGCTTTAGTAATTCCAAAAGGAAAATATATTGATTTAGATGATTTTAGTCAAAACGCTTCTCCTGAAGAAATGGTTGGATTATTAAAAGGTATAAATATTGTAGCAAAAAAATTAAACATATCTGTTGATACTGGCAAAGGCTATAGAGCATTAACAAATATAAGTGAAGATGGAGGACAAGAAGTTCCTCATTTGCATTTCCATTTGTTTGGTGGAGAGAAAATTGGTAAAATGGTCTCGTGAAAATTAATGTAGACAGAAGTTTCTTAGAAATAAATTCTGTAAAAGATTTAAACAGTTCAAGGAGTCCTGGAACAAATTTTAAAATCATTCAAGTAGACCCACCAGATTTCCAATTAAATAAGTTTTTTTATAAACAAATTGGAAGAAAACATAGATGGATAGACAGACTAGCTTGGGGAGATAAAAAATGGATTGAGTATGTTGAAAATCCAAGAATAAAAACCTATATTTTAAAGGATAATAATAACCTAGCAGGTTATTATGAAACTATCCATGATCAAGACCATAATCATTCAGAAATAGCATATTTTGGAATTTTAGAGGAATATTTTGGAAAAAAATGTGGTGGCTATCTCCTTTCTGAGGCCATCAAGAAGTTATTTGAGGAAGGAATATCAAGAGTTTGGTTACACACGTGTTCACTGGATCACGAAAATGCAATTAAAAATTATTTAGCTAGAGGAATGCAGGTATTTAAATCTGAAAAAATAAATGTTGAGCTTAATTAATATATTTTTGTATTAAAAATATTTTTTCTTCAACTTCAATATTAATATTAATATCACTTAAAAAAGTTTGTATTATATTTTGATAGATATCTTTTGTTTCCCATCCCATTAAATCCAAACTTTCTTTATCAAAAAAAACCTTAATCGAATTATTTTCGTATTCAAAATTAAAGACATAATAAAAAGGATAATCCTTATCATCTTCTGCCCCAGTCATTTTTGAAATTAAAAATTTTTTGTCGAGAATAAAATTTAAGAGTGTTTTATCCAGTGGATATCTATAGTAATTAGTGATTTTATCTGAGTTGATAACCAGGGATTTACCATTTGAAACGAGTATTTTGTTGTAAATATCATTATATTCACAAAAAATTTTCTTAGGGTATAAAATAATACATTCTCCTTTTTCTATATTATTATTATCTATCCTCTGAATAAATTTGAATTGCAAAGTATTTATATTTTCTAAGTGATTTATTATTTTTTGATTTGAAGAACTATGAGCATTTATATTAAAAAAAAAAATTAAAAAAAAAATTAAGTAATTTTTCATTTAAGCACTTCCCTTTTCCCAACATGATTGGCTTGACTTACCTCTCCGTTTGCTTCCATTTGATCAACTATTCTAGCTGCTCTATTGTAACCAATTTGTAATTTTCTTTGTAAAAATGAAGTAGAAGCTTTTCTCTCAGATTTAACTATTTCAAGAGCTGTATTGTATAATTCATCTAGATTTTCATTATCTTTTGTATCATTATTACTTTCTTTTTCATCTGCAAAATTAAGAATTTCATCTATGTAGTCTGGTTCGGCTTGATTTCTTAAAAAATTATTTATTTTTTCTATTTCTCCCTCTGATACAAATGGTGCATGAATTCTAGTCATTCTATTCGCTGAAGTCATATAAAGCATATCACCTTTTCCAAGTAGTTGCTCAGCTCCTTGTTCACCAAGAATAGTTCTGCTATCTATTTTAGAGGTAACTTGAAATGATATCCTAGTTGGAAAATTAGCTTTTATTGTACCTGTGATTACGTCAACACTTGGTCTTTGAGTTGCCATTATAATATGAATACCTGCAGCTCTAGCCATTTGTGAGAGCTTTTGAATGTAATTTTCTATATCTTTACCAGCAACCAGCATTAAATCTGACATTTCATCAACAATTACAACGATATAGGGCATAAAAATCTTGTGTTTTTCGTTGTATCCGTCAATATTTCTAACCCCAACCTTGGTCATTAATTTGTATCGATTTTCCATTTCTTTGACTACCCAGCCTAAAACTGAAGCGGCTCTTTTTGCCTCTGTAATCACTGGACACAACAAATGTGGAATTCCCTCGTATGTTGATAATTCTAACATTTTTGGATCTATCAATATAAATTTGCATTTTTCTGGAGAGTGTTTGTATAGAAGCGATAGAATGATAGTATTGATACAAACTGATTTACCTGATCCTGTTGTACCAGCAATGAGTAAATGAGGCATGCTGCTCAAATCACTTGTTATTGGAAGTCCAGAAATACTTTTCCCAAGAGCTATCGGAAGCTTTATGTCTTTCTTTTTGTAACCAGGGTCAGAAATAATTTCACTTAAAAAAACATTCTCTCGATGTGGTTTAGGTAATTCAATTCCTATAGTATTACTTCCTGGTATTGTAGCAATTCTTGCGGATTCTGAGCTAGTATTTCTTGCAATATCCTCTGAAAGGTTAATTATTTTTGATACTTTAACACCAGGAGCTGGTTCAAATTCATATAATGTAACAACAGGACCTTGACTTACCTTTTTTACTTCCCCTTCTACCCCAAAATCTAACAAAATTTTTTCTAGAGTTGTTTCATCAATTTTATTTTCTGATAAATTTTTAAATTTTCTTGAGGGATGTTTTAACAAGTCTAATGTAGGTAATTTATATTTTATAACTTTTTTATCTGTCTGCGCAATATTTTTATCAAATGAGAAATTTTCTTGGATCCTTGTCTCTTTACTAATATATTCAGGTTTATTTAATATGGTTTCTTCATAACCCTTAATGTCACTTTTGGGTGATATTTTTTTTGATATAGAAAAAATTCTAAACATAATTTTCAAATATCTAAACTTAAAATTAATACTTAGTAGAAAAAAAATTAATATTAAAATAATTAAAATTACATAACTAATCTGATTGTTCAAGTTGATTACATTTATAAAAAAAGATTCTTCAAATAGATTACCTAAAAATCCATTATTCCCATTAATCCTAAGCCAGTACGTTTCAGTATGGAAAACCGTAAAAAATAATGTCCCAGTTAGTGAATATAGAATTATAAAAAATAAACTTTCAACAAAATGCAAAATTCTTTTTTCAATTATTATTGAAAGAGATATAAGAAAAAAAGAAATGGGGACTAACAATGAGATCAAACCAATAGATTGAAATAAAAAATCAGAGACATAACTACCTTTTGTGCCCAATAAATTCATCATCTCAGTATTTTCTGGAAAAATAAAGTTGGGATCTTCAGGGGAGTAGCTAATAAGTGATATTAAAAGCAGTACAGATAAGGATAACAACGCTATACCTATAAGTTCAGACAGTCTTTTAAATAGGAAACTAATTGTTTTATCTAAAATATTTTTAATATTCATTTCGTTATTTATGATTTGTCACTTTGTATCATCTAATTTTTGTTGATAAAATTAAATTATGAATATTTGCCTTTTAGGAAATAATTTAACTAATCTAGTTTTAGCGAACATTTT
>CABYJT010000017.1 GCA_902519455.1 uncultured Pelagibacteraceae bacterium
TAAGAGCCAAAGATCTTAAATTATTTTTGAGGAAAGAACAGGCACTTTTAAGAAAAGAACAATCAGAAAGACAAAAAACATTTTTACAAGAACTAAGAATACAAAAACAAATCGAAAGATTTAGAATTAGAGAAGTAAAAGAATTAGAAAAACTTGAGAAAATCTCTTTAAGAGAAAAAAGGGAGAACTACGGAGAATTACAACAAAGAATAGAGAATTTAAAAAATAAATATAGACTTATAAGAGACCAAAAAATTAGAGAGAGAGTTGAAGCTCTTGGTGTTAAGACAGATGAAGCTGATGATAGATCGGCACTCCTTCAAAAAGAGAGAGAATATAATTTAGTGAGACAAAAAATTGAGTTTGCTTTAGAAAGTTTTTATAGAAGTGCCAATAGTTTAGTTTTTCAGCTTAATAAAAGATATATTACAAGACACATGTCTATATTCAGATGTATAGATAAAAGGTTTGAGACAGGAGAAATATTTATTAAATGGGACGAGTCAACGGAGGATGAATGGTTAATTTTAATATATATAAAGGATAATTCACCTGATAAAGGAATAATAATAGAAGATAAGACAAATGAAGAAAAAAACATGTCTCATGAGTTTAAAGCAAATGAAATATTTAAAGCCTCAGACTTAATGGTAGATTCACTAACTCAGCTAATTTCAAAAAAAAGACAGAAACAGAAGTAATTTTTAATTTACTCATTTACGTAAACAGAAACTCCTCTAGAATTTATGTCTACATCAAATTTCTTATGAAGAGGAGGGAAAGCTCTCTGTGAACAATCAAGCCTGTCACACGTTCTACATGATACTCCAATAGGTAATTCAGATTTTTTATCACTAAGATCTAAATTTTCAGTATATACAAATTCTTTAGCATATTTTGCTTCACAACCAAGACCTATAGACAGCATACTTTTTTTTTGTCCATATCTTCCTACGCCCTTTTCAACAGTTTTTGCAATGCAAACATATTTTTCACCATTAGTCATTTTGCTAACTGCTGCTTGAATAACACCTGGCCTTGAAAAAGCCGAGTAAACATTCCATCTTGGACAGGCTCCACCATATCTTGGTATCTCTATACCTGATAATGAAAATCTTTTTGAAATATTTCCAGCAACATCTACTCTTAAAAAATGAAAAGGTATTCCAGGAAGTTTTGGATCTTGTAAACATGTTACTCTATGAGCTACTTGTTCGAAAGACGTAGCAAATGTATTTTGCAAAAGTTCCAAATCATATTTTAATTCTTTACATTCCTTATGAAAAAGAGAGTAAGGCATTAATATTGCAGCGCCACAATAATTCAAAAGCGCAACCCTTGTTAATTTTTTAGACTCTTCAGTTGGAAAATTAAATGTAGTAAGGTATTCATCAATTTCTTTTGAGGCACCTTCTTGAGAAATTTGGGCTGCAGCAAAAAGTTTTTTAGTTTCAAGTGAAAGATAATCAGATAAATATAATTCTTTATCTTTTACTTTATATATTTTTGAAAATGGTTTTCCTTCTTTAGGTATTACATCTTTTACAGTTATACCATATTCATCTTTTAAAAATTGACATAAGGCAATATATCTTGTTCTATTGTTTTGTTTTACTTTTTCAAATATTTCATTAGCGAATTCCTCTAATTTTGGAAAAAAATTTTTATTTTCTTGTAAAAAATCTGAAATTACCTCACCAGGAAATGCGTTTTTTCTCCCATCTATAATTTTACCTGAAATATTTTCTAATTTATTAAAAATTTCATGATCTTTTTGTTTAAAGTTATCACCTAGTTTAATTAGAGCTTTAGCAATTTTTGGATTTGTGTTAACTAAATCCTTTACTTCTGGTCCAAGAATATCAAGATCCTCAAAAATTTCATCACCCAACAATTCAGAAATATTATTCTCAAGATTTATGTCTGTTTTGCTTGTAAGATCCGAAAGCTCTATTTTAAGTTTATCACAAACTCTTAAAAGTAAGTCTCCATCAATCTTTCTTTTTCCACTCTCTATTAGATTTAAATAGCTTGGTGAAATAGACATTTCTTCTGCTAATTTGTTAGCTTGAATTCCTAGTTGCCTTCTAAAAGCTTTGATTTTTGGACCAATTTTTGTATCAATTTGACTCATTTTACTATTTGTAAATTTTGTAAATTTAAATTTACACAAAATTATTCAATTTTACAAGTAAAATCAATTTAATTGTAGATTTTGTAAATATTGTAAATTATAAAGTTTACATGGAAAAAAACAAAATTAACAATATCGAAAATAACTACCAAATTACTAATAAAGAAGAGCATTCTGAGCATAAGTCAAAAGGTATTTACATTAGAGACGATCATTGCGATTGGGGATCTAGCGGAATGAACGAATTTACTGAAGAATACAGTTCAAAATAATCATTAGTCATTTCTAGTCATTTAATCAAAAGAGAGGGGTTTAGGTGTCAGCTGAAAATATTTCATACGATTTACAAAGATTTGCAGGTATTAAAAGAGATTATACTCCTGAAGAAGTTGAAAGATTAAGAGGATCAATCAAAATTGAGTATTCAATGTGTAAAATGCAGTCCCAAAAGCTTTGGAAACTGCTAAATACAGAAGCTTACGTTAACACTCTTGGGTCACTTTCAGGAAATCATGCAGTTCAACATGCAAAAGCTGGTTTAAAAGCAATTTATTTAAGTGGTTGGCAAGTTGCAGCGGATGCTAACAGTGCTGGAGAAATGTATCCTGATCAATCTTTATATCCATATGATAGTGCACCAAAATTAGTTGAGACAATGAATAATTCTCTAGTTAGAGCTGATCAAATTCAACATATGGAAATGATAGATGGTGATATGGATAAAAGTAAGAGAACTGATTACATGTTGCCAATCATAGCTGATGGTGAAGCGGGTTTTGGTGGACCACTTAATGTATTTGAATTAACTAAAAAATTTATTAGAGCGGGTGCTGCTGGGGTTCACTTTGAAGACCAATTAGCTAGTGAGAAAAAATGTGGTCATATGGGTGGAAAAGTTCTTGTACCAACTGGAACAATGGTAAGAAATTTAAAGGCTGCAAGACTTGCAGCTGATATTGCAGATGTACCATTAATAATTTTAGCAAGAACAGATGCAAATGCTGCAAAATTAATCACAAATGATTTTGATGAAAATGACAAACCATTTTTAACTGGCGAAAGATCTCCTGAGGGTTTCTTTTATGTCAAAGATGGAATAGAGCAAGCAATTTCTAGAGGTCTTGCTTATGCACCATATGCAGATTTGATTTGGTGTGAAACTGCTACTCCAAATTTGGAAGAAGCAAAGAAATTCGCTGATGCTATACATGAAAAATTTCCTGGTAAAATGTTAGCTTATAACTGTTCTCCATCATTTAATTGGAAGAAACATTTATCTGATGAGGAAATTGGATCATTTCAAAGAAAGATTGGAGAAATGGGATACAAATTTCAATTTATTACATTAGCAGGTTTCCACACTCAAAACATCGCAATATTTGAGTTAGCAGAAAAATATAAATCAGAGGGTATGACTGCTTATTCAAAAATTCAACAGCATGAATTTGCTAGAGAAAAAGATGGATATACAAGTGTGAAACATCAAAGAGAAGTAGGTACATCTTATTTTGATGCAGTGTCAAATACAATAAGCTCAGGCAAAAGTTCAACTACTGCGATGGAAGGCTCAACTGAGTCAGAACAGTTTTAGATGATAGATTAATGTTTACTAGTGGTCTTCTTTTAATAGTAAGCTATCTTTTATTTAAATATACAGTTCAATGGATACAATATTATAATCAAACCGATCCTAGGATGCCTGACTCAATATGGCGTTATACTTGTGATTATAAAGTTATCGGCATAAGAGATATTTGTGATCTGGATGATAAGCCATTTGTAAGACAAAGAAGGAAAAGAGATAAAATTGTTACAATAATGTATTTTATTGTGGTCCTTGCTTTTGTATTTTCTATGTACTTTATGGCAAGTTTATTAGGACTAATTCTTTAATTTTTGAATCTGATCCCATGCAGAATTGACAGCTCTCATTTTAGTTTTGCTTTCATCTATTACCTCTTTAGGAACACCTTTACTTAATAAAAGATCAGGATGGTGCTCTTTGCTAAGCTTAATATAACGTTTTCTTATTTCTTCGATCGAGTCATCAGGCTTACTTTCTAAAACAATATAAGGATTAAGTTTATCTGATGACTTTCTGCTTTCTTTAATTCCATTAATTTGAGTTTGATTTAATCCAAAAATTCTTGCTATATCTTCTATCATGATTAACTCATTGTCACTTATATGCCCATCAGCTTCTGCAATATAGAAAAGAGTATTAATTACTTCCTCTAACACATTTATGTTTCCTCTATAAACCTCAGCAATTTGTTTTGCGTAAGGTTCGTATCCAGTACTTTCCTCTTTAGCTTTATTAAAAATTTTACCAACCTGATCTAATTCACTTTCAGGTATTTTTAATTTATCTTTAACAGCAATTAACTCTTCTCGACTAACTTGCCCATCAGCTTTACTTAACTTTGCCGATAAAACAATTAGAGAGAGAGCAAAAATTTGTTGAGGTTGTGCAAAAGATCTAAATCCACCACCTGATCTTGCCCTTGACATTTTTCCACCAATTAAGGATCCTAAAAGCATACCAAAAGGGCCACCAATTGAAAAACCAAGCATTCCACCAATTATGCTTCCCCATATTGCCATTACTCAAAACTCCTTAATTTATATTCCCAATTACCCATTTTATTATAAGTTACTTTTAATATTAAATTATTTTCTGGATTATACCAAACATCAAATTCAAATTTTTTTTCTTCAGAAAGATTTTCATCATTTGACTTAATATTAAAGTGTTCAGTAAAATATTCTTTATCATTAATAGTAATGTTTTCATTCCCTATTAAACTCACAGTCTGTTTTTTTATACTTCCAGATAAAGGACTGATTTGTTTATTAGCTTTGAAAATTTTGTGGTTCCACCAATTCCCAATTATACAATCTAAACTGGCCTCACCTTTATATGATGATCCATCTATAACGAATTTATTTGTAGATTTATCATAATTTAAATTTACATATTTCTCTTTATCATTTTGAAAAGTATTAGATTTAAAAAAAACTAATTTATCATCTCTGTACTTTTCTATTGTTTCACTTAATATCGAAAAAACTGTTATGCCAAATAACTCTACTTTAAAATTAGTATAATTTTTTACGACAAATAAATCTTTATCAAATTCAAAGAAGTAGTTGGTGCTACCAATAACTTCATTATTTCTAAGAACATCCATCTCAATTTTTTTGAGACCTTCATAATGACTGCTATGTGCCATCACTTTAGAAGCAAACATTATAATAATTGATATGGTTATAAAATATCTCATTTTCATAGATTTTAGTTAAAGAAAGTATAAATAATAGCTAAATATATGTTCCTTACTATCAAAAATATTCCTAAAGTCTCATGGAGTTCTCACCAGACTTTTAATTTAAAGCCAAAATTATCAACGTTATTCTTCCTTTGTTTTGGTCTAATATTATTTGGTTTTGGTGAAGCTTTAGTCGTTATTTCATTTGTTGGCAATTCTCCATGGACTGTAATGGCGCAAGGAATTTCAATTAACTCTGGATTATCTATTGGAATTGTCACTTTTATAGTGAGTGTTGTAGTTTTATCTTCATGGTTTTTTTTAAAGCAAAAACCTGGTCTAGGTACCATATTTAATATCGTGATCATTGCAGCAATGTTAGACATAACTATTGCATTAATACCAACCCCTGAAAATTACATTATGAAATTATTAATGGCTGCAGTAGGTGTTATGATAGTTGGTGTGGGGAGTGGCATCTATCTAGTTGCCAATCTAGGTCCAGGACCTAGGGATGGTTTAATGACTGGTTTGCAAAAAAAAACTAATCTACCAATTGCTGCTGTCAGATCTTTTATAGAAATTTCTGTAGCTTCAGTGGGGTGGTATTTAGGTGGAACAATTGGAGTTGGAACTTTGATGTTTGCTTTTGGAATTGGTCCTTGTATTGCTTTCAGTTTATATATTATTGATAAAATAATGAACTAAGTAGCAGTATTTTGTTTTTCTTTTCTTTTTCTTTCGTGAGGGTCCAGAATTGCTTTTCTGAGTCTACAAGACTTAGGTGTAATTTCTAATGCTTCATCTGTGTTAAGCATGCTTAATTGTTCCGCAATCGACATTTGTCTTATAGGTGTAAGAACAATATTTTCATCAGTACCTTGTGTTCTCATATTTGTAAGTTTTTTTCCTTTCATAACATTAATTATCATATCACCTGGTTTAGGAGCTAAGCCAACAATCATTCCTATATATACTGGATCATTGTGCGTAACGAACATTTCTCCTCTAGCTTGTAAATTAAAAATTGAAAATGCAACAGCTTTACCCTGGTCCATAGAAATTAAAGCACCATTTCTTCTACCCTCCATGTCTCCCTCAAAATCTCCATAAGAGTGAAAAATTCTGTTAATAACACCTGTTCCTTTTGTTAAAGTTAAAAATCTACTTGTGTATCCCATTAAACCTCTTGTTGGTGCATGAAAAATTAGTCTTTTTTTATTCTTTCCAGTATCTTTTAATTCAATTAATTTACCCTTTCTTCTATTCATAGAATCTATAATCCTTGATGAATATTCTTCATCTAAATCCATAGTAATTTCTTCAATGGGTTCTAACTTTTTTGAATTTTCGTCAGTTTTAAATAAAACTTTAGGAGGGCTTACAGTCATCTCAAAACCCTCACGTCTCATTTGTGTTAGTAATATTTCTAGCATTAATTCTCCTCTTCCACTTATCTCAAATGCATCTTTATTTGAGTTTTCTGAGAAAGAAATTCCAACATTGTTTTGAGCTTCTAAAATTAGACGATCTCTAATCTGGGTACTTGTTAATTTTTTACCCTCAGTTCCTGCTAGTGGTGAGCTATTTACAGTTATTTTTATTGACATTGTTGGTGGATCGATAGGTGTTGCCTCAATAGGTTCATTTACCTCTAAATCACAAATAGTATCTGCCACATTTGCTTTTTCTAATCCAGCTATAACTACGATATCTCCAGCTTCTCCAACTTCAATGGGCACTTTTTTTGTGCCTTCATATCTAAAGATTTTTGTAAGTCTACCTTCATCTACTTTTTCACCTTTTAAATTGATTGCTTTTATTTGTTGATTTGCTTTTGCCGTCCCTTGTGAAATTCTTCCAACTAAACTTCTGCCCAAAAAGTTATCAGCATAAAGTAGCGTAGATAGCATCGCAAATGGTTTTGATCTATCAAATTCAGACGGTTTAACATGATCTAAAACTAAATCTAATAGCGGTTCAAGATTTTCTCTTGGCCCATCAATGTCCTTAGTAGCCCAACCAGATCTTCCACTTGCGTATAATACTGGAAAATCTAATTGCTCTTCATTAGCATCTAAACTAACAAATAAATCAAAAGTCTCATTTAAAACTTCATCAGCCCTTTGATCACTTTTGTCTAATTTATTTATTACAACAATTGGTTTTAAACCTTGTTTTAATGCTTTGCTTAATACAAATTTTGTTTGAGGCATGACGCCTTCTGCACAGTCCACTAATAATAATGCACCATCTGCTAAACTCAAAACTCTTTCAACCTCTGCTGCAAAATCTCTGTGACCAGGGGTATCAATTATATTTATTCTAGTTTCTTTCCAATTAATCGAGGTAGGCTTAGCAAGTATTGTAATTCCTCTTTCTTTTTCTAATTCTCCAGAGTCCATTAATCTTTCATCAACTAATTCATTTTCTCTAAAAGAACCACTCTGTTTCATCAAATTATCAATCAACGTTGTTTTTCCATGATCAACGTGAGCAATGATAGTGATGTTTCGAATATTATTATTCATGATTGAGGTTCTTATACATTTATACTTTTAATTGAAAACAAAAAAAAAGGGCAGAATAATCTGCCCTTTTAAATTTTTTAGTGATACTTTTTGGGTTACATTCCCATGCCGCCCATGCCGCCCATGCCGCCCATTCCTCCTGGAGGCATTCCTCCAGCAGCAGCATCCTTCTCTTCAGGTTTATCAGCAACCATTGCTTCAGTTGTTACTAATAATCCAGAAATTGAAGCTGCATCTTGTAAAGCTGTTCTTACAACCTTAACAGGGTCAATAATTCCCTCTTTAAACATATCTACGTATTGTTCTGTTTGAGCGTCGTAACCTTGAGAAGATTTATTGGCTTCTAAAAGTTTTCCAACTATTACTGAACCATCAACGCCAGCATTTGTTGTTATTTGTCTTATTGGAGCTTCTAAAGCACTTTTAACAATTTCAACACCTGCTTTTTGATCTGAACCTTTAACTTTTAATTTATCTAGATCTTGCGAAGCATAAAGAAGTGCACATCCACCACCAACAACTATTCCCTCTTCAACAGCTGCTCTTGTAGCATTTAAAGCATCTTCAACTCTGTCTTTTTTCTCTTTAACTTCTACCTCAGTTGCACCACCAACTTTGATTACCGCAACTCCACCTGCTAATTTAGCAAGTCTTTCTTGAAGTTTTTCTCTATCATAATCTGACGATGTTTCTTCAACTTGTTGTTTAATTTGATCACATCTTGCTTCGATGTCTGATTTTTTTCCAGTACCACTTACAATGGTACTATTTTCTTTATCAACTTTCACTCTTTTAGCCGAACCTAGATCAGTAATTTTAACATTTTCTAATTTTATCCCAAGATCTTCAGAGATAACTTGTCCACCAGTTAAAATTGCAATGTCCTCAAGCATAGCTTTTCTTCTATCTCCAAAACCAGGAGCTTTAACTGCCACAACTTTAAGTCCACCTCTAAGCTTATTCACGACTAAGGTTGCCAAAGCTTCACCTTCTACATCTTCAGATATAATCATTAAAGGTCTACCCGCTTGAACAACTGCTTCAAGTAGTGGAACCATAGGTTGAAGATTAGTCAATTTCTTTTCGTGTAAAAGTATTAATGGATTTTCTAGCTCGGTTGTCATTTTTTCAGCATTTGTAACAAAGTATGGTGATAAATATCCTCTATCAAATTGCATACCCTCTACTACATCAAGTTCTGTCTCAATACTTTTTGCTTCTTCTACAGTTATTACACCTTCATTACCAACCTTTTGCATAGCTTTTGCAATCATGTTTCCTATTTCTTTATCTCCATTAGAAGAAATAGTACCAACTTGAGCTATCTCATCACTATCTTTAACTTTTTTAGCCGAAGATATTAGAGTATTCCTAACTTGTTCTACTGCAGCATCAATTCCTCTTTTAACATCCATAGGGTTCATGCCGGCAGTTACATATTTGCAACCTTCTTTTACTATCGCTTGAGCTAAAATAGTTGCAGTAGTAGTACCATCACCTGCTTCATCATTTGTTTTGCTCGCAACTTCCTTAACCATTTGAGCACCCATGTTTTCAAATTTATCGTCTAGATCGATTTCTTTTGCGACTGACACACCATCTTTGGTTGTTCTTGGTGCACCGTATGCTTTATCTATAACAACGTTTCTACCTTTGGGGCCAAGAGTAACTTTAACTGTATTTGCAAGTATATCTACTCCCTTCAGCATTGCTGATCTAGCATCTGAATCGAATTTTACTATTTTTGCCATTATTAAACTCTCCTTTTTTAAATTTTATTTAGAAGTAGAGATACCCATAATGTCTGACTCTTTCATTATGCTGTATTCTTTACCATCAATTTTAACTTCAGTTCCTGACCATTTTCCAAAAAGAACTTTGTCACCAACTTTAACATCCATTGGTATAATTTTTCCATCCTCAGTTTTTGATCCACCACCTATAGCAACAACTTTGCCCTCTTGTGGTTTCTCTTGTGCAGAATCAGGGATGATAATTCCACCAGCAGTTTTTTCACTACTGTCTAAAACTTCGATTAAAACTCTATCGTGTAACGGTTTAAACTTCATATTTACTCCTTTAAATTAAGGTTCATATAGATGCATGTGACTATTATTTCAAGATCTGCCCTGAAATATATAGATGAGAAAATTCAAGAATTTATTAGATTTTTAAGCTATATCTGAAATATGAGTAAAAATTTAGATGAAACAGGCTTAAAATCAATATTCATTGAATATGACTTATTTTTCATTGATATCTGGGGAGTAGTCCATAACGGATTAAAGCTGTATGAGAATGCTGTCAAAGTTTTAAATGAATTATCTCATAATGAAAAAAAATTCATATTATTGACAAATGCTCCAAGACCAAACCTAACTGTAATAAATACCTTGAAAAAAATGGGTTTAAATAATTTTTCTGATACAGTTTTTACATCTGGAGAGGCATCAAAAAGGTATCTTTTAGAAAATTTCAATAATAAAAAATTTTTTCACTTAGGACCACCAAGAGATTTTGACTTATTTAAAACTTTTGAAGATTGTAAAGTGCTAAATATAGATGACTCGGATTATTTATTATGTTCAGGTCTTTTTGATGAGTACGAAAATGACTTAGTGTATTACAAAAATCTTTTATCAAAACATATAGCAAAAAAAATGATATGCACTAATCCTGATTTAATAGTTGATCGAGGGAACAAAAGAGAATACTGCGCAGGTTCTATTGCAAAACTATTTGAAGAAATCAATGGTGAAGTGATTTACTTTGGCAAACCTCATCCTCCTGTTTATGAAATTGCAGCAGATATAAATGACAAAAAAATATTATGTATTGGTGATAATTTAAATACGGATATAAAAGGTGCTAACATTCAAAATTTTGACTCATTACTTAT
>CABYJT010000018.1 GCA_902519455.1 uncultured Pelagibacteraceae bacterium
GAATATTTGAAATTTTGGGATAAGATTAATCTATATGAAAAACTAAGATCCCAAAGTAAAGGCAAAGAGAAATTTGTCTTACACGATGGACCTCCTTATGCAAATGGAAATATTCATATGGGTACTGCATTAAATAAAATTCTAAAAGATATAATAATTAAATTTCATCAAATGGATGGTAAAGACTCAGTTTATGTACCTGGATGGGATTGCCATGGATTACCAATCGAATGGAAAATTGAGGAACAATACAAAAAAAATAAAAAAAATAAAAATGATGTACCTATAATTGAATTTAGAAAAGAATGTAGAGATTTTGCAAGTAAATGGATTGATATTCATAAAGATCAATTTAAAAGATTAGGAGTAATTGGAGATTGGGAAAACTATTATTCAACTATGAGTTTCGATGCAGAAGCTCAAATTGTAAGAGAACTCGGAAAATTTTTAAAAGAGGGTAGTTTGTACAAGGGTTACAAACCTGTTTTATGGTCAACAGTAGAAAAAACAGCTTTGGCAGATGCAGAAGTTGAATATCAAGATCATGTATCTGATACAATCTATGCGGCCTTCCCAGTCAAAAAATCCAGTATCAATGAACTAATTGGTTCGAACGTTATTATTTGGACAACAACTCCATGGACGATACCAGCTAACAAAGCATTAGCTTACAATCAAAGTTTGGATTACGTTTTATGTGAGATAAATAATAAAGATATTTTAGAAAATGAAAAAATAGTTATTGCAAAAGAACTTTTGACTTCTGTTTCAAAAGATACTGATTACAAAATTGAGATATTAAAAGAATTTAAAGGAGGAGAATTTGATGGAACTATTTGTAGCCATCCATTTCATAAAATTGGATATAATTATGATGTTCCGATGCTCGAGGCAAGATTTGTAACAACTGAACAAGGAACAGGAATTGTTCATTGTGCACCAAGCCACGGACCTGATGATTTTAACTTGTGTATCAATAATGGCATAAAAGCAATTGAAACAGTTGATGATGATGGAAGGTACACGAAACACATACCTATATTTGAAGGGACTCACATTTTCAAAGCAAACAATATTGTTATTGAAAAGCTTAAAGAACTAAAAAGTCTTTTAAACAAAGGCAAACTAACACATTCCTACCCACATTCATGGAGATCAAAGGCTCCTTTGGTTCATAGAGCAACACCCCAATGGTTTATTTCAATGGAAAGTCATAAACTAAGAGACAAAGCACTTAAAGCAATAAATGATACCACTTTCTATCCTAGTAAAGGAAAAGAAAGAATTAAAGCAATGATCGAGACTAGACCAGATTGGTGCGTCTCTAGACAGAGAGTATGGGGAGTTCCACTTCCAATATTTATTTCTAAAAAAAACGGAGAAATTCTTATCGATGAAGAAGTTTTTGAGAATATTGCAAAAATTTATGAGAAAGAAGGCTCAGACTGCTGGTTTGAAGATAATTTTCAAAGACTGCTTGGAAATAAATATAAAGCAGAAGATTTTGATAAGACTAGTGACATTGTAGAAGTATGGTTTGATAGTGGATCAACTCATTCTTTTGTTTTAGAAAAAAGAGAAGATTTAAAATGGCCTGCATCAATGTATCTAGAGGGATCGGATCAACATAGAGGATGGTTTCACTCTTCTCTGCTAGAGTCTTGTGGTACAAGAGGTAGAGCACCATTTGAAAGTATTTTATCTCATGGATTTGTTGTTGATGGAAAAGGACTAAAAATGTCTAAATCAACTGGAAATATAATAGCTCCAGAAGATATTTTAAAAAAATATGGTGCTGATATACTTAGAATTTGGGTTGCCTCATCAAATTATGCTGAGGACTTAAGAATAGATTATTCAATTTTAGACCAACACTCTGAATCTTACAGAAAAATTAGAAATACTTTCAGATACCTTTTAGGAAATATACAAGATGAATATTCAAAGGTAAATTTTGAAACAATTGATTTAAAAAATATTCCTGAATTAGAAAGATATATACTGCATAGATTGTATTCGATAGATGACAAGTTTAACTTCTACTTTAAATCCTATAATTTTCATAATTTATACAAAGAATTATTAAATTTTTGTACAGTAGAACTCTCAGCATTTTATTTTGATATCAGAAAAGATCTTCTTTATTGTGATCCAAAAGACTCAAAAAAGCGTTCTGATTGTATTTTGATACTAAAAGTAATTTTAGAATGCTTATTAAAATGGTTCGCACCTATCTTATCATTTACCACTGAGGAAATTTATCATTTAATTCATAAGGAAGATAATAATGGAAGTATTCATTTACAAAAATTTGTTAAAATTCCAAATCAATGGAAAAATGAGGAATTAAATATTAAATGGGATAAACTTAAACTAATAAGAGACGAAGCAAACATAAGTATTGAAAGTAAAAGAGCTGATAAAATTATTGGTTCAAGTTTAGAGGCAAATATTGAAATTAAGATCAAAGATAAGGACATTTATAGTTTGGCTAAGGACCATGATTTCTCTGAAATTTGCATAACATCCTCTGCTTCAATATCTAATGATAACAATTTGGAAAAAGAAATTGAGATCACTAGCTCAAAAGCTGTTGGAAATAAGTGTCCTGTTTGTTGGAAAATTAGTAAGGAAAAATGTGAGAAACACGGACATCTAAGTGTTCAATGAAAAATGAAAATATAAAAAAAATAGTAATAAGCATTTTCATTTTATTATCTATCTTTTTATTTGATAGAATTTCAAAAATACTTATCCTAAACATATTAGAGGAAACCGGGCGAGTGGATATCTACATAAACTCATTTTTAAATTTTTATCTAGTTTGGAATAAAGGAATAGGTTTTGGTTTATTATCTTCAGATCAAGATTATTTTTATAATGCAGTCACTATTTTAATTGTCCTTATTAATCTTATTATAATTTATCTATTATTTAAGGAAAAAGGACTAAAGTATTATTTTTTAATTATTATTTTAGGAGGCTCGTTAGGTAATCTATTTGATAGGATATATTATAGAGCTGTCCCAGACTTTTTTGACTTAAATTATAATGGATATCATTGGTTTATTTTCAACGTAGCTGACATATTTATAACAATTGGAATTATTTTACTTATTCTGGCCGAATTAATAAGTTATAAAAAAGTAAATGAATAAATTTTTTAAAATTTATAACTTATTATTCCTCTTGTTGTTTTTATACTCATGTGGTTCAGTTGGAGAAGCTTTACAAGGAAAAAAAAGATCAGATCAAGGAGATGAGTTTTTAATAGATAAAAAAAATCCATTAGCCATGCCTCCAGATTTTGATAAATTACCAAAACCAGGCGAGGCAAATGCAAAATCTACCAAAGATATTGAAAGTGATCAATCAAACATAAAAAATTTACTTAAGAAGAGTGATATTGAGGAAGATTCTTCATCTTCAGAACAATCTTCATCTATTGAAAGTTCAATATTAAAAAAAATTAAGTAAGTAAATGTTTTCAAAAAATATTATTTTTAAAAATTTCCAACAAAAGAAAAATATAAATGTAAAAAAAAAAATAAATTATATTTTAAAAAAAGAATTAATTAAAAGTAATGCACTATTAAATTCGTTTAATAAAAATTATAAATATAGCTATAAAAAAAAATTTTTAAATAAATATAAAGACTTTGCAACCATCAATCTAATTGGCATGGGTGGATCTATTTTGGGTACAGAGGCAATATATGATTTCTTAAAGCTTAAGATTAAAAAAAAAATAAATTTTTATAATGATCTTGATGGCAATATTAATTTTAAAAATAAGAGAAAAACTTTAAACTTAATTGTATCGAAATCTGGAAACACACTTGAAACTATATCAAACTTCAATGTAATTCTTAATTCTCAAAAAAAAAATAAAAATATAGTAATAACAGAGAAAAAATCTAGTTTTCTCACTAAACTGGGAAATAAATTAAAGGCAGATATCATTGAACATAAAAATTATATTGGAGGAAGATACTCAGTTTTATCTGAAGTTGGGATGTTGCCAGCAGAATTGCTAGGACTAAATGAGAGAAAATTTAAAAGGCTCAATTACTTAATAAAAAATAAATATTTTCTAAATCAATTGATTTATAATGTTAATTTCATATTTAACTGTGTTTCAAAAGGGAAAAAAAATTCAGTAATTCTTAACTATGATGAAAGTTCTAATAATTTATTTAAATGGTACCAACAACTTACAGCAGAAAGTTTAGGCAAAGATAATAAAGGTATTTTTCCTATTATTTCATCTATGCCCAAGGATAATCATAGCTTGCTTCAACTTTATTTAGATGGACCAAAAAATAATTTTTTTACATTTTTTGGAATTTTAAATGAAAAAACAGTTAAATTATCAAATAAAAATTTATTTGATAAATTTTCAATTATAAAAAATAAAAATTTAAATCAAGTCATCAAAGCACAAAGACAGGCAACTCAAACGGTTTTTAAACGAAAAAAAATACCTTTTAGAAGTTTTGAAATTTTGAGTAAAACTGAGGAAACAGTTGGAGAATTATTTACTTTTTTTGTTCTAGAGACAATTTTGTTGGGAAGGCTAATGAAAGTTAATCCTTTTAATCAACCTTCAGTTGAGTTAATTAAAACTGAAACATCAAAATTACTAATTTAAATTAATTTACAAAATAAAATTTTAGATAAACCATAATTCTTTTCATCCAAAACATTTAAAAACCTAGAAATATTATCCACCGATTTTTTATTTCGATGTATAATTATTACTGTATTGATATTAGCAATCTTTAATATTCTTATATGATTAATTAAATTATTTATTTCTTTGTCTTTAAAAGGTGGATCTAGAAAAATTACATCGAAAATTTTATTGTTTAAATTTGTATCTTTTAAATTATATGCATTACTCTCGTATACTTTAGTTTTGCTCTCTAATTTTAAATTAAATATATTTTTTTTTAAAACTTTTATCGAATTTAAATAATTCTCAAAGAAAATTACCTCTTTAGCTCCTCTAGATAAACACTCAATTCCAAATGAACCAGTACCAGAAAATAAATCCAACACTTTAGAATTATTTATATCTTTAGGCACTTTACTTGAATGATCTAAAATATTGAAAATCGATTCTCTAACCATATCTCTCAATGGTCTTGTAGATTTATCCAGAGGTATTGATAATTTTTTTCCTTTAAGACTTCCCCCAATGACTCTCATATATCTATAATTTTATATCCAATATCTCTACGATAAAAACCTTTGTCCCAATTTAGATTTTCAATTTCTTTGATTACTTTGTCTCTTGAGGACTTAAAATTGTCAGAGATACTAACAAAATTTAGTACCCTGCCTCCACTAGCATATACTTTGTTGTCCTTTTTTTCTGTGCCCGCATGGTAAATAAAAAATGAATCATTATTAGTTATATTTTCAATGTTTGGTATTTCGACATTTTTGTTGTAAATATCTGGATATCCATTAGAACAAAGGACTATACACATACTTTTTTTTTCTTCCCAATGAATATCTTGTTTCTCTAAAGTTTCATCACAACAAGATAAAATTAGATCTAATAAATCGGTAGCTAAAAGCGGCAAAATTGTTTGACATTCTGGATCTCCCATTCTCACATTATATTCAACAAGATAAGGATTATTGTCTTTAATCATTAGACCAACATATAAAAATCCTTTGTAATTTTCTCCCATGTCTTTAATAGCCTGAAAAGTAGGATTAACAATTTCTGTAATTATTTTTTTGTCTAGTTCTGTATTTATAAGTCCAGAAGGTGAATAGGCACCCATCCCTCCTGTATTCTTTCCTCTATCTCCCTCACCAACTCTCTTATGGTCTTGAGCAGTATTAAATCTTTTATATGTTTTTCCATCTGAAAGTACAAAGTAACTCATTTCATCTCCATGCAAAAATTCTTCAATAAGAACTTGTTCAGCTAAACCAAATTTTCCATTAAATATTTCTTTTACAGCTTTATTTGAACTTTCTAAATCTTTACAAATATAAACACCTTTACCTGCAGCTAATCCATCTGCTTTAACCACTATAGGCATATTTGCATTTTTTAAATACGAATTAGCTTCTATAGCAGTTCTAAATACTCCAAATTGTGCAGTAGGAATATTGTACTTTTCACATATTTTCTTTGTAAATATTTTTGATCCTTCTAATTGCGAAACTTTTTTGTTTGGACCAAAAACTTTTATATTTTCTTTTAGAAGAAAATCAACAACACCATCAACTAGAGGCTTTTCAGGTCCTACGATTACTAAATCAATTTTATTTTCTTTTATAAATTGCAATAAACTTTCAAAATTGTAAAAATCCATTTCTACATTCTCTGCTATTGAGTCAGTGCCAGCATTTCCTGGTATACAATATAATTTTTCGAGTTTAGGGGATTTTGAGATTTTACTTGCTATCGCATGTTCTCTGCCACCATTTCCAAGAATTGCAATTTTCATATATTCAAATATATATCCTATAAATCATGAACAAGTTAGCAAAATTAAAATATCTACCAAATAATTTTGATATTATAGAAGAAGGTGACCATGTTATTTGTGCAGTTTCAGGAAAGAAAATTTCACTACAGAATTTGAATTATTGGAATGTTAATGAGCAAGAGGCTTACTTTTCGTATGTTGAAGCTTCAATAAAAAAAGAAAAAGATACTAAATAATTATTATTTTTTCCACCTATTGTGCGTCCAAATCCATTGATCGGGATTCTTTAATATCATTTTCTCTAAGATAGTATTTAAATGTTCAGAAATTTCCTTTTGAGACTTTTCTGAATTGATTGTTATTGGCTGAGACACATACATTTTAAAGTTAAATTTCTCAAATCTTTCAATATAAATTGGAACCAAATCACATTGATATTTTTTTATAATTTGAGCTGGTATTGTCGTGGTAGATGCTAAGTTTCCAAAGAAATCAATTTTTATACCTTCTGTAACTCTTTGATCAATCATCAAGGCTATTGAGTTACCTTTTTTTAAATTTGCTAAAATTTGTCTAGTGCCTGATCTTCCTTTCCTAATTTGATTTCTACAAATATATTTACTTCTTATCCTTTCCATTGTTTTATTTAAAAAAACGTTATTAAGTGGTCTGTATATTGCTGCTAAATTTATTCCATGCTTCTCAATTTGCATAGCCATTAGCTCAAAGTTGTTAAAATGTCCTGAGATAAAGACAGCAGGCTTCTTCTGGTCTTTCATCAATTAATAAAACCATTAAGTAACACTCTGGATGATTAGCAGTGATAGAATTAGCTATGCTTTGTAAGATCATTGTTTTTCCAGCTTTTGGAGGTGATATAATCAAAGATCTTTGACCTTTTCCAATTGGACTAACTAGATCAATTAGTCTTGGAGTTAGGTCAGGTTTCTTTTCAATTTTATTTGTTTCAACTTCCATACCTAATTGTTTGTTTGGGTAAAGAGGCGTTAAGTTGTCAAAAGCAATTTTGTGTTTAAACTTATCTGGCTCTTCAAAATTTATTTTACTTACTTGAAGAAGCGCAAAGTATCTTTCTCCATCTTTTGGCGATCTTATAGGCCCTTCGACTGAGTCACCAGTTCTTAAACCAAATCTCCTTATTTGACTTGGACTTACATATATATCATCTGCCCCTGGTAAATAATTAGACTCCATAGCCCTAAGAAAACCAAAACCATCTTGAAGAAGTTGTAGCACTCCTCCACCAGTTATCTCTTCCCCTTTTTCTGCAAGTTTTTTTAAAATTGCAAAGTAGATTTCCTGCCTACGTAAAGTACTGGCATTTTCTATTCCAAGCTTTTCGGCTTCAGTGATTAATTTTTCAGAGCTTTTTTCTTTTAATTCTTGAATGTTCATTTATGGGGATTTTGTTTAAGATTAATTCAATATATATATTGAAATAAGAATTTCAACCCTAGATAGGTTTAAAAACTACAACAAATACAATAAAAATAAGTAATACAGTAGGAATTTCATTAATTATTCTATAAAATTTGGAAGATTTAGTATTTTCTTTTGACTTAAGCAGCCGGATACATTTTCCAAGATATTCATGGTAAATCGTCAAAATTACTACTAAGACGATTTTAAGCTGTAGCCATAGAGAAGCAAAAGTTTCAATCCCATTTATCCAAATTAATATAATACCAAAAAGCCAGGATAAGATCATGGCAGGTCGCATTATGTAATTATAAAGTTTTCTCTCCATAGTTTCAAAAATCTCAGTAGTTTGCTCTTTTTCAAAATTTTCCACATGATAAACAAATATTCTTGGCAAATATAAAAGTCCTGCCATCCAAGAAATTACTGCGATTAGATGGAGTGATTTAAATAAAAGGTAGCCGGTCATTAATTATAAATTTTTTGAAATAAGATATTTAAATAAATTAATATGATCCTCATTATCATTTAAACATGGAATCATCTCAAAATTTTTTCCACCTGATTTAATAAAACTTTCTTTTCCTTGAATTGATATTTCCTCTAAAGTTTCTACACAATCTGATGAAAATCCAGGGCAAATAACTAAAATATTTTTTTTACCTTCTTTAGGAAGGGTTTCGAAGGTTTTGTCAGTATAAGGCTGTAACCATTCTTGAGGACCAAATCTTGATTGAAATGTTGTCATAATTTTAATGTCTGAATATTTTTCAGAAATCAGTCTAGTAGTTTTATGACAATAGCAATGATAGGGATCTCCTTTATCAAAATATTTCTTAGGAATCCCGTGATAAGATGCAATTATTAAATCAGGCTGCCAATTAATTTCACTAATTTTTCTTACAATACTATTTTTGATTGCTTCAATATAAAGAGGTTCAGACTCATAATGAGGAATTATCTTAAGACTTGGTTGCCATCTCATTTTCATCAAAGTTCTATAAACCTCATCACAAACTGTTGCTGTAGTTGCTGCTGCATATTGCGGATACAAGGGAAGTATAATTAAATTTTCACAGCCTTTTTTTTGAAGACCATAAATTTTGCTATAAATACTTGGATTTCCATACCTCATAGCAAAATCTACAATTAAATTTTCGTTGCCTAATTGTTTAGATAATTTTTCTGATTGGCTTTCTGTAAAATATCTTAAAGGAGACATATTTTTATCTTCCATCCATATCTCCTTGTAAGCCTTCGCTGTTTTGGAAGGTCTAAAAGTAAGTATAAATAAGTTAAGTATTATCTGCCAGATTAAAGGATTTACTTCTATTACTCGTCTGTCTGACAAAAATTCCTTTAAATATTTTCTAATATCTAGCCAATTTGTTGAGTCAGGAGTACCAAGATTTACAATTAAAATGCCTGTCTTACCATAGTTAATTTTTGGGTGATCTGATGTCATTTATAGTTTCTTACAATTTTGATTAATTCTTCAACCATTTCAATTTTGGTATCAGGAAGTATTCCATGACCTAAATTAAAAATATAAGGGTGGTCTTTAAAAATACTAAGATATTTTTCAACTTCTGTTTTAAGAGTTTTTGGATCTGTTAATAAAATTTTTGGGTCAAGACCACCCTGTATCGGTATTTTTATCTCGCTCACTATCTTCTTTGGGTCTACGTCATAATCAATATTTACAGCATCAGGTTTAACAATATCACAAAAATTTTTATAATCTTTTATGCCTCTAGGAAAACAAATAACAGGAACTCCTAATTCTTTTACATATTCCACAATATTCAATGTAGGTATATATATATACTCTGGAATTTTATCATTTAATAATCCAGCCCAACTGTCAAAAATTTGAATAATTTTAGCACCAGCTTCAACTTGATTTTTTATGTGGAGTTTTAAAAATTTCTCTATTATTTGTAAAAGTCTATTAATTAAAAAATCATCTTTAAAAAAGTCGCTTGATAAACCTTTTTTAGGTGAAGATTTATTAATCATGTATACTAAAATCGTCCAAGGTGCCCCAACAAATCCAATCATATCCCTGTTTACCATTAGAGGGTCTTTTGATGTTTTTGTGATTGCTTTGTAAACTTTGTAAATTTTTTCAGTAAAATTTATTTCATCAATATTTTTTATTATTTCTAAATCTATATCTCCTAATTTAGGTCCAAAGTTTTTTTTAAACTCTACTTTTTGGCCAAGCCCATAAGGCAACATTAAAATATCTGAAAATATTACAGCTCCATCAAATCCAAATCTTTTAATAGGTTGAAGAGTAATTTCAGATGCTAAATCACTATTTAAACAAAGTTTTATAAAATCTAAATTTTCTTTTCTAATTTCTCTAAACTCTGGTAAATACCTTCCTGCCTGTCTC
>CABYJT010000019.1 GCA_902519455.1 uncultured Pelagibacteraceae bacterium
AAAACAATCCAATATTCACACCGGGTGTTGCAAATGTAGCTGTTGTTGTGCTGTATGCAAGGTCACAACTTGCAGCTAACTGACATCCAGCCGCGTAAGCTGCACCATGCACTTTTGCAATAACTGGTTTCTTTCCTTCAACAATTTTTATCATTAATTTTGAACAAAGATTAAATAATTTAAGGTGATTTGACCTGTTTTTTATTCCACCAACTTCTTTTAAATTATGACCTGCACTGAAACCTTTACCTGATCCTTCTAAAATTATTACTCTCGTGCTATTGTCTTTATCAAGTTTAATAAATATTTTTAAAAGATCTCTTAACGTTTTAAATGATAATGAATTATACGTTTTTGGATCGTTAATTATTACATTGGTTATACCATTGCCGAATTTTTTGATCTTAACATTCATAATGAACTTATTTTTCCTATTTTAGCTTACCGTCTTCTCTCATTTTAGCTCTAATTTTGGTAGCAGAAATTTTTTGTATTTCCTCAGATAAGACAATTTCTTCAATTTTATATCCTACACCTCTTCCATAGCATATGTTTGTTATATTTGGGACCATCATTATTTTGAATCTACCTTCAAATTCTGGATTTAATTTATCTTCTATATTTTTTTTTACTGTTTCAAAATCAAAAGGGTTATCATCAACACCTTGCACGTCTCTAATTTGAATACAAACTTGACCGGTTTTTTTTATAATCTCTTTAAATAAAGTATAGTGACCCTGATGGAAAGGTTGCCATCTTCCAAGCATCTGTGCAGTTGGTTTTTTATTATCCCATTCATAACTCATTGGACTATCTCCTTTATAATTTTTTCAGCCCAAACACTAGCATCTTGAGACGTCACATGAAAATCATATTTTTCAGGCTTAATAAACATCTGATTTGTATCCTCAAATCTTCCTTCTTTAATTGTATCTACCCAAATTATATAATCTGCAGGAAATAAACTCCTGGCTTCTGGTGTCGGACAAATGAAATCAGCAACAACAAAATTACCTTCACTTTTTAATTTCAATGCAAAGTCTGCCATTCTTTTTGCTTGTCTTTTTCTTCCTTCTTCTGAGAAATCCCAATCATCTGCAGCTTTTCTAACTTCGTCGGCATTTAATCTTTTTGCATTAAGCTTTGGAGCCAATTGTTCAGCTAATGTCGTTTTGCCTGCTCCTGGCAGACCCATTATCAAAATTATTTTCATTTAGAAAATTATAGCATTTGAATACCTACACCAGTCTTTGGATAGGTATAAAGATTATAATTTGCACAAAGTTCATCACCTGGTTTTAGATCTTTTATTGATACCATAAAAAAGTATTTAGCATCAGGTTTTTCTAATAAATTGTAATACATATTTTCTAAATTATCATCGTTATCATTAAATTTTTTTGCTTTAACAGTTGGATCAATTGGATCACCAAATTTTAAAGTCGGTAAAACATTTGAGACTAATCTTTGAATTGTTGGATTATCTGAGTGATTATAAAAACCACCTAATGGAGTTCTAATATATTTATTTTCGAATTGTTCATCTCTAATATGAGTAATGCCAATAAATGTATTTGCTTTTATTTCCTTTGTTGCAAATAAACCAAGTCCTTCAATAGGAGAATGCTTAATTGTAAGTTCATCTGGTAATGGTCTATACATAAATTTTCACTTCCTACACAAGGTTAGTCGATACCCACTTGTGAAATTGATGAGTGGGATTATCCATATCGGGAGAAAAATTTCCACCATTATATGCAATGGAATTGCGGCCTATTTGCATCCGTTGAATGATATCTACATCTTCTTTCTGAATACCTTCCCACAATTTATGGTTTTGTTTTCTCAATGATTTAAATTTTTCAGATTTAGCAGCTTTTTTACCAACATAATATATCTCCATATGTTCTAAAGTATTTTCATGATCTATTGGCTCTAGCCAATATGCATAATAATGATCTTTATGAATGCCTAACATAACATTAGGAAAGAGAGCAACATACTCTGCAATATTCTCCTTATTTTCTGGCCAATTAGGAAAGGTTGGAAATTTTTCCTTTCCTTTAAATTTAGGATTGTAATTTGTTGTTCCTTGTCCAGCAAATCGATTGGGTAAACCTTGAATATGATAATGATCATCTATTTTGGAATATTCATTTAGCCCAGGATGTACCCAGGGCAAATGATAACTCTCACAGTAATTCTCAATTGCAAATTTCCAATTGCATTTAGCTTTTAATTCAAAGTATCCAAAATCATTAGCATGACTTATTAACTCTCTATCTTTACTTATCCAAAATTTAGACCATCTATCATCTAAGGGTTTGATATATTTTTCAAATGGAGTTTGATTGTTGCTAATATTTATAATTATTAAATCAAGCCACACATAAGATTTTATTTCTTTAAGATTGTTTTTAGATTTATCGAACTTTGAACTTTGATGTTTATTCATGCCACCAATATGAGGGGTTGCTACCAATTCTCCATCCGCTGTATAAGACCAGGAATGGTAAGGACATCTGATTACATTTCTGATGTTGCCAGGTTTATCTACAAGCTTTACACCTCTATGACTACATACATTATGAAAAACTTTAATTTTATTTTTTTTATTTCTAACTATAAGCAATGGTAGACCTAAAAGGTCAAATGGCTTTACATCTCCTGTTTTTGGTAGAGAGCTAGCTGTACCAATAACTGTCCATTTATCCTCAAAAAGTTTTTTTCTTTCTATTAAAGTGTATTCTTTATTTGTGTAACATTCATTTGGCAGACCATGAGCTTTGCTAATTGGTTTTTTAACAGCTTCTAATTTCTTCTTGTCTATTATCTTGTAAATTTCTGACATTATTTAGTCACTTCATATAGACCCAGCCATGCATTGACATCTTTGCTTGCTATATAATCTGACTTGAAAAATTCTAACTCTTTCCACTTTCTATCTTCCTTTAATGTTTGAATTTTTTTATCAAAGCCATACTCTTCATGAATGCCTTCATTAATTGTGAAGCAAATAAGACCTTTATTTTTCGTGATCCTTATAAATTCATCAAGTGCTGGTGGTTTTACATGGCCAAAAGTAAATGTTCCAACGCACATTAATGCATCATATTCATTGTCTTTTTCATTGATTGGTTTATTTAAATCTACTTTTTCTAATTTCTTATAAAGATTGTTTGGAACTAAATCTAAAAGTTTTTGTGATAAATCAGCACCATAAAAGTCAGAAAAACCATATTTTTTTAACTCTAAACCAACTAAGCCTGTGCCGCATCCAGCATCGTAAATTTTTATATTTTTTTCTTTTTGGTATTTTGCAAATACCTCTGAAGTTTCTTTTGGACCTGTATAATTCCAATCAACCATGTCTTTATCATATTTATTGTTTAGTCCCCACTCATCATAGAAATCCATAACCTCTTTTGTCTCTTTAAGTTTATAAATGGGTACTTTGTTGCCAACGTCTTTTTGAGCCATAGAATTTAATATTTTTTTAACAATTTATTTATAAATATACAGAGCACAAAGACAATTTACACACAACTTCAAGTTGAAACTAGTTTGCAATTTATCTATCTATATGTTCTGATGAAATATAATTAATTAATTAGGAGATAATAATGAAATTAAAAAGAATATTACTTTCTGCATTATTTGTTTTAGGCATTACATCGTACGGTAATGTTGCTAATGCAAAATGTGGAGACATTAGTATTGCCAATATGAACTGGGCTTCTGCTAACTTAATGGCTGAAGTTGACAAAATCATATTAGAAGAAGGTTATGGATGTAATGTGGAATTGGTGCCAGGGGCAACTCAGCCAACTTTTGCATCTATGCAAGAAAAAGGTGAACCAGATATTGCTCCAGAATTTTGGGCAAATGCTGCAAAAGTTGAATTAGAAGCTGCTGTAGCTGAAGGAAGACTTCATTCAATTAATAAAGCACCAATTACAGGTTTAGGTGAAGGTTGGTGGGTATTGCCAGCAACTTTAGAAAAGCATCCAGAACTTACAACTGCAGATGCAATATTAGAGAGACCTGATTTATTTCCACACCCAGAAGATCCATCAAAAGGTGGTTTTCATATATGTCCTCCAGGATGGAACTGTGAATTAAGTAACAGAAACCATTTTAGAGCATGGGGAATGGAAGCAAAAGGTTGGGCTATAGTAGAAACTGGATCAGCTGCAGGTCTTGATGGTTCAATTGCTAAAGCTGCAGAAAGAGGTGAAAACTGGTTTGGTTACTACTGGTCACCAACTGCTATAATTGGAAAATATGGAATGATAGCTGTAGATATGGGTGAGTACGCTGGTAAAGATAACTGGGATAATTGTTTATCAAAACCAGAGCAAGAGTGTGCTAATCCTTTAAAATCTTCATGGGTTAAATCTGAAGTTTATAGTGTTGCAACTGATAATTACAAAAAAACTGCTGGAAAAGAAGGTATGGATTATCTTAAGAAAAGAACGTACCCTGGTCCAGTTATGAATGGAATGTTAGTTTGGATGGGTGAAAACCAGGCTGAAGGTGCAGATGCAGCTATTGAATTCTTAAAAACACAAGAAGACGTTTGGACTAAATGGGTAACAAGTTCAGCTGCTGAAAAAATCAAAAAAGCACTATAATTAGTGTAAAGATTACTGAACCCGTTTATAACGGGTTCAGTTAAAAAAATGGATTTCTTAAATTCGATACCTGTAATGGATAGAACAGCTCTTAGGGAGCTGAAAAAGGGTATTGATTTAAGTTTTAAAGAGTTTTCAAGAGCTTATGGAGATGGAATAGAAAGTTTTTTTGATCCACTACTATATTTTTTAATTTGGCTAGAAAAGTTATTAGTAAATAGTCCTTGGCCTTTAGTCATAGGAGCATTTGCTCTGTTGGCTTGGATTGGTTCAAGAAGTATTAAGCTAGTGATAGGAACTGTAATTTGTTTTCTAATTATAGGTTATTTCGGGATGTGGAAAAATTGTATGGCAACTGTTGCTATAATTTCTGTTTCTACACTTGTCTGTATTGTTGTTGGAATACCAATTGGAGTATTAATGTCAAAATCGAGTAGAGCAGAAAAAACTATTCTACCAGTATTGGACATGATGCAAACAATTCCAAGTTTTGTATATCTAATTCCAATAATTATGCTTTTGGGTATTGGAAAAGTCCCTGGTCTTCTAGCAGTATGCATATATGCTTTACCTCCAGTAGTCAGGCTAACAAATCTTGGTATTAGAGAAGTAGATAAAGAAACACTTGAAGCAAGTGAAGCATTTGGCGCAACCCCAATGCAAAAACTAAAATCTGTACAAATTCCTTTATCCTTACCCACAATATTTGCTGGAATAAACCAAACAATTATGATGGCTTTGGCAATGGTGGTAATAGCATCGATGATTGGGGTAAAAGGTCTTGGAGTACCTATTTTACAAGCTATTTCAAATCAGTATTTGGCGCTTGGAATGATGAATGGACTGGCTATAGTAGCTTTAGCAATTATCTTTGATAGGGTTACTCAGAAGTATGGTGAGAGAATACAAAAGCACAGAGGTCAGAAAAAATAGCTCTGACATTTTAGCTTACGATTTTTCTAGACAGACATTTTAAAATAAATAATTATTCAAAAAATGAATTTTTCATTAGAAATTGGACCTCACACAGATCTTGATACTTTACCTGAAGTTAAAGATGTTTATGTGACTATGCTACCTGGAGGAGATTATAAGGAGACTGCAGATAAGTCTGGTGATTTGGTTAAGAAAGGATTTAATCCAGTGCCTCACTTCCCAGCTAGATCAATAAATAATGAAGAAGAGCTTAAAGACTACATTTCGAGATGTAAAGATTTAGGTGTAAAACAGATATTGGCTATAGGTGGAAGTAGAGACCCAGTTGGAAAATTTGACAGCTCGTATCAAATATTAGAGACAGGATTATTTGATGGAATTAAGATTGGAATTGCTGGACATCCAGAGGGTAGTCCTGATATATCCGATTCAGAATTAGAAAAAGCAATGATAGATAAAAAACCTTATGCTGATTATATAGTAACCCAATGGTTATTAGATTCTCAGCCTATCGTTGATTTCATTTCTAAACAAACGATACCAGTTCATGTTGGAATAACTGGGCCCATGAAAATTTCAAGCTTAATTAAGTTTGCAAATATTGTTGGAGCAAAAAATTCCATTAATTTTCTTAAATCTAATTTTAGTAAGGCATTAGATTTATTGAAACCTAAAGACCCTAATGATCTAATTGGGAAAGTTAAATCGCATACTGATTATTTTCACATTTATACATTCGGCGGCTTGAAGGAAACTAACAAGTGGTTGAAGGAGAATAACTATGTCTAATGAATTTGACTATAGTAAGTTAAGACACGTAACATCAGTAGATCAATCTGATAGAAAAGTGCCTTATAATTTAAGACAAAGCGGGCCAACAAAAGTTGAAATGTTAATTTCAACTCGTGTAAGAAAATCACCCTACTGGCATTTATCAATGAAAGCAGGTTGTTGGAGAGCAACTGTATATAATCGTATTTACCATCCAAGGGGATATGTAAAACCTGAAGATGGTGGTGCAATGGTAGAATATGATGCAATAGTAAATCATGTAACAATGTGGAACGTTGCTGTAGAAAGACAAATTAGAGTGAAGGGTCCAGATGCAGAAAAATTTGTTGACTATGTGATAACGAGAGATGCTACAAAAATTTCTCCCATGAGAGCAAGATATGTAATTCTTTGCAACGCGTATGGTGGAGTATTAAATGATCCGATCCTTTTAAGAATATCTAAAGATGAATTTTGGTTTAGTTTATCTGATAGTGATATAGGTCTTTATTTACAAGGCGTAAATGCTGATGAGAGATTTAACGTAGAAATTGATGAGATAGATGTAAGCCCAGTTCAGATACAGGGGCCAAAATCTAAAGCATTAATGAAAGATTTATGTGGAGATCAAGTTGATTTTGACAATATGCCATTCTACGGTTTAGCAGAGGCTAAAATCGGTGGAAGAAGTTGTGTGATATCTCAATCAGGATTTTCAGGTGAAGCTGGTTACGAAATTTATTTAAGAGAATGTACTTTATACGCAGAAGATATGTGGAATGCAGTTCTTGAAGCAGGAAAAAAACATAGCCTAATGGTTATTGCGCCTGCGCACCATAGAAGAATTCAAGCTGGAATTCTTTCTTGGGGTCAAGACATGGACAATCAACATAATCCTTTTCAATGTAATTTAGGTTATCAAGTATCATTATCTGGAAAAGGAGAATGGAACAAGAAAGCAGATTACGTTGGTAAGAAAGCTCTTGAAAAAATGAAAGCTGATTTAAAAGCAGGACATAAACCATATAAACTTCAATTAGTTGGTCTTGAATTAGGTGGAAAACCAATTGAAGAATACGCTCCTGACTTTTGGCTAATTTCAGATGAGGGTGGTGGAGAACCTATAGGTTTTGTTACTTCTCCTTGGTATCATCCTGAAAAGAAACAGAACATTGCTATGGGTTATGTGCCATTTGATGGAACATTGAACGCAAATGGATTTCCAAAAGGAAAAGTAGGATCTAAGTTCAAGGTACATTTGCCGGAGAAATATTCTGAAACTCCAGGCAAACCTGTTGATGCAGTAATAGTAGATATACCATTTAAAGAATCTTACAACGCAAATACAAGAGAAGTTGTAAAAGGTTAAATAACTTTAAGGGAGGAGTTTAGCTCCTCCCTAATTAAAATGTTCGCACAATTTTTAGAAATTTTTTTTAAATCTTTAAAATTAGATAAAAGCTTATACAGAGATAATAAATACTTTGGTGAGGCTGCAATCTATTTTGCTGGTCTTGTAATGATACTTGATGGTGTTGCTGGAGCAGTAGCGGCAAATTCAATTGTGAGAACATCAATTGGCATCTCGGGGTTGACAGCTCTTTTAACATGGTTTGTTTGGGCTATTTTTATTTTTGTAATTGGAGTAAAAATTTTTCCAGATAAAGGGAGTAAGGTTCCTTTTAAAAAGATTTTAATAGCTGTGGGTTATGCTCATGCGCCAGGTTTAATTAGGTTTTTCGCAGTAACACCTGACTTAGTTCTGCCAATTATTTTCCTTACTCAATTTTGGATTTTTGCATCTCTCATAATATCAACCAAACAAATTTTGAATTTAAAATCTAACTTGAAATCATTTGGAATAGTATTTTTATCTTTTCTAATAATAGCTTTTCTATCTATTACATTCATAATTAATAGAATGAATTCAATTCCAATTAGTAATATTAGCTAAAAAGGAAAAACAGTTTTAGATGTTCTGCAAGATTTGCATATTTTAAAACCAGTAAGGAATAAATTTTGAGTTACACTTTCATCTTCTTTTTTACACTCTTCACAAATATCATTTAAATCTGCTTCTAAATTCTTATTTAATTCTGCATCATATTCTTTAGTCATTATCTGTTAATCCAGCTCCTGCTGTTCGTTCCCTCGATTTATCACTTTCATCGACGTAAGTTTTTAGCGATAAATTATAAATTTCAGACCATTCATCTTCATTAAAACTGTTCTTATTATCTAAAAATTTTAAGTTAATTTTGTCTGATTTTTCTAGTACATCACCTGTCAAATAGTTGGAGTAAATAGACTCGTTAAAATTAAATAAAAATTCTTTATCATCCATCTTTAAGAATATTCTCTTACCAATAATTTCAGAGGTTCTGCTTACAAACGACAAAAATATAAGTGGAAAAGCAATCTTATTTATTTCAATTTCGTTGAATTTAGATATTGATGAAGATTGATCAAAAAA
>CABYJT010000020.1 GCA_902519455.1 uncultured Pelagibacteraceae bacterium
TAATTGTTAAAATTGATAAAATTTTAAAAGCTAACCGTCTAAAATTTGATAAATGCTTAATCGTTACAGATAAAAATATTCCTCACAAGTTTAAAAGACTATTATACAAAAAATTAAAAACAAATAAACTTGTTAAAATAGAGATTACAGCATCAGAAAAAAATAAGAATTATCGAACAATTGAAAAAATTCATAAAGTTTTATTTGAAAATAGGTTTAATAGAGAAGATTGCGTTATTTCTTTTGGTGGAGGAATTATTGGGGATATAGTTGGATTTGCATCTAGCACATTCAAAAGAGGCATGAAATTTGTAAATATTCCCACAACTTTACTGGCTCAAGTGGATTCATCCATAGGAGGCAAAACAGGTGTAAATAATAAATTTGGAAAAAATTTAATTGGAAGTTTTTATCAACCTGATTTAGTTGTTTCTGACATGAATATTTTAGCTTCTTTACCAGAAAGAGAAATTATTTGTGGATATGCTGAAATATTAAAAAGTAGTATTATAGATAATTTTAATAATTTTCTCTATTTAGACAAAAATTTAAAAAAAATTTTAAATTTAAAATCACCTTTCATTGAAAGATCCATAATTAAAAGCTGTAATTTAAAAAAAAGAGTTGTAGAAAAAGATGAGAAAGAGAAGAACTACAGAAAAGTATTAAATTTAGGTCATACCTTTGCTCATGCTTATGAATCTACTTTAGGTTTTTCTAAAAAATTAAATCATGGAGAAGCTGTAATTTTAGGCATTAAAAATGCAGTTGAATTCAGTTTTAAAAGAAAAATTTTAACAAAACAAAAATTTAATATTATCTTAAATCATATTAATAGAATAGGTATGAAACCAAAAATTGAAAAATTATTTAAAAAAAGACATGTATCTAAAATTATGAATTATATGAGAAGTGATAAGAAAAATAATTCAAATAATATTAACGTAATTTTAATGAAAGATTTTGGAAAAATAATAATTGACTCTCAGATTAACCCTAAAAATTTAAAAAAATACTTATCTAGTCGTTTAAATTAATTTGATTTGCAACGAATGAATATATTTTTTTAATTCATCATCTAAAATTTTGTAAATAAACCTTGTTGAATATAACTTGCTTTTATTTTTTAACTCATCAGACTCAATTGAGAGAACAATATGAAATTTTCCGTCTTTGTTAGATTTGTGATTTTTGTGTAAGAATGACTTATCCTCTATATAAACTTTTGAAATACAATCCTGCGACAAAATTTTTTTTTCTATAGTTTCAATTAGTTGATTAATGTTCATTTTATAAAGTATTATACATCATGAAAAATATTTGCGATTGGAATAATTGCTTGGAGGAAGGTCTTTTTAAAGCACCTAAAGAAAGAGATAATAGCAAAGATTATAGATTACTATGTTTAAACCATGTTAAAGAATTTAATAAAAGTTGGAATTATTTTACAGGTATGAGTGATCAACAAATAATTGATTTTTTAAGGTCTGATATGACTTGGCACAAACCAACACAAAGTTTTAGTTCATCTGATAATTTCTTCAAAGTTCTTTGGAGTAATGCTTTAAAAGATGAGATGGATAAATTTAAATTTAATAATGACTTTAATAATATGAATAAATTTAAATTTAATAACAACGATTTAAAAGCCTTTAATATATTAGGGATTAGTGTTGGATTAAAATGGGAAAAAGTTCAAGAAAAATTTAAAAAGCTTGTCAAAAAATTTCACCCTGATATGAATTCTGGAAATAAAAAATTTGAAGACAAGCTTAAAGTAATAACTTTGGCTTACACTCAATTAAAAAATACATATAAGGACAAAATTGACACCAAATATTAACCATACCCCTGACATTAAGTTATCTATTAAGCAAACTTTTGGTATCGAAAGTGACATGGAAGTTGATGCATTTTCAAAATCAAGTGAGTATGTCCCAGAAATCGACAAAACTTATAAGTTCGATAAAGATACAACATTAGCTATTTTGTCAGGATTTTCTTTTAACAAAAGAGTTTTAATTCAAGGATACCATGGAACTGGAAAATCAACTCACATCGAACAAATTGCTGCTAGACTAAACTGGCCTTGCATAAGAATTAATCTCGATAGTCATGTAAGTAGGATTGACTTAATAGGTAAAGATTCAATTGTAATCAAAGATGGTAAACAAGTAACTGAATTTAAAGAAGGAATATTACCTTGGTCAATTCAAAATCCTGTGGCCTTAGTTTTTGACGAATATGACGCTGGAAGACCAGATGTAATGTTCGTTATTCAGAGAGTACTTGAGTCAGAAGGTAGCTTTACTCTATTAGATAAAAATAAAGTAATTAAACAAAATAAATTTTTCAGGCTTTTTGCAACAACAAATACTGTGGGTCTAGGTGATACAACCGGATTATATCATGGGACACAACAAATTAATCAGGGACAAATGGATAGATGGAATATTGTATCTACATTAAACTATCTTAGTTTAGACAAAGAAATGGAAATTATATTAGGTAAGAACAAAAATTTAAATAATCCTAAAGGTAAAGAACAAGTTTCAAACATGATAAAAGTTGCATCACTTACAAGAAAAGGTTTTATGGCAGGTGATATATCAACAGTAATGAGTCCTAGAACAGTTTTACATTGGGCAGAAAATTCTGAAATTTTTAAGGATATCGGATATGCATTTAGAGTAACATTTTTAAACAAATGTGATGATGCTGAAAAAAATACTATTGCTGAATATTATCAAAGATGTTTTGGGGATGAACTGCCGGAGTCAATGATCAATATTCAAATTTGATGAAGAAAGAAGATAGTTTTAAAGAAAAATTCAAACAAGCCCTTCAATCAACTTACAAAGTAATTTCAGATGACTATAAGGTTGTCAAAAATAAAAAAAATGACGAAAAAATTTATGATATTGGGGAAATTGACAATATTAATGATAAAAATCAATTTAAAAAACTAAGGGCTGAAACAGACTCAGAGGCTTTAAAAAGAAGATTTTCAAACAGAAAATTATTGAATAAAAATAATCCACAAAATCCCTCTTGCAGAACGCTCTACCAGCTTGCAGAAAAAGTGAGATATGAACTACTTGGTTCAGAGATGCTAAAAGGAATTTCCAAAAATTTTAAAGAAAATTATAAAAATAGACTTCGACATCTTAAACAAGAGAAAATAACAAAAAAAGAAGATACAAATATTGTTGATGCTTTTGAAATTTATATGACAAACAAATTTTTTAATGTCGAATTATACCCAGAAAATAAAGAAATTCTTAAATTTTGGGAGAAAGATTTTAATAATTCAATAGACAAACACTTTGAATTTTTAAACCAAAATCTAGAAAATCAGGAAGTGTATAATGCTAAATTTTCTGAAATTTTAGAAAGTATGGATATATTCGAAAATGATGACACAACTGAAAAAGAAAATGAAGAAAATGATGATACGCAAGATCAAAATAATTCTAATAATAATGAAGATAAAGATAATAATGAATCTAGCAAAACAAGCGAAGATGAAAATATAAGCCAAGGAATGGATAGCGAGGATGACGTAAATGAATTTAGACTTGAAGATCAGCTTGGTAGTGAAAATAACGAGGATGCAGAATCAGAAAATATTATACAAAAAAAAAATTTAAGTGTAAGCGATAAAGAATATAAAATATATACTACTGAATTTGACGAAGTTTCTAAAGCAGAAAGTCTAGATACAGCTGAGGAAATTCAAAAACTGAGAAAAAATTTAGACCAACAGCTTACAAGTTTTCAAGATTTAATTACTAAGTTAGCAAATAAATTACAAAGACAATTAATGGCAAAACAAAATCGATCATGGGAATTTGATTTAGAAGAGGGATTGTTAGATAGTTCAAAATTACCTAGGATTATCATTGATCCACATAATTCCTTATCATTTAAAAAAGAAAAAGATTTAGACTTTAAAGATACAATTGTAACACTTTTAATTGACAATTCTGGTTCAATGAGAGGTAGACCAATAACAATAGCCGCAATATGTGCTGATATTTTATCCAGAACCCTAGAAAGATGCTCGGTTAAAGTTGAAATACTTGGTTTTACGACAAGAAATTGGAAAGGTGGTAAAAGTCGTCAGGAGTGGAATAGATTGGGAAAAATGAAAAATCCTGGAAGACTTAATGATTTAAGACACATAATTTATAAAAGTGCAGATTCTCATTGGAGACAATCAAAAAAAAATTTGGGATTAATGCTAAAAGAGGGTTTATTAAAAGAAAATATAGATGGCGAAGCGATAACGTGGGCGTTTAATAGATTAAGAAAAAGAAAAGAGGAAAGAAAAATCCTTATGGTTATTTCAGATGGAGCACCAGTTGATGACTCAACATTATCAGTTAATTCAGGAGATTTTTTAGAAAAAAATTTAAAAAAAATTGTTAAGTTTATTGAGAATAAAAGTGAGGTAGAAATATTAGCTATAGGAATAGGACATGATGTATCTAGGTATTATAAAAAAGCTATCAAAATTTCGGATGTACAAGAACTAGGGGATGTAATGATAGATCAGTTAAGTGGGCTATTTGAAAATAAAAAACTCCACTAAACACCAATTAAATCTTTATTAGACCATTCTATTGTTATTTCAGCTCCACCTCTAGTCTCTGAGTTTCTAATTAAAAGTTTAGCTTTATTTTTTTCAAGTAGAGTTTTGCCTATGAAAATTCCTAAACCTAACCCTGCTCTAGATTTATTTTTAGATTGTAAAGATTTTATATATGGATCACCAACCTTAGTTAATATATCTTTGGGAAATCCCATTCCATCATCTTCTATAGATATTGATGAGTTTTCACTATCACTTGTTATTGAAATATAAATATTTTTTTTTGCAAATTTATTTGCATTCCCAATAAAATTTCTTAATCCATAAACTACTTCAATAGATTTTGAAATTTCAAAAGAGTTATAATTTTGTTCTGTGTTGATAATAAAATTTTTATTAGATATTTCGTTGAAAGAATTTATAATTTCTTTAACATAATTATGTAATGTAATATCCTTGTCTATGAAATCATCTTCGACTACAGGATTTAAAGATAATCTTTTTAATATTTCATTACATCTATCAACTTGGCTCACAAGTAACTCAATATCTTTTTTTAGATCGTTATTATCTTTAAAATTATTATACAAATCTTGAGAAATAATTTTTATTGTGGAAAGCGGAGTACCTAGAGAGTGAGCAGCAGCTGCTGCTTGTCCACCTAATGAAACTAATTCATTCTCTTTAGATATAACTTCCTGAATTTTATCTAATGCATCTTTTCTAACTTTTGACTCATTTCCAAATGTTAAAGCAAAAAAACTGAGGAAAATAAGTGCAATAATTAAAGCTAAAGGGACTGAATAATAATAGTAATTACTAAATATATATTCATTTAGTGGTGAGGGTAATTCTTCATGATAGAAAGTAAGTAAAATTATTGAGGAAATTGTCAAAATTATTAATAAGATATTTGTTCTAATGCTTAAGCTATTTGAAGCAAATATACTTGGTATTATTAAGAATATTGAGAATGGATTTATAGTACCACCTGTTAAATAAAGCAAAATACTTAATTGTATAATATCAAGAGTAAGGAAGGTTAAAGATATTTTTTCTTGTAACTGATTTTTTTTAAAAAAATAAAATAGAAAAATATTACTTAAAGCACCAATTAAAACTACAATATTTGATAGTAAAAAATTAAATTCAAATTTAAATAAGAATGCAACAACATTTATAGTTATAAATTGACCTATAACTCCAATCCATCTTAAATTAACGTATGTAATTTTATTTAAGTACGATGATTTGGAATTGCTACTTAACTCCATTAATTAAATATCTAAATTAACAACATTTATAGCATTATCTACAATAAAGTCTTTTCTAGATGCAACATCGTTACCCATTAATGTTTGTATAAGGTTTTGATCTTTTTGAAGATTTTTTGAATATTGAACTTGAAGTAAATTTCTAGTCTCTGGATTTAAAGTAGTATTCCATAATTCTTCAGGATTCATTTCTCCAAGTCCTTTGAATCGTTGAATATTTAGTTTAGACTTCTCTAATTGGATAATTTTTTCAAACTCTTTAGAATTTTTCTTAACTTTTTTTATATCCTTAGAATTCTTAATTATATAATTTTCAAGATCTTTTTCGTCTTTTATGTAAATACCTTTGGAGCCTTTATTGATTTTAAAAAGAGGTGGTTGGGCTAAATATACATGACCTTTTTCTATTAATTTATTAAAAGGGATATTGTTAAAAAAAGTTAAAAGTAGCGCTCTAATATGTGAACCATCAACATCTGCATCTGTCATAATTATAATTTTTCCATATCTTAAATCCTCTAAGTCTATTTCTTCCATTTTAGGATCTAATCCAAGAGCATTTATTAATGTAACAATTTCATTGGAAGAAATCATCTTTGATAATGATTTTGTTCTTAGGTCACTTTGATTACCATTTTTTTTGGACCCATTTATCTCAGTATATGTATTTAAAATTTTTCCCCTCAATGGAAGTACTGCTTGATACTCTCTATTTCTTCCCTGTTTAGCTGATCCTCCAGCTGAGTCTCCCTCAACAATAAACAATTCTGTTCCTTCTTGTTTTGAATTTTGACAATCTGCCAATTTTCCAGGCAATCCAGTGAGCTCTAAAGCCCCTTTTCTTCTTACGTTTTCTCTAGCTCTTTTAGCAACATCTCTTGCTACTGCAGCTTGAATTATTTTTGTTAAAATTATTTTTGAAACAGATGGATTTTGGTCAAACCAAATTGATAATTTTTCATTAACTACACCTTCAACAATATTTCTTACTTCTGAAGAAACTAATTTGTCTTTTGTCTGAGAGGAAAACTTAGGGTCTGGGATTTTTACAGAAAGAACACATGTCAAACCCTCTTTAATATCATCTCCAGACAGTAAAACTTTACTTTTTTTTAATAAATTTTGCTCTGATGCATATTTATTTACAACTCTTGTTAATGCGCTTCTAAATCCTAGAATATGAGTTCCTCCATCTTTTTGATAAATATTATTAGTATAGGGGTAAACATCCTCATTATATCCTGCATTCCATTTTAGTGAACATTGAACATCAATATTGCTTTTTATTCCCTCAATGTAAATTGGTTTTCTAAACAAATCATTATCATTCTTATTTTTTAATTTTTCCCTTTTTTCATCCAAAAATTCAACAAACTCATTTATGCCACCCTCAAACTTAAATTCATTTTTCTTTATTTTTTTTTGAGATAGGTCATTAAGTATGATTTTAATTCCTTTATTTAAAAAAGCTAATTCACGCATTCTTTTTTGAATAATTAAAAAACTAAATTTTGTAGATGAAAAAATATCTTTTGAAGGTAAAAAATTGATTTTTGTACCTGTATTTTTTGACTTGCCTGTTACTTTTAGGGGTGTTTTAGTTTCTCCATTTATAAACTCTACAAAATGTTTTTTTCCATCTCTTTCAACATATAATTCTAATTTTTGTGAAAGAGCATTGACTACTGAAACTCCAACACCATGCAGACCTCCTGAAACTTTATAGGAGTCGTGATCGAATTTACCACCTGCATGCAGTTGTGTCATTATAACTTCAGCTGCTGATTTTTTTTCTTCTTTGTGAAAATCAACTGGTATTCCTCTACCATCATCTTCAACTGTAATTGACCCATCAGAATTTATACTTATCTCAATTTTTTTACAATGACCTGCTAATGCTTCATCTATAGAATTATCTACAACTTCATAGACCATATGATGCAAACCTGTTCCATCATCTGTATCACCAATATACATGCCAGGTCTTTTTCTTACTGCCTCAAGACCTTTTAAAACTTTAATAGAGTCTGCTTGATAAGTGTTTGTATTATTTTTTGTCATTAATTTTTATAAGGAAGTTGTCTCTTATACCATCTTTGAAATTTTTAATAAAATCTATTATTATTTTAAACTTAAATAAGTAAGCATTATCAACAATAATATTAGAATTTTTTAAAAAAACTTCTATTTTTAAATTTTTT
>CABYJT010000021.1 GCA_902519455.1 uncultured Pelagibacteraceae bacterium
GATTATCCAAGTCTTATAAAACCATTCACTGAAGATAAAAGAATAGTGGTTTATGGAAGTAGGTTTTTAGGTAAAAATACTTTTAAAGTCACAAAAGGTTTTAATCATAATTTTAGGTACATAATAAATAGAGGTCTTACTTTTATATTTAATATTTTAAATAATCAATCTATTACAGATGCACATACTTGCTATAAAGTATTTCCTAGTAAAATAATTTCTAAATTAAATTTAGCAGAAGATGGATTTAGTTTTTGTCCAGAATTTTCAACGAAAGTCATTAAGCTAGGTTATAAAATACATGAGGTGCCTATATCATATGTCTCAAGGTCCAAAAAAGAAGGAAAAAAAATTACTTACGTGGATGGTCTTATTGTTATAAAGTCTTTATTTAAATACAGACTATTTAATTCTTAATGAAAATAAAAACAATTTTTTATATCATTTTCGTTAATTCGTTAATTTGGGTAAGAAAATTATTACGATTGAAAGTGAAGCCATATAAACTTTTACTAAATTTAACAGACTTATGTAATTCTCGTTGTAATTTTTGTGATATATGGAAAATCAAACCAAAAAATGAAATCGATTTGCCAGACATAGATAACTTATTTAAATCATTAAATTCAAGTTTATACTGGCTATCTCTTAGTGGAGGCGAAATCACATTAGTGAAATATTACAAACAGATGATTGATAGTTTAATCATAAATTGTAAAAATATTAGAATTCTTGCTTTTACTACTAATGCTTTAGCGGTCAACAGAGCGTTAGATTATGCTTTGTATGCAAAAGAAAAAGGATTAGATGTTTTAGTAACAATTAGTCTTGATGGTGATGAATATATTCATGATGAACTGCGTGGAATTAAAGGGAATTATAAAAAATGCTTTGATTTATATAATAAATTAAAAAAAAATAGAATAAATTGTAACTTTGGAATAACTATAAGTGACCAAAATAATAATTTTGTTTTAAATAAATATTTAAAATACAAAAATCTTATTAAAGCAGTAACTTTTGTTCATAATCATGGTATTTTTGGTATTGATAAAAATGTAGAGGATCATAAAATTTTAAAAGCAATAGAATTTATTTATAAGAACTATCCTACAAATAAACTGGAACATATAATTGAAAAAATACATTTAAAAATTGCAATTTTATTCTTAAAAAAAGGAAGAGAAAAAAATATTATTCCATGCGACGTTATTAATACATCTTTGCATGTCATGCCGAATGGAGATGTTAAACCCTGCATGTTTATGGAAAGTCTTGGAAATATTAGGGAACAAAAAATAGATCAAATTATTCAAAATGAAAATACCAATATGATCAAGAATGAAATAAAAAAAAATAATTGTCCAAAATGTTGGATGAATTGTTATTCACCTCATTCAATCATGCAGCATCCTTTAAAATCACTTTACAATTTTATTGCTAAATAAATCCTCTCTAATGATAATTTTTGGTTGCGGGGGACGGATTTGAACCGCCGACCTCAAGGTTATGAGCCTTGCGAGCTACCAGGCTGCTCCACCCCGCGGTAATTAAATTCTATTTTTAAGCTTATTTAGTTTTTTTACTCTTTTTATATTTTCTTGAAGAATTCTTTTTTTCTTTTCTGATGGTTTTTCATAGGTGTTTTTCAGTTTTATAATTTTAAAAAAACCATCCCTTTGAAGTTTTCTTTTTAAAACTCTTAAAGCTTGCTCAATATTATTATCTTTAACTTCTATCTTAATAACTACCTCCAAAAAGGCATTTAGGTATCACTTTATATTTTATTTGTCTATTATATTTCATTGTTTTATTCAGATAATTGAGATTTTTCTCTATCTTTTTTCTCTCTTTTTATTCTTCTTTGGGCCTTGTCAATTGCGTCTATTAATTCTTTTTGAGTAAATAATCCCATTGCAACTGGATCTTTCGCATTTAGATTATTGAAATTCCAATAACTTTTATTTCTTATCGCTGTTGCAGAATTTTTAGTGATTCCGACTAACTTTGCAATCTGTGAGTCTTTTAAAATAGAGTGTTGTTTAATTAGCCATAATGCAGAGTCTGGCTTATCTTGACGTTTAGATAATGGAATATATTTTTTTGTTCTTTTATCTTCATTCTTAATTTCAATATTATTTTCCCTTAAAGAGAGTGGTCTATTTTCATCATTTGAAGATAGCTCTATTTCATCTCTAGTTAATTGACCTGCAATAATAGGATTGTATCCAACTATTCCTTTGGCAACATCACCATCTGCAATACCTTGAATTTCTACTTCATGTAAATTGCAAAAATTTGCAATTTGTTTGAAAGTTAATGATGTATTTTCTACAAGCCATACGGCAGTAGCCATTGGCATTAATGGTGTATTAATCATTATTTGTTTTCTGATTTAAAATTTTGAAATTTTTTATTAAACTTACTCACTCTACCTTTATCAAGAATTTTTTGTTTACCACCAGTCCAAGCTGAGTGGGATTTAGGATCAATTTCTAGTTTCAGTATCTCACCATCTGATCCCCAAGTTGATCTTGTCTCAAATTGAGTACCATCTGTCATTTCAACTTTTATAGAATGATAGTTAGGGTGTAAGTTTTTTTTCATTGCGAAGTTTATAACAAAAGAATTTTCTAAAACAATTAAAAGTTTTAATTAAAGTAGAGAATTAGTCCTTAAAAACATCAAATTTTCAATTTTCTCATTAATTCACTAATTTTTAAGATATTTCTTATTATTTTAATTTAGTTTTAGCTTTGTTTTTCATGCGCGTTTTAAATGAATTGGCTATTAAGACATAAAGTATTCCTATAATTAATCCAAAAAAACCAGCCATAAACATCATCGAAGTTTTTGAATTTGTTGTTCTAGTAATTTTTTCAAATTTTGTAGATGAAATTGTCATATTTGCGGCATAAAACTTATCTGAATTTGTTATAGGAGTAGTTGCAAAAAGATCCTTTAGTCTTTCAAATCTCTTATCTTCCACAATCATTTTCTTTTCTCTTTCCAGGCTCTTCACTCTTTCTTTTTCATTTGAATTTGAAATTTCAATATTGATATCTTCGATTTTGTACTTCTTAAATCTATTTTCGCTTTGAATTATTTGTTTAAAATTTTGAATAAGATATCTTTGAACTTCATCATTTGCAGTCTTTTGTATAAATATTAAGAAATCTTCCCAAGTTTTTTTGTCACTAGTATTATATTTAATACTCCAATGAGGTAATATTTGATTACTTTCAGAATTAAGTTCTAATTTTATAGAAGAAGCTAAATTTTGAACTGCAGTGTCATATTGTTGAATTGTCTCATAATCATCTTTTTTAATTAATCCAAAATTTTTTATAGTATTTACAAAAAATAAATTTTCATTAAGTTTTTCTATAAACAAATTCATCAAGTATGATCTATCAATTATCACAAATTTGTTTTTATTCATTACAAGTCTTGACCAATTATATAAATCTTCAGTAGAACCATATTTTAAGATGTTAGAGTAGGATATGTTAGGTTTATTAAAATTTTCTATTAAACTATTATATGCCCCAAACTCAATTTCGTCATAAGTTGAGATAGGCTTTATATCTGTAGTAGCCTCAAAAACTAATTTATTTGGCTTCTGATTAGATTGATAAATAAACATTATAACTAATGCAAAAATAGAAATAAGTAAGACTTTCCATTTATTTTTCCAAATGATTATAGATACTTCCAGTAAATCTATTTCATCATTATTATATTTGTTTTCAATTTTTGAGGACATTTGGTTTACAGTTAATAATAATCTTTATATATAATAAATTTATTATATTCAATATCATACGAGCTTTAATTAAATTCATATTCTTTAATTTTTCTATCATGATTTAACAATTCTAAATTAGAAGTTTTTTAAATTTTTTAACATCTGATCATTGATAGAAGAGCTTGAGGCTCTAATATTTATATTGTTTATGTCAAATTTGTCTAAATTATTCACGGTCCCGCCCGCTTCTCTAACTAATAATGCTCCTGCAGCAACATCCCACAAGTTGATTTTATTATGAAAAAAACCATCAAATCTTCCTGATGCAACATATGCCAAATCTAATGCAGCACATCCAGTACATCTCATACTAAGATTACTAATCCTCATTCCCTCTTGATTGCTGGAAAATAAACAATCATCAATTAAATTTTTACTAGAAACTCTTAATCTTTGGTTATTTAAATATGCGCCTTTATTCTTTTCAGCAAAAAACATTTCATCTTTAATTGGATCAAAGATTAAACCGCTTGATATCTCTCCTTTTGATTGTAAAGCAATACAAATTGCAAAATGTGGGACTCCATGAAGAAAATTTGTTGTCCCATCAATTGGATCAATAATCCATATATTCTCTTTATCTTCTTTAATGATTGATCCAGTTTCCTCAGAAAGAATTGAGAAATTTTTTTTAGCTTTACCAAGTTCTTGTAGCAGTATTTTTTCAACTTGTTTATCAGTTTTTGTCACAAAATCTCGTGGACCTTTTTTTAAAACTTGTAAATTTTCAATTTCCCCAAAATCACGGATTGCAGTCTTAGATGCTTTTTCTGCAGCTTTAATCATTATGTTAAGGTTTGAAGATATAGAAATCATTTTATACTTTTTTTACGTATTCCAAATTTCTTGTATCTATTAAGATTTCATCGCTATCTTCTATAAATGGAGGCACTTGAACACTTAATCCGTTATCGAGAATAGCAGGTTTATAAGACGAGGATACAGTTTGACCTTTCAGAGAAACATCTGTTGATTTTATTTTGCACTTCACTTGGTTAGGCAATTCAACAGATATCGGATTATCATTGTGAAAGCTAATAGTAACTTGAAGATTTTCTGATAATAGCTTTCCTTTTTCTCCAACATTTTCTTTTTTAATTTCTATTTGCTCAAATGTTTTAAGATCCATAAAAAAATAATTATTTTCATCACTATAAAGATAATTAAATGAAATATCCTCCAAAGAAGCTTTTTCAATATTTTCGCTTGACCTAAATCTTTCATTAATTTTTGTGTTTTTATTTACACTTTTCATTTCAACCTGTGCAAATGCACCTCCTTTGCCAGGTTTAACATGTTGTGTTTTAAGAACTTGCCATAAATCATTTTTATACTCTAAAAGCATTCCTACTCTAATTTCACCTGCATTAATTTTCATTTTAATAATTTTATAGCCTTTTCTGGTTTGTATTTTTTATTATTCCAAATGTAGCCTGAGATAGCTAAAAAATTTGCTTTATTCAATAACAGATTTTTATAATTACTGGAGTTTATACCACCTATCGTAACTATAGGAATTTTGGTCAATTTTTTAACTTTCTTTAAAATTTTTGTAGTGGCGCGGAATTTAACTTTCTTAGTCTTAGATGAATAAAATGCACCAAAAGCCAAATAGCTCGCATTTGATTTGATTGCTATTTTTGCAAGTCTAACAGAATTATGGCATGTAATACCTATAATCTTATTTCCTATAATTTTACGAGCTTCGTAAATATTCATATCTTTTTGTCCTAAATGACAACCATCTGCATTAAGTTTTTTTGCTAACCGAGGGTCGTCATTTACTATAAATTTAACTTTATTAGATCTGCATATTTTTTGAATTTTTCTTCCAATCAAAACTTTTTCCTTCGATGAATAATTTTTTAACCTCATTTGAAAGAAGCTTACTTTATTTGTATTCAAAACTAATTTCAGGCTCTTAAAGAAATCTTTATTTATTTTATTTGGTGAAATAAGATAAATGAATTTTGTTTTACTTATTTTCAAGTTCGTGAGACCATTTCCCTTGAGCTGCTAACGTGCACATTTTAGCCCTATGATTAAAAGTATTTTGAGTTGCCTCAATATCTTTAATATTTTTTGACCACATTTTAAGGGCACTTTGCTGCAGAGCTCTTCCATAGGAGTATGTCATAATAAAATTTGTTTTATTATTTTTATTAATTAAATTTAAGTTTTCCGTAGCCTCAATTTCTGATTGTCCTCCAGATAAAAAAGCAATTCCAGGCACTTCATTTGGCACTGAGTTTTTAAGGCACTGAAGTGTTTTTTGAGAAACCTCCTCATTAGAAATTTTATCTTTTGACTGACTACCAGCTAATATCATATTCGGTTTTAAAATAATTCCTGAAAGATCAACTTTATGTAATATTAATTCATCAAAACATTTTTTAATTACTTCCGATGTTTTTTTCAGGCAACTATCAGCAGAATGATCTCCTTCCATTAAAACTTCTGGTTCGACTATTGGAACCATTTTGCTTTCTTGTACTAAAGCGGAATAGCGAGCAAGTGCATGAGCATTACTATTTATTGCCAACTTACTCGGATATTTATCACTTACAATATAAACTCCTCTCCATTTTGTAAATCTCGCCCCAAGACTATAGTATTTTTTTAATCTTTCCCTTAGTCCATCTAAGCCCTCAGTTATTTTTTCCTGAGGAGAGTTTGCCAAATCTTTTGTACCTGCGTCAACTTTAATTCCAGGTATTGCGCCTGAAGAAGAAATTAAATCAGGGATTGATTTTCCAAAACTTGTAGTTTGATTTATTGTTTCATCATAAAGAATTACACCACCAATACATTCTTTCATACTTTGAGACGACATGATTGACTCTCTGAACAAAAGTCTATTTTCAGGTGTTGAGGGCACATCAACTGCTTCAAGTCTTTTTGTCATAGTACCATTGCTTTCATCGGCTGCAAGAATACCTTTGCCATTAGAAATTATTCTAAGAGCAATTTTATTAAGTTCTGTCATATCAAGTTAAAGCGGTTATACCAGGAAGCTTTTTGCCTTCAAGATATTCTAAAAAAGCTCCACCTGCAGTTGAAACAAAATTAAAATTATGGGTAATCTTTAATCTATTTAACAGGGAAACAGTATCCCCACCACCCACTACAGAAAAAACTTTGTTAGATTTGTTATTTTCAACTATCTTCTTTGCAATTTTAATACTTCCATTGGCAAAATTTGGATTTTCAAAATATCCAGCCGGCCCATTCCACAATATTGTTTTACTATTATTAATTATATTACTTATATTATTAATTGTTTTTGGGCCTATATCTAAAATCATTTCATCAGGTAAAATTTGATCTAGTTTCTTATTTTTGGAGGCTCCATTTAAATTTTTAGATACAAGCACATCATCAGGATAAATT
>CABYJT010000022.1 GCA_902519455.1 uncultured Pelagibacteraceae bacterium
GAGTAATAATGAGTCCTCTCGTATTGCAAGTTTTTTTGGAGAAGAAAAAATATTAGGGAGTTATTTAAGTAGATTATGGCCTATTTTTTTCGGTATATCTATTTTTTTATTCAAACAAAAAGAAAAATTATTTTACTTAATAGTTGTAATCTTTATCTTATCAGAGGCATTAATCTTTTTAAGTGGTGATCGAGCTGCATTCTTTAATATTAATCTTTCAGCAATTTTTGTAATTTTATTCTCAAAAAAATTGCTTAAGTTAAGAGTAATTACGTTATTTGCCAGTATTTTTTTAATTATTATTATAAGTTTTATTAATCCAACAGCTAAAGAGAGAATTTTTGATCAAACCATTAAACAAATGATAGGTGCGGAGGAAAGAAGTCATGGTGAAACAGGAATTTTTATTTTTACAAAAACTCATACCCACCATTATATAACCGCTTATAAAATGTATTTAGATAATAAGTTATTAGGTGTTGGAGTTAAAAATTTTAGAATTTTTTGTAGCAATGAAAAATATGAGGTAAGCAATTTATCTTGTTCGACTCATCCTCATAATACATATATTCAAATTTTGAGTGAGACAGGCGTAATTGGTTTTCTATTTTTATTACTAACTTTAATATATTTTTGTAAATATATCTTAAAACATTTATTGTTAAGATTTAAAGGTATACAACTCTTTAGTGACTTCGAAATTTGCATTCTGTCTGGGATAGCGATTTATCTCTGGCCCATTATTCCAACTGGAAATATTTTTAGTAATTGGTTAAATATTATAATGATTTTAAATTTGCCTTTTTTACTTTGGAGCAAAAAGCTAATTAAGACTTAGAAGTATTGATAAAATTAGATTTTTTGTTCTTTACTAATTAATTTTTTTTAAGTAAAAGATTTTGCCTGGTGATTATTGCGAAAGTGTAATACCCGATCCCATTCCGAACTCGGAAGTCAAGCCTTTCAGCGCCGATGGTACTTTGTCTTAAGACATGGAAGAGTAGGACATTGCCAGGCTTATCTAAAATGAAAAATTTCATCATTGTCACAGGTGGAGCAGGTTTTGTTGGATCTAATCTTATTGAACTTTTGTTAAAAAGATCAAAATTTAGAATAATTAGTATAGATAATTACTCATCAGGATCTAAAAAAAATCACATTAAAAATAAACGGGTTATTTATATTAATGGAAATACTTTAGATGTAGAAAAAATTTTATATAAATATAAAAATAAAATAAGCTGTATTTTTCATTTTGGTGAATTTGCTAGAATTTTTCAAAGTTTCAAAAGATTTGATGTATGCTATCAATCAAACTCGATTGGATCAAACGCTGTATTCAAATTTTGTCTGGATAACAATATTAAATTAATTTATTCCGCAACTTCCGCAAGTTTAGGAAACAGAGGAAATGACAAAAATTTGTCACCTTATGCTTTTACTAAAGCCAAAAACTTAGAATTATTAGAAAATTTAAAAAAATGGTTTAATTTTAAATTTGAGGTTATTTTTTTTTATAATGTCTATGGTCCAAAACAGATCAAAACTGGAGATATGGCCACTGTGATTGGTATATTCGAACATCAATATTTAAATAAAAAACCTCTAACCGTCGTAAAGCCTGGAAGTCAAACTAGAAGATTTACTCATATTCAAGATACTGTTAAAGTTTGCTATGAAGCTTTTAGAGCCAACAAATGTAAATATTACAGTATTAGTAATAAAAGCTCTTACTCAATATTAGAAGTTGCAAAACTATTTAACAGTAGAATTGTATTTTTAAAACCAAGATTAGGCGAGCGATATGCCTCAGCTTTAACTAAAATCTCTTATAAAAACAAAATAATTCAAAAATATGGAAAATTACAATTGAAAGATTATATAACTTCCTTTATTAGAACCCCTTAGTTATGAAAATTAAAAGTTCACTCAAGTCCTTAAAAAAAAGAGACCTAAACTCTAAACTTGTTAGAAGAAGAGGAAGAGTTTACATAATTAATAAAATAAATCCAAAATTTAAAGCAAGACAGAAGTAATTTTCCTTTATCATTTAAATGAATTTAGTCTCTATTTCAGAAAATAAATTAGTCGAAAAAAGGATAGCTATTACTCCTGAGATAGCAAAAAAGTATCTTAACTTAGGATTTAATGTATCATTACCAAATGATTATGGCATTCATCTAGGCTTCAATAATGAAGAATATAAAAATTTAGGTGTTAATTTTTTAGACAATGAAAAAGACATCATTAATAATGCTGATATTATTATACAATTAGATCTGCCTAATGAAGATATACAATCTTTATTCAAAGAAAATCAAACTTTGATAGGATCTCTAAATTCTTCAAAAAATTTTGAAAAATTAAAAAGTTTAAAATCGAAAAAAATCAATTGTTTTTCTCTAGAATTATTGCCAAGAATTTCGCGAGCACAATCGATGGATATATTATCTTCGCAAGCAAACTTAGCAGGTTATAAAGCTGTAATTGAAGCATTTCAAGTATATGAAAGAGCAATTCCAATGATGATGACAGCAGCTGGTACGATACCTGCTGCGAAAGTATTGGTAGTGGGTGCTGGGGTTGCAGGCTTGCAAGCTATTGCTACTGCAAAAAGAATGGGTGCAGTGGTTTTTGCAACTGATGTAAGAATGGCATCAAAGGAACAAGTTGAGAGTTTAGGAGGAAAATTTTTAATTGTTGAAGGATCTGAGAATTTAGAAACCGAGGGAGGTTATGCTAAGGAAATGACAGAGGCTTCTAAAAAGAAGCAAGAAGAACTGTTATCTGAAACCTTAAAAAAAATTGATATAATTATTTGTACCGCTTTGATTCCTGGAAAAGAAGCGCCTAAAATAATTAAGAGTCAAATGTTTAATAATTTACAATCTGGCGCAGTGATATATGATTTAGCAGCAGTCCAAGGAGGCAATACAGATTTTACCGAGGTCAACAAAATAGTTGAAAAAAATGGTGTAAAAATTTTAGGAGAAGCAAATATTTTAAATAAATTACCTGTTTCTTCCTCTAATCTATATGCGAAAAATGTATTTAATTTTGTTTCTAATTTATATGATAAAGAAAATAAAAAAATAAATGTAAATTTAGAAGATGAAATTATTGAAAAAACACTCATAAAATAGAATTATGGAAATAGATCCTTTTATATTCAGATTAAGTATTTTTATATTAACTATTTTTGTAGGCTATTATGTAGTTTGGAGTGTAACACCCTCTCTACATACTCCTTTAATGTCAGTAACAAACGCAATTTCCTCAGTCATTATTGTAGGTGCAATTATTGCTGCATTATCTGCTAATGAGGGAGTTATTTTTTCTTCATCAAGCATATTTGGCTTCCTAGCAATTATCTTGGCAGCAGTAAATATTTTTGGAGGTTTTCTAGTTACCCAAAGAATGCTTGCTATGTATAAAAAAAAGAAAAAGGACAAATAACAAATGTCTGCAAACCTTTCAGCAATTTTGTATTTAATTTCAGGAGTATTATTTATATTAGCTTTAAGAGGGTTATCTTCTCCCGAAACCTCGAGGCAGGGTAACTTATTTGGAATTATTGGAATGGTTATTGCTATAACTGTTACATTTCTTTCAGTTGGCAATTTTACAACTGGATTTATTTATGTACTTTTATTCCTTGCTATAGGTGGCTCCATAGGAGCTTTCATAGCGTATAGAATACCCATGACTGCAATGCCAGAATTAGTTGCTGGGTTTCATAGTTTAGTAGGGTTGGCAGCTGTGTTTGTTGCGATTTCAGCATTCATAAATCCAGAAGCTTTTAACCTGGGGACACCAGGTAACATCAAACTTGCAAGTCTTATAGAAATGGCAATTGGTGCTGCAGTTGGTGCAATTACTTTTTCAGGGTCAGTTATAGCTTTTTTAAAACTTCAAGGAATTATGTCAGGTGCTCCAATTACTTTCAAAGGTCAACATTTGCTAAATGCATTGATCTTAATTTCAATAATAATTTTAACGATATATTTATGTTTAACCCAATCGTCTAATTTATTTTGGATATTGATTGGGGTCTCTTTTTTAATAGGCTTTTTAATAATTATTCCCATTGGTGGAGCAGATATGCCTGTTGTAATCTCAATGTTAAATTCGTATTCTGGATGGGCTGCCGCAGGTATTGGATTTACTTTAGAAAATACTGCACTAATAATTACTGGCGCATTAGTTGGATCATCTGGTGCAATCTTATCTTATATAATGTGTAAAGGAATGAATAGATCATTTTTTAATGTCATACTAGGTGGATTTGGTGCAACTGAGCAATCATCAACATCACAAAATAAAGAACAAAAACCAGTTAAAAGTGGAAATGCAGATGATGCAGCTTTTTTAATGAAAAATGCTTCCTCTGTTATTATTGTCCCAGGTTATGGTATGGCAGTTGCTCAGGCACAACATGCATTAAGGGAAATGGTCGATACATTAAAAAAAAATGATATTAAAGTTTCTTACGCAATTCATCCAGTAGCAGGACGAATGCCAGGACATATGAATGTTTTGCTTGCTGAAGCAAATGTTCCTTATGATGAAGTCTTCGAATTAGAGGAAATAAATAATGATTTTGCTAACGCAGATGTAGCATTTGTTATCGGTGCAAACGATGTGACGAATCCTGTAGCAAAAACTGATCCACAAAGCCCAATATATGGAATGCCCGTATTAGATGTTGAAAAATGTAAGTCTGTTTTATTTGTTAAAAGAAGCTTATCCCCAGGTTATGCAGGAATTGATAATGATCTATTTTATAAAGAGAATACTTTAATGTTATTTGCTGATGCAAAAAAAATGACAGAGGATATTACAAAAAATTTATAGAACAGCTATGAATACAAAAATCTTCTGTGATAGCGCAGATTTATCATTAATCCAAAAATTTAATAAAAAAAAAATTGTCAAAGGGTTTACAACTAATCCGAGTTTGATGAGAAAAGCTGGAGCTAAAGACTACGAATTATATTCGAAAAAGATACTTAAAATTTGTAAAAATAAACCAATTTCTTTTGAAGTTTTTGCTGATGATGAAAAATCTATGGTAAAACAAGGAATAAAAATTAATACTTGGGGTAAAAATGTTTATGTAAAAGTTCCAATTGTAAACTCCAAAAATATTTTCACAGGAAATGTGATAAAACAACTTAATAAGAAAAATATTAAATTAAATATAACAGCAGTTTATTCCTCTAAACAAACAGAGAAAATATTAAATGTAATTAATAATAAAACAAAAGTAATAATATCAATATTTGCAGGAAGGGCAGGAGATTCTGGAAAAGATCCATTACCAGAATTTGCTAAAAGTATTAAGCTTGCTGAAAAATTTGATAATGTTGAAATACTATGGGCAAGTGTAAGAGAACCTTACAACTATTTACAAGCAAAACAACTGGGTTGCCATGTAATTACTATACCGCCTTCAATAATCGAAAAAATTGAAAATTTTGGCAAAAGCTTTAATCAACTAACAAAAGAGACAGTCAAGGCATTTTTAATTGATAGTAAAAAGTCAAATTTTAAGATTAAATAATTTTTTTAATATAAAAGAATAAGAATTAAATATGTTACAATTAAGTAATCGATATGAGAGAATTTGTATTTACAAAATATAAATTTAATGAAAATTTTTTATATTTATTAGTATTTTTATTTTTTATTATTATTGCACTTCATCACTTTAACTCGGGTTTCTTAATGTCATCTGACTCTTATAGATTTTCTAGATGGGCTGACATTTTGATCGAATTTGACTTTAATTTATATAACTTTTATTCAATTGATAAAAGTTCTCATAGACCACCACTATTTTTCTTTTCAGTGCCTGTTTTGTTTATTGCTTTGTGTAAAGTTTTTTTTAATAATGATTGGCAGTTAGCTTTTCTGTCACTAAATCTTATTTTATTATTTTCTAGTTTGGTAATATTTGTTAGATGTCTCTTATTAATTAGAGTTAACCCACTCCTAATATCTTTTGTTTTGCCATTAATAATTTTATCTGTAGATATCTTAATTTGGCCAAGGTATATTTTATCAGATACAATATACGTATTTTTTGTTATTCTCTCGATTTATTTCACAATAAAGGGAATTGTAAATAATAAGATTTGTTTTATTGAATTGTTATTTACAATGATATTATTACTTGCATCTAGACCATCTTCAGTGTCAGTTGTAATTTCAATTATTTTTTTTCTGCTAGTTATCAAATATCAATTTTTTTTTAAACCGAAAAACATTTTGATATGCCTCTTAATGTTAATAATTATTACACCATTTTTCTTAAGTCTAATATATTTTTTTATTAAAATAAATTATAGTGGAATAGGTAACATTGACCACTTAGTTAGCATGGTTAATTCTGGCATGGTAATCCACGATCGACCAGAAACTTGGACTAGCACTCCAAATAATTTTATGGATGTTGTTTACATTTATTTTTTAAGATTAATTAATTTTTTTAATCCATATGCAGCAACATTTTCAACAATTCACAATTCTCTTAATATTGGGCAAACTATAGTTATATTACTATCTTTAATAATTTGGTTATTTTTGGGAAGTTATTCAAAAAATCAAAATAAGGTTTTTTTATTAATTCTTATTTTATCCTTTTCAGTTGCATCTTTTCATTCATTTACACTAATCGATTATGATTGGCGCTTCAGATTTCCAATAATTTTACCTTTATTAAT
>CABYJT010000023.1 GCA_902519455.1 uncultured Pelagibacteraceae bacterium
CTTAAATTTATTGAATTTCCTAAAAAGGGATTAAAAGAGTTAAATCCAATAATAAAGAAAATCAATAAACTTTCTGGTGGTATTTTACTTATAGATTACGGTTATTTGAATAGTAATAACTCAAATACCATTCAGGCAGTGATGGGTAATAAGAAAATTTCAACCGAGACAATGTTAAAAAATCTTGGCAAAGCAGATATAAGCTCACTAGTAAATTTTAATTTATTAAAAGAGTACTTTCTTAAAAATAACCTTAAAGTAAAAAAAGTGGTCACTCAAAGGTTTTTTCTAGAAAGAATGGGTATAATTGAAAGAGCACATATTTTAGAGAAAAAAAGGACTAATGAAGAGCAGAAATATATGAAAGAAACTTTGTCTCGGCTACTAGAAGAAAAACAAATGGGTAGCCTCTTTAAGGTAATTTTTGGATACAAAAATAAAAATAATAATTTTTTTGGTTTTGAATAATGTTTAAATCAAAAAAACTCTCTAAATTTAAAATGATAAGACATGGGTTTTTTAATCGATTTGGAGGTGTTTCAAAAGGTATTTATAAAGGTTTAAATTGTGGCTTAGGATCTGATGATAAAATTAGAGATGTTAAGAAAAATATAGAAAAAGTTTGCCAAAAAATTGGCTGTAATAAAAATAATCTCGTATTGTTAAATCAAATTCACAGTAATAATGTTTATAAAATAAGTAAAATTCCAAAGAAAAAATTAAAAGGTGACTCATTAATAACAAATAAAAAAGGTATCGCTTTGGGAATTTTGACAGCTGATTGTGCTCCTATTTTTATATATGACCCAGTTAACAATTTAATTAGTGCACTACATGCAGGATGGAAGGGAGCATACAAAAAAATAGTATCTACTACATTAAGAAAATTTAAGTTAAGTGGTAGTAATTTTAAAGATTTAATAGTTGTAATTGGACCTTGTATAGGAAAAGATAACTATGAGGTAAGAAATGATTTCTTGGATAAATTTATTAAACAAAAAAAATCTAATAAAAAATTTTTTAAAACCAAAAGAAATAAAATATATTTCAGTTTAATAGATTATATAAAAGACCAACTTGTGAAATTTGGGGTTAAAAACATTGAAATTATCAAAAAAGATACATTTTTATTAAGTAACAACTTTTTCAGTGCTAGGAGATCACTTAAAAATAAATTAAATGATTATGGTAGAAATATTTCTGTAATTATGATTAAATAGAATATTCTCAAAAAATGAAGATTCTCACCGGAAATAGCAATAAACAGCTAAGTAATAAAATTTCAAAAAATCTAAAAAATAAATTAGTCAATACCAGTATTAGAAAATTTGCAGATGGTGAGATCTATATTGAAATTAACGAAAATATACGAGGTAACAGTATTTTTATAATTCAATCCGTGTCCTCGCCAGCAAATGATAATTTAATGGAGTTGCTTCTTTGTATAGATGCGCTTAAAAGATCATCTGCAAAAAATATCACTGCAGTAATTCCATATTTTGGGTATGCGAGACAAGATCGTAAGGTTGTACCAAGAACTTCTATTTCTGCAAAATTAGTCTCTAACTTAATTACAAATGCAGGAGCTGATAGAGTAGTGACAGTAGATTTGCACGCAGGACAAATTCAAGGTTTTTTTGATATACCAGTTGATAATCTTTTTGCTACCCCAATCTTTGCAAAGCATATTAAAAGGAAAATTAAAAGTAATAATATAATTTGCGTTGCACCTGACGTTGGAGGAGTTGAAAGAGCAAGAGCTTTAGGAAAAAAATTAGATGTCGGTTTAGCAATAGTTGACAAAAGGAGACCTAGTCCTGGAAAGTCACAAGTTATGAATGTCATTGGAAATGTTAAAAACAAAATTTGTATTTTAACTGATGATATAATTGATTCTGGAGGAACAATTGTTAATGCGGCGGATGCTTTATTAAAAAGAGGTGCAAAAGAAGTTCATGTATATGCAACTCATGGTGTTTTTAGTGGTGATGCAGTTAAAAAGATAAAGAATTCAAAAATTAAAAATTTAGTTATTACAGATAGTATAGACAGTTCAGACAAATTAAAAAAAGTAAGAAATATTGAAGTATTATCAATATCAATATTGTTGGCTGAAGCTATAAAAAGGATTTCTAATTCAACATCTGTTTCAGATCTATTTAAATAAAACTTGTAAAATTAGCAAACTTCGGTTAAAAACCAGCTTTTTATGAGCACAATACAAGCTACAATTAGAGAAACAAAAACTAAAGGCCAAGTGAACGAACTAAGAAGTAAAGGTAATGTTCCAGGTATAGTTTATGGTGGAGAACAGCCAAATGAAAAGATCTCAATTACAACCAAAGAGTTGAAAAATTTAATAAATAAAGAAAATTTTTTGTCTAATGTAATTTCTATTAATTTAGATGGGAAAGAACAAAAGGTTTTAACAAGAAATATTGCTTTTGACACTGTCACTGATGAGCCTATTCATTTCGACTTAATGAGAATTGTTAAAGGTGGAAAAATTATTTTAGAGATACCTGTGAAATTTATAAACAATGAACTATCACCAGGACTTAAACGTGGAGGTGTACTAAATATAGTAAGACGTAAGGTAGAACTGAGATGTCCAGCAGAAAATATTCCAACTGAGCTTATTGTAGATTTAGAAGGCTTAGATATTGGTACAAGTATAAAAATTTCATCAATTAATTTACCTGAAAATGTAACCCCTACGATACAAGGGAGAGACTTTGTGATTGCAACAGTTGCTGCACCTACTGTAGTTAAAGAGCCAGAAAAACCAGCAGAGGCAGCAGAAGGTGAGGCTACTGAAGGAGCTGAAGCAGCTGCAGAAGGTGGTGATAAAACTTCAACTGATGGTGATAAAGCTGAGGGTGAAAAAGCTAAAGAAGAAGACAAATCTTCATCAGATAAAAAATAATAAATAGTGAAATTTTTTTTCCAGATTTAATTTGATATGTTGTTACTCGTAGGTTTAGGAAATCCGACTCCTAATAGTCAAAATAATAGACATAACATTGGTTTTAAGATTGTGGATGCAATTAATCAAAAATTTGGACTATCTAAGCAAAAACCAAAGTTTAAGGGATTATTAACTACTGGAAATATTGGTGATAAGAAAATATATGCAATTAAACCTCTCACATTTATGAATAATTCAGGAATTTGTATTAGAGAGCTACTTGAATACTTCAAAATAGATGCAGAAAATGTAATTGTATTTCATGATGATCTAGATATTGAATTTGGAAAAATTAAAGCAAAGTTTGGTGGATCAAGTGCAGGTCACAATGGAATAGCATCAATTGACAAATTTATAGGCAAGGAATATTCGAGAGTTCGTATTGGCATAGGAAAGCCAGAAAATAAAATATCTGTTTCTGATTATGTGCTAAACGACTTTAACGAGGATGAACAAGTTCATTTAGATTCAATAACAAGTAATATAATTGAGTCTTTAACTATATTGATTGATAAAAAATTAGATTTATTTTCTAGTACTGTTAACAACAATTAAATGGGTTTTAAATGTGGAATCGTTGGATTGCCAAATGTTGGTAAATCTACTTTGTTTAACGCTTTAACAAACTCTAATAAAGCACAAGCAGAAAATTTTCCCTTTTGCACAATTGATCCAAATATTGGCATTGTAGCAGTTCCGGATGAAAGACTTGATAAACTAGCTGAAATTTCGACTTCAAAAAAAAAAATAAACACAACAATTTCATTTGTTGATATCGCAGGTCTTGTTAAGGGAGCCTCTAAAGGGGAAGGATTAGGCAATAAATTCTTATCTCACATTAGAGAAGTTGATGCAATTATTCATATGATTAGATGTTTTGACTCGGATGACATTCAAAATGTTAACTCTACAGTTGATCCTGTCAGAGATTTAGAGATTATAGAAACTGAAATGAAGTTAGCTGATTTAGAGTCAATTCAAAAGAGACTTGATAAAAAAAATAAAAAAAATGTTGATATTGAAGAGCTTAAATTATTAGAGGAAGCTCAAAAGATAATCGATGAGGACGGTGATTTAGCATTGATCACAAATGAATTTGATCAAAAACTTTTAAAAAATAGTGGACTTCTCAGTACTAAACCAAAACTATATGTGTGCAATGTAGATGAGGAAAGTATTAAGTCAGGTAACAAATATACTGAGAACTTTATAAGAAAATTTGAAGAAAAAAATACATTGATAATTTCTGCAGATTTAGAAAATCAAATAAACCAATTAGAGGATGAAAATGAAAAAAAAAATTATATGAAAATGATCAATATGTCAGAGACAGGACTTAATTCATTAATAAGAAAAGGATACGAACTTTTATCATTACAAACCTTTTTTACATCTGGACCAGAAGAGACTAGAGCTTGGACTATTACAAAGCAGTCTACAGCGCCAAATGCTGCAGGCGAAATTCATTCCGACTTTGAGAAAGGATTTATTAGAGCTGAAACAATTGCTTATGAAGATTTTTTAAATAATCAAGGGTGGTTAAAATCTAAAGAAGCTGGAAAAATGAGATTGGAAGGTAAAGAATATATTGTTAAAGACGGAGATATTTTAAACTTTCGTTTCAATACGTGACCATATTTTTTTCATACTGAAATAAACTAAAATTGTTAAAACAGATAAATATATTATTACTCTAAAACCTAGTTTGTGTCTTGTTTCTAAGTGAGGTTCTGCAGTCCATTGTAAAAATGTTGTTACATCCTTAGCCATTTGATCTACTGTTGCTTTTGTTCCATCTGCGTACTCCACAATGTCATCATCTAAAGGAGATGACATTTTAATTTTGTTACCATACATATATTTATTGTAATAAACACCATCATCTAGTTCCATACCTGCGGGTGGCTCATCATAGCCCATTAAGACAGAATAAATATAATTTGCTCCACCTTTTCTAGCTTTTACAAGAACTGACATATCTGGAGGATATGCTCCACCATTTGCCGCAATTGCTTCCTGAACATTTGCATAAGGCATTACAAATTTATCTGACAATTTTGCTGGTCTTTCGAACATTTCTCCATCACTATTTGGTCCATCTGTTACTTCAAAATTTGAGGCAATTGCTTTAGCCTCAAGCTCTGTAAACTCTGGTCCACCTTTTTCAGCAAGGTTTCTATAACTTAAGTGTTTAAGCGAATGACAAGAAGCACAAACCTCAGTATAAACTTGATATCCTCTTTGCAAAGAAGCTCTATCGAATTTACCAAAGAAGCTCTTAAAAGACCAATCAACTTTTAATAATTCTTGCTGTTCGCCAGCTGCATTTGCTCTCGATAAAATTAATGATAAAATTATAAAAAATAAGAAAGTTAATTTTAAAAAGATTTTCACAGTTTCTCTTTAAAATCTGAATTATTTCTGGCCATAGCCATATCTGTAGAACCGCCCAATACTGGCTCAGTTATACTTAGAGGTAATGGAGTAGTTTTTTCCTTCATACCTAAGAAAGGTAAAATTATTAAAAAATGAGCAAAATAATAGGCTGTTGCCACTCTTGCGATTAATAAATACAAGCCTTCGGCAGGCATTGCTCCTACATAACCAAGTATTAATACATCGGCAACTAAAAACCAGTAGAACTGTTTGTATATAGGTCTGAAAACAGTTGATCTTACTTTGGAGGTGTCTAGCCAAGGTAAAATTACAAGAACAAATATTGCAGCGAACATCGCAATTACTCCAAGCAGTTTATCAGGGACTGATCTTAATATTGCATAAAATGGTAACAAGTACCATTCAGGTACAATGTGAGCAGGTGTGACTAGTGGGTTTGCCTCAATATAGTTGTCCGCATGACCTAGGATATTAGGTGAAAAGAATACAAAGAATGCAAATATTAATAAAAATATTAAAAGTGCGAATGCATCTTTTATCACTATATACGGATGAAAAGGAACTGTGTCTTTAGATGGTTTTTTTATATCTATTCCAATAGGATTATTGTTTCCAGGAACATGAAGTGCCCAAATGTGAAGTACTACTAGTCCTAAAATTAAAAAAGGAAATAAATAGTGTAAACTAAAAAATCTTGTTAAAGTTGGATTATCAACTGAGTAACCTCCCCAAAGCCAATTAGTGATACTCTCTCCTACTAAAGGAATTGCGCTAAATAAGTTTGTAATTACTGTTGCACCCCAGAAACTCATTTGTCCCCAAGGAAGAACATATCCCATAAATGCTGTTGCCATCATCAGGAAATAAATCAACATACCTATTATCCAAATAACTTCTCTCGGTGATTTATATGAGCCGTAATACAAAGATCTAAAAATATGAATATAAACAGCTAAGAAAAACATAGATGCACCGTTTGCATGCACATATCTTATTAACCAACCGTAATTTACATCTCTCATTATGTGTTCTACGCTTTGAAAAGCTAAATCAGCATGCGCTACATAATGCATACCCAAAACAATACCTGTAATTATTTGAGTGATTAAGCAAAAAGTAAGAATTCCACCAAATGTCCACCAGTAATTTAAATTTTTAGGAGTAGGATAATCTGTTAAATGGTTTGCAAGTGTTAGTAATGGAAGTCTATCATTAAACCAT
>CABYJT010000024.1 GCA_902519455.1 uncultured Pelagibacteraceae bacterium
TATATCTGAAATATGGGATGCGCTTTTGAGAGAAAGCAAACTCTACGGTTATGAGCATAAAGGTGAATTCAAGCATTTAACTGATTTTGAAATATACGAAAAATTATTTATTTAGAAAACTAAAAGATCTTTTGCTCTATCTTTATCTAAATATCTTGCTTGTTTAATCTTTCCTTTTTCAGTTTCAATCAATAAAGGATTACCAGTAGGTATTTCTAAACTCGAAATCTTTTCATTATCTAAATTAAATAAGTATTTGCATAATGATCTGATTGAATTTCCATGAGCTGATACAATAATGTTTTTATCTAATTTAGGTTCAATATTTTTTTTGTAAAAAGGTATTACTCTTTCATAAGTATTTTTTAAAGACTCTGTATCTGGAATTTTATCTTTCGGAACATTTTTATATATATCAATATTCAAAGGATGATAGGGGCTTGTTTTTTTAAGTGGCTCTGGTGGTTGATCCCAAGATCTTCTAAAAGTATGAATTTTTTCTTTTCCATAAAGTTTTTTCATTTCGTCTTTATTTAAACCTGTTAAAGCACCATAGTGCCTCTCGTTTAATTCCCAAGCATTTACAACATCTTGATCTTTAATTCTCATTGTATTGAGTATTAAATTTAGTGTCTCAATCGATCTTGTCTGTAAAGATGTATAAAAATAAGATAATTCAAGGTTTAATACCTTAATTAATTCTCCTGCCTTACAAGCTTCAAGTTTGCCCTTAGCAGCTAAACCCACATCAACCCAGCCAGTAAAACGATTTTCTAAGTTCCATTCGCTTTGTCCGTGTCTAACAAGTATTAAATTATTCATAAATTTAACACAAATATAAATTAAATTAGATTGACATAAAGCTAAATCTTTTTAATTTGTTAAAATGAGCTCATTTGAAGATAGAAAAAAAAGTTTTGAAAAGAAATTTGCTCACGATCAAGAGCTACAATTCAAAGTTAGTGCTAGAAGAAATAAATATTTAGGAGAATGGGTATCTCAGATGCTAAATTTTAATCCAGATCAAGAAAAAGAATACATTCAATCAGTTATAAAAGCAGATTTTGCTGAAGCAGGTGATCAAGATGTTTTTAGAAAAATTAAAGAGGATTTAAAAGAAAAAAACGTTTCCGACGAAGATCTACGAAAAAAAATGGATGAATTAAATGAAAAAGCAAAAACTGATTTTAATTAGTTTTTTTTTCTTTTTATTTAATATCAATCACTTATTATCTTCAGAACAAAATTATTTATTAATTTCAGGTAAACCAAAAATTACAGATGGTGATACAATTAAGATTAATAATAAAAAAATTCGCTTTGGTGGAATTGATGCTCCAGAAAGTTTTTTTTTTGGAAAAAAACAATCATGTGTTTTGAATAATGTTGAAATTCTATGTGGGAAGTTATCTAAAGATAAGCTTGTTGAAAAAATCGGAAATCAAGTTGTTAATTGTAAAATAGAAAAAAATAAAGATCAATACAATAGGCTAATTGGTGAATGTTTTTTAAAAAATGAAAGCCTATCAGTTTTTATGGTCAAGAATGGTTATGCATTTGATTATCCCAAATACTCAAACGGTAAATTTAGAAACTATCAGATTTTTGCGAAAAAATATTCCTTGGGTTTATGGCAAATGCAATTTGAATATCCTTGGATATGGAGAAAAAAAAATAGATAATAATGAAAATGATTCGAAACAAAATTATATATTTATTTTCAATTCTTATTTTATTATCTAGTTGCTCTTCAATTCCTAAAAATACTGCAGACGGCTGTTCAATTTTTTCAGAAAGATATCTTTGGTACAAACATGCAAAAAAAACTGAACAAAAATGGGGGACACCTATTAATTTGCAACTTGCTATAATTAAAATGGAGTCTGATTTTGATTGGTTGGCAAAACCACCTAGAAAAAAATTATTTAAATTTATTCCTTATAAAAGACCATCAAGTTCTTTTGGTTATTCTCAAGCAATCAGAGGAACCTGGAAGCAATACAAAGAGGAAACAGGAAACAAGTATGCTACTAGGACAAGATTTAAAGATAGTGTAGATTTTATTGGTTGGTACACAAACAAAACAGAAAAGATCCTAAAAATCCCAAAAAATGATGCTTTTAAACAATATGTTGCTTATCATGAAGGCTGGGGAAATTACAAAAATTATAAAAAAAATCAAAAAATTATTCTTTTAGCAAAAAGAGTCGAAAATCAATCTAAGAAATACAAGATACAGCTTAATAATTGTCGAAAATCACTTACTACAAAAAAATATATAATATTTTAGTTTAATTGTTTCTTAAGTTCTATATCAACTGCATCAATTCTCTTCGTATTCTTGGCTAAAGCTAAATACATAGTCGGTGTCACATATAAAGTAAAGAAGGTAGAAATTATCATTCCACCAAGTATAGTTGCACCTACAGCAAGTCTTGAACCTTCTCCAGCACCTGGGCCAATATTTCCAATAACCAAAGGCAACATCGCAATCATTGTGCTCAGAGATGTCATTATAATTGGTCTAAATCTTAAACTGCAGGCCTCTTTTACGGCTTTTTCAATTTCTTTACCTTTAGTTCTCAGCTGATTCGCGTAATCAACTATTAGAATACTATTTTTTGTTGAAATACCAATGAGTATTACCAAGGCTATTTGTGAAAATATATTTATTGATGAATTTAAGAATAGTATAAAAATTAATCCTCCAAACACTGCAAGTGGAACAGTTAATATAATTATAAATGGGTGTATAAATGAATTAAAAGTAGCTGACATAACAAGATAAGCTGTTAATAATGCTAGAGCAAATATAATATAAAGTTCATTACTTGTTTCTTTTAATTCTTCAGATTTTCCTTTCCAGGTAATTTGTTTATCTGGAGCGACATTAATCATCGTTTCCTCTAAATACTTTATCGCTTCAGCTAAAGTATAACCTTCACTTATGTTAGCTGATATTGTTACAGCACGTTGTCTATTATATCTTGACAACTTACTTGCCGTTCCCTTTTCATTAAACTCAACAAGATTAGATAGAGAAACTAAATTGCCTGTTTTTTCTGATCGAACGAATATTTTACTTAAACTTTCTTTATTTTTTCTATCTTCTAAATATTGTTGCAAAATAATTGGATATTCTTTTCCAAGTTTATTAAATTTTGTAACCGTCTTACCCCCATACAAAGTTTCTAACGTTTGACCAATTGCTTCAGTTGATATTCCTAAGTCTTTTGCTTTATTTTTATTAATTTTTATATTTACTTCAGGTTTATTTCTGGTGTAGTCAGATTCAAGTCTTGATAAATTTCTGTTTTTTCTTAAAATTCTAATAACTTGAGATTGTATTTGTTCTAGCTCTTCGTATGTATTTCCATAAATAACCATTTGAACAGGCTTATTGTAACTAGAAACTCTTATGGACTGAGGAGAAATTGGAAAAGCTAGTGTTTGAGGTACCGTAACTATTTTTCCAATTGCTTGTCTCATTATTGTTTGAGAATTCTGTTTTCTGTTTTTCCAATTATCTAAAAGTGAAATTATTAAGAAGCTATTTTCAGAGCCAAAACCTGGAACTATCATTAAAAATCTGTTGTAAGGACTATTATCGCCATCAAGCAAAGGAATAAGTCTTTTTTCAACGTCTTCAGCCCTTTTTTGAGTATATTGGAATGAGCTTCCCTCATCAGTAAATCCTATTACTAAGTAAACTCCACGATCTTCTAATGGTAACAATTCTTTTTTTGTGTAGTTATACAAAGCCCCAGATGCAACTATGATAAAAATTATGAACGTTATTATAGTTTTCTTCTTATTCATCCAAAAACCTAAAGTCTCAGTATAAAATTTTAAAAAGCCTTGAAAAAATCTATCAAATCCTCTTGTTAAGAAATTAGACTTTTTCTTTTTATCAAGAAATTTACTACCTAGCATTGGTGAAAGAGTTAGAGCAACAAATGAAGACACTACTATTGCAAATGATAGTGCTATTGCAGTTTCTTTAAATAAAGTTCCAGCAATACCTTCAATGAAAATTAAAGGCAAAAATACTGCAACCAAAATAAGAGTTGTAGCAATAATTGCAAATGTAATTTGTTTTGAGCCTTTATATGCTGCCACCAGCGGTGTCTCACCATTTTCAATTCTTCTATATATCGCATCGGTCATAATGACCGAGTCATCAGTAATAATTCCAATTGCTAATATAAAACTTAATAAGACAAATATATTAATAGATAAATCAAAAATATATAAACCTAGGAATGTAGCAATTAGACTTACAGGTAAAGCTATTGCAGGAACAATAACTGCTTTTAAATTTCCTAAAAATAAATAAATTATAATTACAACAAGTATAAAAGCTATAGCTAAAGTTTTATAAACCTCATTTATTGCTTCGCCAATATAAGTAGCTCTATTAAAAGCTATTTCCAAATTTAAGTCGCCAGGTAAAGTTTTTCTAATTTCTTTGATTTTTTTTTCAACATCTTTTGATAATTCAACAGTTGAAGCCCCGCTTCTTGCATAAATTCCTATACCCATGGTTTTTAAATTTAATGCTCCTTTACTTTGAGCTCTAAATAAAACTTTCTCTGTGACAGGGCCTAATTCTAAATTTGCAATATCTGATAGTCTTACTATATTGTCTTTACCCTTCTTAATTGGTAGCTCCTTAAGTTTTTCTAAGTCATTGTATGATTTATCGATATTGATCGTTAAATCTATATTTTCAGCTTCAAGTGTACCTGCTGGTAATCTAACATTTTCATTTCTTAATGATCTCTCGACTTCTTGTATAGTTAAATTATTTGCAGCTAATTTGATTGGATCTATCCACACTCTTATACTCTGTTCCCTGAGGCCACCTGTTCTTATTCGGCCAACATTTTTAATACTAGAAAACTGATCAACTAAATATCTTTCTGCATAATCTCCGAGCTCAAGATCACTCCAAGTTTCTGAGGACAAAGCTAGCCACATAGTAGTCGTAAAACCCGCAGATTGCTTTAGTATTCTTGGTGCCTCAGATTCTGCGGGAAGTCTTCCAACAACTCGAGCAACTCTTTCCCTCACATCATTAGCTGCATTGTCAAGGTCAATATCAGTATCAAATTCGATATTTATAGTACTTTTCCCATTTTCTGATTTAGCGTCTATATTTTTTATTCCCTCTGCACCACCTATAACTTCCTCTATTACTTGTGTTACCTCTTCATCAACAATAGGAGCAGACGCTGAGGCATATTCCACTTGAACTTGAACCACAGGGGGTTGAAGACCAGAGGGGAGTTCTCTCACAGGCAACTTTGAAAAAACAAAAGTTCCAAAGACTACCAATATTAAAGATAGTACCCATGACAATGCAGGTCTTCTAATACTAACATCAGTTAAATACATTTAATTATTTACTTTTATTTTCTTTTTTTCCCCAACTAGATTTACTTTTTTTTTCACCATCTTTAATAGGTTTGATTTTTCCATTGGGTCTTACTTTTTTTAATCCTTCAGCAACAACTATATCACCTTCATTTAAGCCTGACTCTACTTCAAGATAACCTTTGTTTCTGTTACCAACTTTAACTTCAACTCTGTTAGTTACATTTTCTTTATCTACTTTATAAATATAAACTTTGTTACCTTCTAAGATAACACTTGTATCTGGTATTCCTAACGAAACTCTCTCATTATATTTTATTGTGACTTCCATTAAAGCACCAGGCAAAATCTCAAAATTTGAATTTTGCATTTTAACTCTAAGTCTTAAAGATCTATTGCTCACGTCAATTTTGCTAGCTAAAGAGTCTACTATTCCGTTATAAGTTTTATCCTTATTGCCAGAAAATTTTACATCAACTCCAAGTCCTTTTTTTACAAATGGTGCGAATACCTCTGGGACGTCAACATCAACAAATAAAGAAGATGCGTCTTCGATATCAATTACAACAGAACTTTCCGAAACATTAATATCATCAGAAAAGTTTCTTTTACCAATTACTCCATCAAAAGGTGCTACTATAGTTCTGTTTTTTAATTTTGCTATAACATCACCAGACTTTACTTTGGTATTATATTTGATTTCTTCTAGAATTTCATATTTTTCAATATTGTATGACTGTGTTTTAATTGGAACTGCTGTTCCGAAAGTTTCAATGATATTTTGAAATTTTCTTTCCTCAACTGTTTTAACTATAATACCGGGTGGGGGTCTTTTGCTAAATTTTTTTTTAAAATGGTTTCCAATCATTGTCCGAGCAATGATCACACCTGCAATAATTAAAAAAAAAATTAGTATTATTGATGTTATTTTAGTAGATCTTTTCATTTTTACATTCTTCCATATTCAGCCCATGATCCATCATAAACTGTAGGAGAATATGTATTATTTACTAGGGAATATGCAAGACCTAAAACACATGCTGTTACACCAGATCCACATGAAAAAACTCTTTTGTCGTCGTTTAAATCAATAATTTCGCTGAACTTTTTTGAGATCTCGCTCACACCTTTAAAAGTGTTGTCTGAACTATTTAT
>CABYJT010000025.1 GCA_902519455.1 uncultured Pelagibacteraceae bacterium
CAATGGATGACAATAGTGCATCAGCGGATATTGTTGATCAAGCAAGTTCATACACTGAAAAAAATGTAGAAATGAGAGCAATAAATAGACAAATAAAATTAATTACTAAAATTGACGGTGCTTTAAAAAAAATTCAAGATGGAACTTATGGTTTCTGTGAGGAAACAGCAGAACCAATTGGACTTAAAAGATTAATGGCAAGACCAGTTGCAACTTTATGCATAGCAGCACAAGAGAAACACGAAAAAGAAGAAAAAGTTTACGCTGATATTTAAGGGTAATCTATTTCAGCATCTTTATTTAATACTTTAAATCCTTTAATCACGGCGGGACGTTTAGCTATATCAACATACCACCTTGATAAACCTTTAAAGTTTTCTAATCCTATGTCATGTCTTTTATGTCTTGCTATCCAAGACCATGTTGCGATATCTGCAATTGAATACTCTTTACCTGCTAAATAATCACTTGCAGAAAGCCTCACTTCTAAATCTTCATAAAGTTTTCTTGTAATCTTAAAATATCTTTCTTCTCCCCACTCACTTTTGCCTTGATGATAAAAATGAAATTGATGATGCTGTCCAATCATTGGGCCGATTAAACCCATTTGAGCCATTAACCATTGATTTATCTCTAACCTATTCGCCTCAGGATAAAACATGTTACTTTTTTCTCCCAAATACATCAAAATTGCTCCTGACTCGAAGACTGATTTATTATTTTCGTGGTCTGTAATTACTGGAATTTTATTAAAAGGACTAATTTTTTTGAATTCTGGTTTATGTTGTTCACCTTCGCTTAAGTTGACTTTTGATATTTTATACTCAAAATTTATCTCCTCGAGCATAATACTAATTTTCCAGCCATTTGGTGTATCAGCAGTAAATAGTTCTATCACTACTTTACACCCAATCTATCTTTAATGGTGTTTGATGCTGTTGTAAATTCAAATCTATATTTTTCATTAGGTCTTGCGTACTTAAAACAACCTCTGGCAGCTAAAGCGCCTTCATGAAAACCTGATAAAATCAATTTAAGTTTTCCTGGGTAAGTACATATATCGCCAATAGCAAATATACCTTTCTTGTTAGTTTCAAAGTTTTCAGTATTAACTGGGATCGCTTTTTTATCTAAATTTAGGCCCCATTCTACTATTGGTCCAAGTTGCATTATCAAACCAAAGAAACCCAAAACATAATCTGCTTTCAATATTTTACTCTCCCCTTCTTCACTTTTAATTTCTACTTCATCTAAAGACCCATTTCCTTTAACATCTTTAATTGAGTGCTTAGTAAATAAATTAATTATATTTTTTTTACTTAGTTCTTTAATTTTTTGAACACTTGCAGGAGCACCTCTGAACTCATCTCTTCTATGGATAAGTGAAACTTTAGAAATATTAGATAGTTCAATTGCCCAATCAAGAGCACTATCTCCTCCCCCAAAGATAGCAACTGACTTGTCTTTAAAAATTGTTTTGTCTTTAATTGAATACAAAACTGAAGTTCCATCAAACTTTTCTGCACTTTTTGTAGAAAACTTTCTTGGTTCAAATGATCCAACACCCCCAGCAATTACAACATTTGGTGTTTGGAATTTTTTTCCACTATTTGTTTTAACAATCCAATTATCATTTTCATTAGTAAGTTCTTGTACTCTGTCATTTAAATGAAAATTAAATTTAAATGGTTTGATTTGTTCTAAAAGATTATTTGTCAACTCTTCTCCAGTACACTCTGGTACCGCAGGAATATCATAAATTGGTTTATCTGGGTAAAGCTCAATACATTGACCACCAATTTTATCTAAGTTATCAACTATTTCACATTTCAATCCAATAATTCCAAGTTGATGTGCACAAAATAATCCTGTTGGACCTGCGCCAATTATAACAACATCAGTTTTAATCATTAAACTTGTTTCTCCGGCATATAAACACTCAGACCATCTAAGTCATCTGAAACCATAATTTGACAACTTAATCTGCTTTTTGAATTCGGTTCATAAGCTTGGTCTAGCATATCATCTTCACCCATTTCTTTTTTTGGTAATTTATCATACCAACCCTCTTTGACATAAACATGGCATGTAGCACAAGACATACTTCCCCCACAATCTGCATCAATACCAGGGATATCATTTTGTACGGCACCTTCCATAACTGTAAGCCCATTTTGGACTTCAACTACATGCTCTTTTCCATTGTATTCAATATATTTGATTTTAGCCATTGCTTTTATATAAGCACAAAAAAAAATAGGGCAAGTAATCAAACTTGCCCTATTTTATATTTCGTAACTAATTGTTACTATGCTCTTCTTGTAGAGTTAGATACTGCACAAGACCAGATAATTAAACCAAATGCGATTTTATTAACAAAGTCTGCTAAGTTATAGATAACGTTTAACGCGTTACCATCTATTCCACCTGTTAGGTAACCAAAAATGTAACCTAATGGGTAAATAGCCCAACCTACAGTAACAATCATTCTTAAAGCTCCAAATGCAGTTACCAAAGATTTATTTCCAGATTTAGCAGCAACTTTTCCTGCTTCTCCTGAAAAGATTTCATAAAGAATGTAAATCCATCCGGCCATACCGATTATGAAACCTAGTGTAGCGTTGATGAATCCAGCTTCTCCAAGATATCCACCTATTAACATAACTAGTGAACCAATTAAGATTCTCCAGAATATGTTGGTGTCAACTTTTCTTACCGCTGAAAGAATTAAGTAAAATTCTACTAGCTGTAGTGGTACAGTAATTAACCAGTCTATGTATCTGTAAACAGTTGGAGTATCACCTGTTTCGATCCATACTGCTCTCATATACATGTAGTGAATAAATGCTATACCTGTTACTAATCCAGCTACGTTTACTGATTTTCTCCATTGTGAACTGACATTAGCCTGTTCCATAAAGAAAAACGCTGTAGCTGCTAACATACCCATTGATATTAACCAAAACGAAATACCTACGAAATCGTCTGTAGCTAAAAAGGCTGTTGCCGCGTTAGCTGCTGTAGTTGCTCCGAAAAGCACTGCCGCTAATGCTAACATTTTCATTGTCTTCATAAAAAACTCCCTCATAGTTAGTTTTTTTATTAGTTTAAATTTAAACTACAGACTAATCTAATAATTAGTCTAAAGTTAGGGTTAGATAGCAAAAAAAATTACTTTATTGAAGAGTTTTTGACATCTAAAAAGTATTGATTTTACTTACTTTATAAAATTAAATACAACCTGTTACATAAAATCATTATAAAAGTGAGTCAAAAAAACAAATCACTATGAAAAATAGTTTTAACAAAATTTATCAAGAATCTATCCAAAATCCCGAGGAATTTTGGAAAAATGTGTCTGATGATGTCTTTTGGTTTAAAAAGCCTACTAAGATTTTAAACAAATCTAATCCTCCATTTTATAAATGGTTCGAAGATGGGGTTACAAACACCTGTTACAACGCTATTGATGTTCATATTGATAATGGTAACGGAGATAAGACTGCTTTAATCTATGATAGCCCTATAACTAACAGTAAAGCAAAGTATACATACAATGAATTAAGAGAAAAAGTATCAAAATTTGCTGGAGCACTAGACAATCAAGGTATCAAAAAAGGTGATAGAATTATTATTTACATGCCAATGATTCCTGAGGCAGTTATAGCGATGCTTGCGTGTGGAAGAATTGGTGCAATACATTCAGTTGTATTTGGTGGATTTGCTTCAAATGAATTAGCAAGTAGAATTGATGATAGTAAAGCAAAAATTTTAATTACTGCATCCTGTGGATTTGAACCTGGAAGAACTGTTGAATACAGACCCTTAATTGATGGAGCATTAAAACTTGCAAAACACAAAGTTGAAAAAGTAATTCTCTTTCAAAGGACAGATCACGCAGTAAAACTTAACTCTCCACTTGAAATGAGTTGGGAAGAAGCTCTTAGTAATGCGAAACATAAAGATTGTATTGAAATTGGAGCAAATGAATTTGCCTACATTTTATATACATCTGGGACTACAGGTATCCCAAAGGGAATAGTTAGAGATGTAGGAGGTCATATCGTTGCTCTTAAATGGACAATGAAAAATATTTATAATGTTAATGAAAATGATGTATGGTGGTCAGCTAGTGATATTGGATGGATTGTGGGACATTCATACATTGTTTATGCTCCTTTGTTCAAAGGATGTACCACAGTTCTATTTGAAGGGAAACCGGTTGGAACTCCTGATGCAGGAGTATTTTGGAGAATAATTTCAGAGTATAAAATTAAATCTTTATTCACTGCTCCAACAGCATTTAGAGCTATTAAAAAAGAAGACCCAGATGGAAAGTTTTTCTCTAAATATGATTTAAGTTCTTTTGAATCTTTATTCCTTGCGGGAGAAAGGGCTGATCCTGACACAATAAAATGGGCTGAAAATCTTTTAAATGTTCCCGTTATAGATCACTGGTGGCAAACAGAAACTAGCTGGGCAATAAGTTCAAATTGTACTGGGATTGAAATGCAAAAAACTAAGTATGGTTCAGCATGTAAAGCAGTTCCTGGTTATGATGTAAAAGTAATTAAACCAGATCATTCAATAGCAAAAACAAATGAAATGGGAGATATAGTTGTTAAATTACCTTTACCTCCAGGAACTTTTCCTACGCTTTGGAATGCAGACAAAAGATATGAAGAAAATTATATGACTAATTATAAAGGTTACTATCAGACTTATGATGCAGGACACATTGATGAAGATGGGTATATATGGATAATGTCTCGAACAGATGACATAATTAATGTTGCTGGTCATAGATTATCGACAGGAGCAATTGAAGAAGTTCTATCTGAAAATCAATCAGTTGCGGAGTGTGCTGTTCTTGGAATTGCAGATAAATTAAAAGGACAATTGCCTATTGGTTTAGTTGTTTTGAAATCTGGTGTTGAAAAAGATAATGAAACTATTTCTAAAGAATGTATTCAAATGGTTAGAGATAAAATTGGACCAGTCGCTGCTTTTAAAGTTGTTATCGTTATTAAAAGATTACCTAAAACTAGATCAGGAAAAATATTGAGAGGAACTATTCGTAAAATTGCCGACAAGGAAGATTATAAAATGCCTGCAACAATCGATGATCCATCAATTTTAGAGGAGATTACTCAAAGTTTAATAGAAAATAAAATTTTGATTAAATAAATTAGATTAATTATCAAACTTGATGGGCCTACCTGATGCTTCTCCAAGGATTTCTCCATCTTTCATTTTAATCTCTCCATTTATGATTGTATAAACTGGAGTTCCCATAAACTTATGCCCATCGAAAGGTGACCATCCACACTTACTCTCTATTTTTTCATTTTTGATTTCGATAATTTTGTTCATATCCACAATTGTAAAGTCTGCATCATAGTTTTCCTTTATATATCCCTTGTCTACAATACCAAAAATTTTCGCTGGATTTTCACAGACTAGATTCATAAGCTGAATTAAAGTAAGTTTTCCATCATTTACATGGTTCAGCATTACAGGTAATAAGGTCTGAACCCCAGGCATTCCTGAAGGGGTATCCGGATATTCTTTGTCTTTATTTATCTTTAAGTGAGGAGCGTGATCCGAACCGATTGTATCATTATAATTATTTCTTACAGCATACCAAAGCCTATCGTAATGACTTTTTTCTCTAATAGGTGGATTCATCTGAGCATATGTTCCCAGTTTGTTGTAACAATCTGGAGCATACATCGTTAAGTGTTGTGGAGTTATTTCAAAAGTTATGTCACCCTTATTCTGAGATAAAAAATCAATCTCCTGTTTGGTTGTAATATGCAAGATATGAGCTTTTTTACCTAATCTTTTTGCGATTTTAACGATCTTTCTAGTAGAAGAAATTGCACATTCTTCGTCTCTCCATATTGGATGTGAATGAACATTACCTTTTTTTCTTAATTTCTTTCTTAAATTTAAAATATCTTCATCTTCTGAGTGAACTGCAACAATTTTAGATGTATTTTCAAATACTTTTTCAATATCTTCTTCTTTGTGAACTAGTAAAGTTCCAGTAGACGAACCTGCAAATAGCTTTACTCCACAACATCCATCTAAACCTTTAAGATCAGCTAATTCACTTTGATTAGTGGGAGTTGCTCCAAAATAAAATGCATGATTACAATACATTCTATTTTTTGCTAAATCTATTTTTCTTTGAAATTCTGCTTTGTTTGTAGTTGCAGGATTAGTATTTGGCATTTCAAATACTGAAGTTATGCCTCCAACAATTGCTGCTCTACTTCCAGAAGCTAAATCCTCAGTGTCTGTTGAACCCGGTTCTCTAAAATGTGTCTGAGTATCAATGCATCCAGGAAGAACAGTAAGTCCAGTTGCATCAATTGATTGACTTGAATCTTCATTTAACTTACCAATTTTTACAATCTTGCTATTTTGAATGCCTATATCAACATCTTTAAGCTCTTTATCAATATAACATTTTCCATTTTTTATTATTAGG
>CABYJT010000026.1 GCA_902519455.1 uncultured Pelagibacteraceae bacterium
ATAGGTAAGCAAGCTTTCTACAAGCAATTAGAAATGCCACTAGGAGATGCATACAAATTTACGAGTAAAATGATGACTTTAAATATGGCTTCACAAGATGCAAAAGAAGGAATATCAGCTTTCTTACAAAAAAGAAAACCTAACTGGAAAAATAAATAATAATTATTTTAAATTATGAACGACGATCAAATTAAATCCATTTTAAGAAAATCAAAAGTCATTGCAATGATAGGTGTTAGTTCTGAGAAAAAAGGGGAAGATAAAAAAAATCTTAAAAGAAAACCTGCAAACGTAGTCATGAAGTATATGCAAAACTTTGGTTATAAAGTGATACCTATAAACCCTTTTGCAGTAGGTGAAATTGTAAATGGTGAACCAATGGTTGAAAGCTTGGATAATGTTAAAGAAGAGATCGATATAGTTGATGTTTTTAGACCTTCAAACGAAGCAGAGGGCATTGCAAAAGAAGCAATTCAAAAAGGAACTAAAGTATTATGGTTACAGTATGGAATTCATAGTGATGAAGCTCAAGTGATTGCTGACAATGAAAAAATTGAATTTATTTCCAACAGATGCATAAAGCAGGAATATCAAAAACTTTTTCAAAAATCTAATCCAGTTTTTCCAGTTCTAAAAGATTAATGAAAAAAGTATTTTTGGTTTATGGTCATTATAATGAAAAATCTTTCAATTCAGCAATCAAAGATGCGTTTATAAAATCAGCAGAAGAAAAAGGTCATTCAATAGAATGTATAGATTTATATAAAGAAAAGTTTAATCCAGTATATGCTGGTGAAAAAGCTGACGAAGTAGTTTTAGATCACAGAAAAAAAATAGATGAATCTGATTTAATTGTCCTTGTAGCACCTATTTGGAACTATAGAATGCCAGCAATATTAGAGGGTTGGATAGATAAAGTATTAGCACCACCTTGGGCTTTTTCTTTTAAGAAACTTATCGGTAACCATGGATATGCTGTAGGAAAACTAAAAAGTAAAAAAGCTATAATTTTCTGCACATATGGCTCTCCAAGATTTTCAATTACAGATTTTTTTTTAAATTTACCCCTCAGAAGAATTAAAAAAGGTATTTTTAATAAGTGTGGTATTTATGACATTGCCTATAAACGATATTTTGCTGTACCATTTGTCTCAAATGAAAAAAGAATTGAATTTTTGGAAGATGTTAAAAATACAGCCAGCAATCTATAGCATCTTATTTCTATTTATTTTTTCTTTAAATGAATTATCTGCTGAGATAAGAAAACCAAACCCAGAGATAAAGCCTAGAGAAGTTATTGAGATACAACTCAATGCTTTAATGAAGAACGATAGTCCTGAAAAAGACAGCGGTATCATTCAAACCTGGTTTTTTGCTCACCCAAACAATCAAAGAGTTACAGGACCTATTGAGAGATTTAAAAACATGATTAAGACCGATTCTTATTCAATGCTTTTAAACCACGAAAATTATGAAATTGTAGAAGTTTATAAATCAAAAGGTGTATCGACATTTGAAGTAACCATTATGGATAAAGATAAAAAGTATTACAAATTCAAATGGCAAGTTGAAAAATACGAAGTTGATGGATTTTTAAAAAATTGTTGGCTCACTACTGCAGTATCTCAACCAATGCCAATGGGCTCTTCTATTTAATGAAAAAACCTAGTTTTCCAGTACGAATTGCAATACTTATGGCAATTCTTTGTATCCCACCGATTGGTGCCACCCAGATAGGTTGGTATTATTTTGGACAAACTATGGGAGTAAATTTTGGTATGGCTGCAGGAGTGGTGAGTGTAGTAACTGCCGCATATTTAATGTACCAAATGGGTTGGAGAGATGACGATGATGATGATTATCCCTATTAGAATTATGTTTAGTTTATAAGAAAAATTTAGTAAAAATCGCATGATGAAATCAAAAGCAAAAGTTGTAGTAGTAGGTGGTGGAGTTGTTGGTGTTAGTGCTCTGTATCACTTAGCTAAAAAGGGCTGGTCTGATGTTGTTTTGATTGAAAGAAAAGAATTAACCTCAGGTTCAACATGGCATGCAGCTGGTCTACTTCCATTATTTAATATGAGTTACTCAGTTGGCCAGTTACATAAATATGCTGTTAATCTTTATAAAAGTTTAGAGGAGGAAACAGGCAAGAACGTCGGTTTCAGTGTTGTTTCAAATATTAGATTAGCAGACAATAAAGATAGGATGGATGAGTATCATCAATACGCTGGAGTTGCAAAAACTATCGGAGTAGATGTAAAATTCCTAACACCAGACCAAGTAAAAGAAATTTGGCCTTTGTGTAATACAAATGATTTAATTGGAGCAATACAACATCCTGAAGATGGATATATTCAACCAGCTGATTTAACACAAGCACTAGCAACAGGCGCAAGAAATAGAGGAGCTGAGATTTACAGAAATACAACAGTTCTGGCAATGAAACAAAATAAAGATGGATGGGTTGTTGAAACAGATAAGGGATCTATAGAATGTGAACACGTAATTTCATGTTCAGGAAATTTTGCTAGACAAACTGGTAAGATGGTTGGTTTAGATATTCCAGTAATACCAGTTGAACATCAATATATTGTAACAGAACCACATCCAGAAATTCAAAAAAGAAAAAAAGAAGGTCTTCCAGAAATGGGAGTTTTAAGAGATAGCGATAGCAGATGGTACATGAGAGAGGAAGCGGGTGGTTTAATTTTAGGACCATATGAAGATGGTGCTCCTGCCTGTTATGTAGATGGTCCTTCAAAGGAATCTGAGTATGAACTTTTCCAAGAAGATCTAGATAGACTTGCTCCTCATATTGAAGGAGCTATTCATAGAGTTCCAGCATTTGGAGAGGTAGGTGTTAAAAAAGTTTACAACGGTGCTATTTGCTATACTCCAGATGGAAATCCGATAGTTGGTCCAGCATGGGGATTAAAGAACTTTTGGATTAATGAAGGTCATAGTTTTGGGATTACAGCAGCCGGTGGAGCCGGATGGCAATTAGCAGAGTGGATTGTTGATGGTGAACCTACAATTGATATGCTTGGAGTAGAACCAAGAAGATATGGAGATTATTGTTCAAAATCATATCTTAAAGAGAAGAATGAAGAAGCTTACAGTCATGTATTTATAACTCACTTTCCAGACGAAGAAAGACCAGCCGCAAGACCTTTAAGAACAGCGCCATGCTATGACAGAATGAAAAATCTTGGTGCAGTTTTTGGTCAAAAATTTGGATGGGAAAGACCAAACTTTTTTGCAACTGATGGTATGGAGCAAAAAGACGATTGGTCATTTAGAAGATCTAATTGGTTCAAAGCAGTTGAAAAAGAGTGCAAGAATGTAAAAGAAAATGTTGGTCTATTAGATATGACTGCATTTGCTAAATGCAGAATTAAAGGACCAGGGGCTGAAGAATTTTTAGATAAGTTGGTAGCTAATAAACTACCAAAAAAAGTTGGTAGAATTAACTTATGTCACGCATTAAATACTAAAGGTGGTGTTCACTCAGAATTTACAATAATGAGAGAATCGGAAAATAGTTTTTATCTTGTTTCTGCTGGAGCTTATCAAAGATTGGATCACGATTGGATATTTGGTTGGATGCCAAAAGATGGATCAGTTCAATTTGAGAATTTAACAAATAGCAAAGGTGTTCTTGTGGTATCTGGACCAAAAGCAAGAGAATTAATGCAAAGAGTATCAAATGACGATTTTTCAAATGAAAATTTTAAATGGTTAAGTGCAAAACAAGTTGACGTTGGCTTTGCACCAGTAAATGCAATGAGAGTTAATTTTGTTGGAGAGCTTGGATGGGAACTTCATCATCCTATTGAATATCAAAATCATATTTTTGATAAACTTATGGATGCAGGTCAAGACTTAGGTTTAAAACCTTATGGAATTAGAGCTATGAACAGCTTAAGAGTTGAAAAATCCTACAAACTAGTTGGGACTGAATTATCAATTGAGTATTCACCTTACGAAAGTGGATTAGATAGATTTATTCATCCAAACAAAGGAAGTTTTATTGGATTAGATGCTTTAAATAAATGGAGAGAAAAAGGCTTTGATAACAAGCTTGTTACTCTAGAGGTTCACGAAACTAGTGATGCAGATGTATTAGGAAATAACCCGATTTATGAAAATGGTAGTGTTGTAGGACGTGCAACTGGTGGTGACTTTGGATTTAGACTAGGAAAATCTATCGCACTAGGAATGGTAAAACCTGAGTTAGCAAATGTTGGACAAAAACTAAGGATTGATATACTTGGTAAAATGCATGAGGCAACAATCTTAGAAGAAAGTCCTTATGATGCAGAAAATAAATTATTGAGAGCTTAATGAAAATTTTAGTCGCTGTAAAAAGAGTTATTGATTATAACGTTCAAATTAGAGTTAAAGAAGACGGTAGTGGAGTTGTTACCGATAACGTTAAAATGTCAACTAACCCACCAGATGACAATGCTATTGAAGAGGCTGTAAAAATTAAAGAGGCAGGTAAAGCGACGGAAATAATAGCAGTTACTGTTGGTGAAGAAAAAGCTCAAGAGACAGTTAGAAAAGCTTTAGCGGTAGGAGCGGATAGAGGAATTCATGTAAAAGTTGATGGCACCATTGAGCCTCTTGCTGTTTCTAAAATTTTAAAAAAAATTGTTGAAAAAGAAAATCCAGATTTAGTCTTTATGGGTAAACAAGCAATTGATGATGACTGTAATCAAACAGGCCAAATGTTAGCAGCACATTTAAATTGGCCACAAGCAACTTTTGCTTCAAAAATAGAAGTAAACGATAAATCATTACAAGTGACTAGAGAAGTGGATGAGGGTTTAGAAACTATTGAAGTTAATACACCGGCTATTATTACATGTGATTTAAGACTAAATGAACCAAGATATGCGTCACTGCCAAATATTATGAAGGCTAAGAAAAAACCTATTGAACAGATTAATGCGTCAGATCTAGGAGTTGATACAAACCCTAGAATAGAACATATTAAAATTGAAGAACCGCCAAAAAGAAAAGCGGGTATTAAAGTTGCGAGTGTTGAAGAATTAGTACAAAAATTAAAAAATGAGGCAAAGGTAATTTAATGTCAGTTTTATTAATAGCAGAACATAATAACAAAGAAGTAAAACCATTTACATTGAATGCAATTACAGCTGCATCACAAATAGATCAAGATCTTCATGTATTGTTAATCGGAAGTAAGGCAGATGATGTTGCAAAATCTTTATCTGAAGTTCCTTTAGTAAAAAAAGTTCTTCACATAGATCATGAAATTTATGAAAATTATATTGCTGAAAATTATACTGCAGCAATTTTAAAACACGCTGATAAATATTCGCATATTATTTGCTCAGCAAATACATTTGGAAAAAACCTTATGCCAAGAGTTGCTGCATTATTAGATATTTCACAAGTGAGTGATATTATAAAAGTTATTTCTCCTGATACCTTTTTAAGACCAATTTATGCAGGAAATGCATTTGCAACAGTTAAAAGTAATGATGAAAAAAAATGTGTTACTATTAGACCAACATCATTTGAAGCAGCTGAAACAACTGGTGGATCTGCCGAAATAGAAAAAATCGATGCTGCAGATCAAAGTGAAAATACGAAATTTATAAATAGAGAAGAAATTAAATCAGATAGACCTGAATTAGGTACAGCCAGAATAGTAATCTCAGGTGGTAGAGGCTTGCAAAGTGGAGAAAATTTCAAATTAATAACTGATGTAGCGGATAAGTTAAATGCTGCAATAGGAGCTTCAAGAGCTGCGGTTGATGCTGGATATATTACAAACGAACATCAAGTGGGACAAACAGGAAAAGTTGTTGTGCCCGATCTATATATAGCAGTTGGAATTTCTGGAGCCATTCAACATTTAGCAGGAATGAAAGAAAGTAAAGTTATTGTTGCTATAAATAAAGATGGTGAAGCACCTATTTTTAGTGTCGCAGATTACGGCCTGGAAGCTGATTTATTCGAAGCACTTCCTCAATTCTTAGAGGAACTGAACAAATTAAACACTATACAAAAATAACAAATACTGTAAGAAATTAGTATGTCCAGAGAAGTGATGGAATACGATGTAGTAATCGTAGGTGGCGGGCCATCGGGACTTTCAACTGCAATAAAATTAAAGCAGTTAAATCCAGATATTAATGTCTGCCTTTTAGAAAAAGCATCTGAAATAGGTGCACATATTTTATCCGGGAACGTGT
>CABYJT010000027.1 GCA_902519455.1 uncultured Pelagibacteraceae bacterium
CCTCTATTTTTTGCTGCTTCTAAATCAATATTTCCAAATCCAACTGCAAAGTTAGAAAGTATTTTGACAGAGTCTGGTAATTTATTGATTGTATCAGCATCAAGCTTATCAGTTAAAGCCGATAGTATACCATCACATCCTTCGCTCATTTCAATTAATTTTTTTTGTGAGTATAGTTCATCGTTAAGATTTAAATTTGCATCAAAAATCTCTTTTGCTTTGTCCTCACAAGATCTTAGCAATCTTCTCGTGACCAATATTTTTTTCATTAAGTTAGATTAATTTAAATCGAAGATTTTACCAGGATTCATTATATTATTTACATCTATTGATCGTTTAATAGATTTCATTACAGGTACGTTATCTGGATGTTCTCTTAGTAAGTAATGTTTTTTTTGAAGACCTATACCATGTTCTCCAGTTATAGTTCCTTCAAGTTCAAGTGCTTTATTAATTAAATCATCACTATATTGTCTTATTCTTTTTTGTTTATCTTCATCATCTGGATCATAAAGAACTATAGAATGAAAATTTCCGTCACCAACATGACCTACCATCGGAGCAGTTAGGCCCAGCTTTTGAACTTCTTTTTCTGCCCATGAAATACACTCAACTAATCTTGAAATTGGAACACAAACATCTGTAGAATAAACTTTCATATCATTTCCTAAAGCTTTTACAGAGTAGTAAACGTCATGTCTTGCTTTCCATAATTTTTTTTGCTCTTCAGGAGATGACGCCCATTGAAAATCACTTCCACCATTACTTTTTGATATTTCTTCTACAATTCCAATATTTTCATTATTTGACGCTTCACTACCGTGAAATTCAAAAAATAGAGTAGGTGAAGCTTTTATATTGTCTAATTTAGAATACTTAATACTAATTTCCATTTGATCTTTATTAAGCATTTCAATCCTTGCAATTGGAACACCATACTGAATAACTTCTTGTGATGCTTTAACTGCAGAATCTAAATCTGGAAAATAGCATACTGCACTCATTATACTTTCAGGTATTGGGGATAATCTTAATTGCACTTCAGTAATTATTCCAAGAGTTCCCTCTGAACCTATGAATAAATTTGTAAGATTATATCCAGCTGAAGTTTTTTTTGTTCTAGCTCCTGTTTTAATAATATCTCCATTTGGAAGAACAACTGTAAGGCCTGAAATTACAGTTCTCATAGTTCCATATTTAACAGCCATAGTTCCTGAAGCTGATGTAGCTGCCATTCCACCGAGAGCAGCATCGGCACCTGGATCAATTGGAAAGAAAACTCCATCTTCTCTTAAATATTCATTTAATTGTTTTCTTGTTACATTTGCTTGAACTCTACAATCAAAGTCCTCAGCATTGACACTTAAAACCTTATTCATTTTTTCAAGAGAAATAGTAATACCGTTTTGATTTCCCACAACGTGACCTTCTAAAGAAGTACCTGTACCAAATGGAACAACTGGTATTTTGTGTTCATTACATAGTTTTAATAATTGAGAAACTTCCTCATTTGTTTCTGGAAATACTACAGCTTTTGATAGGACTGGATCGTATGTATCTTCACCTCTAGCATAGTTTGAACGTGTAGACTCTGAAGTTGAAAATCTACCATCAAAAATTTTTTTTAATTCAGTTTGAACAGTCTCATTCATAATTAAATATTACAAAAATTTCGATTAAAAATACAGCCTATTTAGAAAGCATCTTGCCTATATTTTCTAAGGCCTGTTGTATATTATCTCTTGATGCGGCAAAACTAAACCTAACATAATCTTGGCAAGTTTGACCAAATGCTGTTCCAGGTACAATTGCTACTCCTGCCTCATGCATTGCTTTTTTGCAAAATTCTGCACCTGTCATTCCAGTACCTTTTACATTTGGAAATGCATAAAAAGCTCCACCAGGAAGACTACACTCTATTCCAGGTAAGTCATTCAAACCTTTATGAATTAAATTTCTTCTTAAAGTGAATTTATCTAACATGTCATTGATTGAGTCATCTGGACCGTCTAAAGCAGCAATCCCTGCAAACTGCGCAGCTGCATTTACACAAGATACACTATTTATTAAAAGTTTGTTAACATGTGCAACCATTTCTTTAGGCCAATAACTCCATCCCAATCTCCAACCTGTCATTGAGTAAGCTTTACTCCAGCCTTCTAAAACAATTAATCTTTCTTTTAAAGCCTCATAATGAAAAAATGATGGCATTTCTTTATAATCAAAAATTTGTCTACTATAAATTTCATCACTTAAGATCGTAACATGAGGATGTTTTTCTAATTCTTTTGCAAAATAGTCTATTACTGGTTTTTCAACAAAACTACCTGTTGGATTGTTTGGATTAATTAATATTAACAATCTAGTTTTATCAGTAATTAAAGATAATATTTTATCAGGATCAAATTTAAGATCTTTATCCTCAGTAAGATCATATGGAACCGGTGTTGAGCCAGTATAATTTATCATTGACTCATAAATTGGGAAAGCAGGTGTAGGATGTATTATTTCTGCTCCTGGCTCACCAAAACATTGAATTGCATAACTCATTGTAGGTTTTCCACCTGGCATAATTAAAATTCTTTCAGCATCAATATCTGCATCGTAACGTTTTTTAATCCATCTTGTTACAGCTTCTCTACATTCTGGAATTCCATTCGACATTACATATCCATGATGACCATCATCCAAAGCTTTTTTAGCAGCTTCGACTACATGCTTTGGTGTTTTAAAATCTGGTTGACCTAATCCCAAATGAATCATTGGGTGTCCTTTTGCTTCTAATGCTTTAGCTTCTGCTAGTACACTAAACGCAGACTCTGTTCCTAAATTTTCTAAATTTTTTGCTAGTATCATAATTTTATTTTCTAAAGTGAGAAAACTAACTGAAAAGGTTAACTATGTCTATTAATTAAAATTTTTTATCTTCTATAAATAATTTTGGACTCATCTAAGTCTCTTATACTTTTGCAACCCATCAATATCATGTTACGTCTTATTTCATCATGCATATTTTGTAGTAATCTTTCTACTCCTTGTTGGCCACCAGCCCCTAAACTAAACAAAAAAGCTTTACCAAAACTACAAGCTGTCGCACCTGCTGCTAATGCTTTAAGAACATGTGTTCCTCTTCGAACTCCACCATCTAAAATTACCTCTAATTTATCTCCAACAGCATCTCTGATTGCTTTTACTTGATCAAAAGGAGATCTAGACCCATCAAGTTGTCTTCCGCCATGATTTGATATCATTATAGCGGTACATCCTATGTCTATTGCTCTTTTAGCGTCATCAACTGACATAACTCCTTTAAGTGCAATTGGACCGTCCCATTTTTTTATACAATACTCTGCATCTTTCCAATTCATGGCAGGATCATATTGCTCATTTATATATCCCATAACAGATTGAGCAATATTAGTACCCTTATCAACTTTATCTTTAAGATTTGCTAATTCAAATTTTTTATGCGTAAAATAGTTAAAGACCCACTGAGGTCTCATGGCAAAACTCATTAAACTATCTAAGGTAAATTTTGGTGGTGTTGTAAAACCTGTCCTGTGATCTCTTTCTCTATTTCCAGCAACAATTGTGTCAACTGTGATACACATTCCGTTGAAGTTTGCTCTTTTACATCTATCAATTAAGTCATTAGTTATCGATTGATCCTTATGAATATATAACTGGAAAATTTTTGGCCCACTTGAAAGATTTGCAATTTCTTCAATTGAAAAAGATGCCATAGTAGACATACTATATATAGTACCAAATTTTTCAGCAGCACGAGCAGAAGCTTTATCTCCATCTGGGTGATATAAACTTTGCATAGCGGTTGGAGATAAAAAAATTGGCATATCCATCTTTGCTCCAAAAACTTCTGTCTTTAAATCAGGTTCACCAACACTATTTAAAATATTTGGAATTAGATCACAGTCATTAAATGAATCTGTGTTCCTATTCATTGTAACTTCATCGTCTGCTCCTCCGTCTATATAATGAAAAATAGGTGCAGGTAGTTTTTTTTTTGCTAACTTTCTAAAGTCATCAAAGTTATAGCAATTGCTTAAACTCATTATACTCTGAATCTTAAGTTACTTCTGTTTAGGTCACTAATTTTTGTGCAACCCATTAGTTTCATATCTCGTTGCAGTTCAGTTTTATATTGATTTAGTGCTCTTTCCACTCCTGCTTGACCTGCTGCAGCTAAAGCATAAAGATAAAGTCTTCCGCCTGAACAAGCTTTAGCACCTAGGGATAATGCTTTTAGCATATGAGTTCCTCTGTGAATTCCTCCTTCACATATAACATCAAGCTTATCACCAACAGCATCAACAATTTCTGCAAGTTGATCAAAAGGAGATCTAGACCCGTCAAGTTGTCTTCCGCCGTGATTTGAAACCATTATTCCAGTACAACCAATATCTACAGCTTTTTTTGCATCTTCAACACTCATAATACCTTTAAGAGCAAAATGACCACCCCATTGAGAACAAAGTTTTTCTGCATCTTTCCAATTCATAGATTGGTCTAACATTGTAGAAAAATAACTTCCAATTGATGAGTTAGTGCTTGTACCTTCTTTCACAAAATCTTGAAGATGAGGTAACTCAAATTTACCTTTTGTCATATAATTTATACCCCACATAGGCTTAGTAGCAAAACTAAACAAACTTGATAAAGTTAATTTAGGTGGAGATGTAAAACCAGTTCTTAAATCTCTTTCTCGGTTTCCCCCAGTAATAGTATCTACAGTTAGAGCCATTACATCAAATTTTGCTGCTTTAGCTCTTTCTAAACATGAGTCATTCAAACCTCTATCTTTGTGGAAATAAAATTGAAACATCTTAGGAGTATCAATCATAGCAGAAATTTCTTCTACACTGACTGTAGCCAAAGCTGAAACACCAAACATTGTATTAAATTTTTTAGCTGCCTTTCCAACTGCCCTTTCTCCATCATAATGAAAAAGTCTTTGTAATGCTGTTGGTGCTAGGTAAAAAGGTAAATCCAATTTTTTTCCAAATATTGTTGTTGAAAGATCTACATTTTCAACTCCTCTTAAAACATTTGGAACTAAATCAACATCATCAAAAGCACTAGTATTTCTTGCATACGTTATTTCATCGTCTGCTGCACCATCAATGTAATGAAAAATTGGAGAAGGTAATTTTTTTTTAGCTAGTTTTCTAAAATCACCAAAATTGTGACAGTCTTTTAAATTCATAAAGTTAGTTTAAAATTTTTTTATATAATTAAACATATAACTATTTGCCCCAGGATTTTTATCTCCAAGGCTCGCGTTTGATATATGGTTATATGACACTGCTATTTCACTATTAGAAGAAAATTCATAAGAAATTTGTATTTCTGTTTTAAACTCAATTGCGTGTCCTAAATCCTTACCATCGCCCTTAGAATATAATCCAGGTGTAAAGCTTGGAGTAAACTTCAAAGGACCCTCATTGTAAATTTGAAAACCTGTATAAATATATGCCGCATTATCTGCTGTCACCATTAGACCTGTTACTGGTTGAAGAGTTCCAAAAA
>CABYJT010000028.1 GCA_902519455.1 uncultured Pelagibacteraceae bacterium
CCAGCAACCTCTAGAAAATCTTCTAATTCACGAAGTCCCATTCTTTCGTGGTACCAAGGGCCTTCATCAAAACCTACATCTTTCAACCATAATTGTGATTTAGTTCTGGGCTTTGGTTCTATAGCATTTAAATCAAATACTTTTGATATCGAATTTTTTGTTTTAGACATGTTTTTGCTTTTATATTAGTCAAATAGATAAATTTCTAACTAAATACTTCATTTTCATAGTTTTCTTGGAGATATAAAAAAATATAATTAGTTGAAAGACCCATAATGAACACGTTATACTACCTCTAACAATATTCTCAAGGGGGGAAATTATGCGTAAAATTCTAATATTAATATTAATGTCGTTATTCTCGTTTGCATCCATTGGAAATGCAGATGTGAATTTCGCAGGCAAAACAGTTACATGGGTTGTGCCATTTAAAGAAGGTGGTGGTACAAGTAGATTTGCAAGATTTATTCAACCTTTCTTAAAAAAATATTTACCTGGAAATCCTGATGTCCAAATCATGCACATACCAGGAGGTGGAGCTATTAAAGGTTCAAATTATTTTGAAAAAAATGCAAAAGCAGATGGAACTTTTATTTTTGGATGCTCAACTTCAGTTATAGTTAATGTTGCGACTGGAAATCCACTTGTTAAATATAATCTTAGTGAATACCGACCAGTAGTTTTGCTACCACAAAATACTCATTGGTTCACACGTTCAGATTTAGCTGAGCCTCACGATCTATCAAAAATTAAAGAAAGAAAATTGGTTCTCTACGCATTGAAAACTCCAGCATCTGCAGATTTATTTCACATATGGATTTATGAGAAACTTGGCATCAAAGGAGCTAAACCTATACCTGGTCTTTCATCTTCAGGAGGTTATCAAGCATTCCTAAGAGGTGAAATTCATCTAAGTTCACATGGTGCAGCAAATTATGTAAAAAAAGTTAAGCCAGAAATAGAAAAAGGAAAAGTTGTAGATTTAATGACATTAGGAATTATTGGAGCTGACGGTTCAGTTTCTAGAAATCCTTTGGCACCAAATGCACCTACATTTCCTGAAATGTATGAGAAGGTAAATGGTAAAAAACTTGAGGGTGATGACTTAGAAGCATACTATGCAATAGGTGCTGCTTGGTCTCAAGCATCTAAAGCAATGATGCTTCCAGCAGATGCATCCGATGAAATAGTAAAAGCATACAGAGATGCAGCTATTAAAATGACAAATGACCCAGAGTTTAAGGCTAAAGCTGTAAAAGCTCTTGGACCATTTCCATTAATCATAGGAGAAGAAGCTGGTGAAATTATTAAAAAGGCTGCGGTATTCTCTGATACTACTAAAAAGCAATTAAATGCAGCTTTAAAGAAACATAAATTCACATATAGAGTTCAATAGAACAAATAAAAAAAGTGCTGCTAGCTATTAGCTAGCAGCTTTTTTTATGGAACAATTATTAGCTGCACTTTTACAACTTTTTGAGCCTACTCATTTAGCATTTCTATTTGCAGGTACTTTACTTGGTTTAATTGTTGGTATCCTTCCAGGTATGGGTGGAACATCAGGTTTAGCCCTTGTTTTACCTTTCGTTTTTACAATGGAGCCTTCACACGCTCTTGCAATGATGATTGGAGTTTTAGCTCCTACAACAACTTCTGATACTTTTCCTGCTGTGCTTATGGGAGTACCTGGTACTGCTGGATCTCAAGCAACAGTAATGGATGGTTTTCCACTTTCCAAAAAAGGCATGGCTGCAAGAGCGTTAAGTGCTGCCTTTAGTGCCTCTTTGCTTGGAGGTATCTTTGGAGCTTTTATATTATCAATATCTATTTATTACGCCATTCCAATAATAATGGCTTTTGGATTTGGAGAACAGTTCCTTTTAGTAGTTCTTGCTTTATTAATGGTGGGATCTCTTACAGGTGACAATTTATTTAAAGGTATTGCTTCTTGTTTTTTAGGTTTAATTATTGGATCAATTGGAACAGCCCCAATTACAGGAGATCCAAGATACACATTTAATACATTATATCTTCTAGAAGGTGTTCCTCTTGTTGTTGTTGGACTTGGATTATTCGCAATTCCTGAAATTGTTGGACTTCTTGATGCTAAAGGTTCAATTGCAAAATCACTTAATACCAAAAAAGGATGGTTCACAGGTTTAAAAGATGTTGTAAAAAATTGGTTTTTAGTTTTACGATGTTCTACTCTTGGTTGTCTTGTTGGAGCTTTACCAGGTTTAGGAGGAACAGTAGTTGATTGGATTGCATATAGTCATTTAAAACAAACAACAAAAGATACTTCTCAATTTGGTAAAGGTGATATCCGAGGCGTTATAGCACCAGAGTCTGCTAATAATGCTAAAGAGGGTGGAGCATTAATTCCAACATTAATTTTTGGTATACCTGGTTCTGGTAATAAAGTTTTATTACTTGGAGGTTTTGTTCTAATTGGAATTGAACCTGGTTTAGATATGGTAACGACAAACCTAGATCTTACCTATCTAATGATTTGGTCATTAGCTATTGCAAATATTTTAGGTGCTGGAATTTGTATGGGTTTTTCATCCCAAATTTCAAAATTTACTTTAGTTCCATATTACATACTTGCACCTGTGATGGTTTGTTTAATATTTTTTGCAACATTTAACATTAATAGGGACTGGTATGATTTTATTGGACTATTATCATTTGGTATAATTGGTATTACCTTTAAAAACTTTGGTTGGTCTAGACCGGCACTTTTAATTGGTTTCTTTTTATCAAGCAAAGTTGAACTTCTAAGCTATCAAACTCAAGCAGTTTATGGTTTAAGTTTTTTATCCCGTCCAGTTTCAATAATTCTTATAATTTTGTGTCTTGCTACCATCGTTCTTTTAACAAAACAAAAGTTTGACAACAATTATAGGTCTGATCTTATTAAAGGTAAGCTTACTCAAATTTATTATATAGTCATATTACTCTGTCTACCTCTATCTATGATTTGGTTTACTAGTAGTTTAGATTATCGTGCTAACTTGTTTCCAATAAGTCTAAGTGTAATAGCTTTATCACTCTTAGTTTTTATACTTATTGTAAAAATTGCTGACTTAAAAAATCTAACATTTTTAAATAATACATTTATGAAATTTGCTCGATCAAATATTTTTGAAATAAGTGGTAACTTTAATAATCAACTTTTTTATTATTTTAGTTTTATTGGTTTCCTATTAATGAATTTTATATTTGGTTTTCCAATTGCTGCAGCACTTTTTATTAATATATTTATATTATTTCATAATAGAAAAGCTTATGTGTCATCAATTTGTATTTCTGCTGTATTGATGGTAATACTCTGGTCGTTGTCATCCCTGCTAACTTTACAGTTTCCAAATGGTTTGATAGGATTATTAATTGATTTGCCTTGGTGGCTCGGCGGGCAAATGAATTAAATAAATAGAATTTATAATGACTGATGTAACATTTCCTAAATTACCTTTCATAAAAAGAAAGGAAAAACCTCGTGAGACGGGTATAAATTATGTTAGAGCACCTGTGATGGTGGGAAATTGTATTGATGATTACCTAGAGGCATATGCAAACCTTGTTGATATCTTTAAGATTTCTGGGAAACAAGGTGCAATGATGAGCAAAAAATCTCTTTTAAGATTTATTGAAACTTGCAAAAAACATAGTGTTCAAGTTGCATTAGGAAATCCAATAATGGACGTTGCAATGTCTGGTGGGAAAGAAGTGGTAGATGATTATCTAGATACTGTTGTTAATATTGGTATTGATATAATTGAAATTTCAAGAATTGCTCGCTCTTTAGATGATGATGAGATGTGTAGACTGATCGAAAATGCAACAGGCAAAGGGATAAAGGTTATTAATGAGGTTGGTGTTGCTTTTGCACATTCCAAGGTAATTGAGGAAGAAATTTTTGTCGAACGAATTAAAATGCAATCTAAAAGATTTATTGAGGCTGGTTCTTGGAAAATATTACTAGAATCAGAGGGTTTGACAGAAAACCTTGATAAGAAAGATTATAGATGGAATGTAATTGATAAAATCATTAGTCCATTAGAATTAAATCAGTTTATGGTTGAAGCTGATGATCAGGACGTATTATCAAAATATATCGAGATCTATGGTCCTGGTATAAATATGATGGTTGATCATAGTAGGGTTCTCAAAATGGAAGATGCAAGACTGGGGTATGGACCATCACAATCCCTGTGGGGTAAAGTTGTAAAATATTAAGTTACCCGTGAAAAAGTTTTTTATATTATTATTATTTCCAATTTTTATTTTTACAAATTCAATTGCATCTGAAGTAATTTATGCAGACGAAGCTAAAGAAATGATGGATGATCATGTTAAAAGAAGTGATCTTCTTAAGGTTCCACTTCCCAAAATAAATAGAATTATAAAAGATTACGAAAGATATAAATTTTATCGAACAAATGTAATGGCAAATAATTGGAATTATACGAAAGATCTCTGGAAAGAGGAAATTGATGGAAAAATTTTAACCAAACAATTTTGTAAAATAGTTATAATTGAATTTAAAATTCAAAATATACCTACTATTGAAGAAAAAATTTTCAGAAGATGTTTTAGGAATTTAGCAAGTTATGCCACAATAGATTTTGAAAGTGGAATAGATTTGTATCGAGAAATAATTTTAAATATTACAACTGCCAAAAAAGATTATTGGGTTTATGAAAGCTCAGGTAAAGATCAATTTAATCCAAAAGATTATCAAGTATGGGGTATGCTTTCCCCAATATTTACTTTTTATACGGTAAATTATGATCAATTTAATTTTACAGAAGATCAGCATAAAACTATCCAAAATTATTTTAAAGATAAGGCAATGATTGAAAGACTTGATAGAGATGGCAATCGCAGTAGAACAAAACTTTGTCCAATTAAAAATCCTATGAAGCTGAATAAACAAAGGCATAAAGTTAATAATTGTGGAACTGTAAGATTGAGATTTGCTTCAGCTGAATTAGCGATGGCTATAGTTATGCAAGATAAAGAACTTTGGTCAAAAGGATTGTGGGATTTAGATTATGTTTTAAGCATGCTAGGTAAAGAAGGATATTTTATTCCAACAGCTGCTAAAGGTTGTAAAGCACTTGGATATTCGCTTTCAACAAGCCGTTTATTTTCGACTAATGTAGAGTTATTAAATTTAGCAAAATTTAATCTTCTTAATTATAAAACAAGGCATGGAAAAACATTAGCTGAAGCTTACGAGCA
>CABYJT010000029.1 GCA_902519455.1 uncultured Pelagibacteraceae bacterium
GCTATGATTAACCAACCAACACTACAAAAATTGAGTGATTTTGAAGATAAATCGCTTTTGATCGTAGACGATGACAATCCATTTAGACAAAGATTGGCTAGAGCTATGGAAAAAAAAGGTTTTACAGTTACACAAGCTGAGAGTGTAAAAATTGGTATTGAGACGGTAAAATCAAAAAGTCCAGCATTTGCTGTAGTGGATCTTAGATTAAATGATGGTAATGGACTAGAGGTAGTTAAAGAAATTCAAAAAGGAAACCTTAAAAGTAGAATTATTATGTTAACTGGATATGGTAATATCCCAACAGCAGTTGCTGCAATTAAAGAGGGAGCAATTGATTATATTGCGAAGCCTGCTGATGCAGATGATGTTGAAAAAGCACTTTTAGCTGATCCAAATCAAAAACCAGCTCCACCTGAAAACCCAATGTCAGCGGATAGAGTGAAATGGGAGCACATACACAGAGTTTTTGAGTTATGTAACAGAAATGTCTCTGAAACTGCAAGAAGACTAAAAATGCATAGAAGAACTCTTCAAAGAATACTGTCTAAAAGATCTCCTAGATAATTTAATTTTTTGTAAGTCTTAAAAATACATCTTCAAGATCTCCATCATCAGTTGAAATATCTTGTATTTTTATATCTTGTTTTTTTATTTCTGAAATTATTGAGTCTATGCTCAGTTTACTCTTCTCATATGATAAAACTAACTTGTTTCCGTCATTTGATATAACTTTTAAGGAATCAAAAGTGTTATCTTGAATACTAGTTTTTTTATCTGTGGTTACATAAACAATTTTTGTTTGAATCCTTTCTAATAGATTTTTAGTCGTATCTAAAGCAACTAATTTTCCTCCACTTAGTATTCCAATCCTATCACACATTTTTTCTGCTTCCTCAAGATAATGAGTTGTTAGTATTGTTGTTACCCCTTGTTTATTCAAAGATTTCACATTTTCCCATAATGTATTTCTCAGTTCTACATCAACTCCCGCGGTAGGCTCGTCTAAAATTATAATTGGAGGTTGATGCACCATCGCTTTTGCTACAAGTAATCTTCTCTTCATACCACCAGATAAGGCTCTAGCATAACTGTCAGCTTGTTCCTCTAATGATACCAACTTTAATATAGTATCCGTAATTCTATCTTTTTTTCTAATTCCATACAGCCCTGCTTGAAGCTCTAAAAGTTTTCTAGGACTAAAAAATGGATCAAAGTTTACTTCTTGTGGAACAATTCCAATAGAGGCCCTAACTTGTCTAGGGTTTTTATCTAAGTTAAACCCCCAAACATTTACCTCACCGCCAGTTTTTATAACTGATCCACCTAATATGTTTATAAATGTGCTCTTTCCGGCGCCATTTGGCCCTAATAGACCAAAAATTTCACCTTCTTTCACTTCTAAGTTTAAATTATTAAGCGCATGCGTTTTTTTAGAACCGTTTTTTGAATAAACTTTATTCAAGTTTTTAACAGTTAATACGTTTTTTTTATTCATATAAGGGCATACATTTATTACATTTATAAAAATTAAGATATCATTACATTATGGAGAAAATTAAAAAAAGTGACCATTTTTACTTAATAGATGGTTCGGGATACATTTTTAGAGCATATTATGCTCTTCCTCCTTTAACTAGAAAAAGTGATGGATTACCAGTTGGTGCTGTCAGCGGTTTTTGCAACATGCTTTTTAAATTATTAGAGGACTCTAAATCAGATGATAATTTAGAAAAACCAACACACTTTGCAGTGATATTTGATTCAGCAAGAAAAAATTTTAGAAATGAAATATATTCAGAGTATAAAGGAAATAGATCTGATGCACCTGACGATCTAATTCCTCAATTTGAATACATAAGGAAATCTGTAAAAGCCTTTAATTTACCTTCAATTGAGTTAATTAATTATGAGGCAGATGATTTAATTGCAACATATGTAGAGAAAATTTTAGACTTAGGCGCAAAGGTAACAATTGTTTCTTCAGACAAAGATTTAATGCAGCTTTATAAAAAAGGGGTGAGAATTTATGACCCAATGAAAAACAAATTTATAAATCAAGACGATGTCCACAATAAATTTGGAGTTACTCCAGAAAAAGTAATAGATGTACAATCTTTAGCTGGTGATAGCACAGATAACGTTCCTGGTGTACCTGGTATAGGAGTTAAAACTGCTGCTGAATTGATAAATCAATATGGAACTTTAGAAAATTTATTAAAAAATGCATCAAAAATAAAACAAAATAAAAGAAGAGAAACTTTAATAAATAACAAGGACGATGCAATTATTAGCAAAAAATTAGTTACATTAAAAAAAAATGTACCTGTAAAAAATAAAATTGAAGAATTCATACTGAAAAGTGTTGATCAAGATAAGCTTTATTCTTTTCTAAGGGAAATGGAATTTAATAGGTTATTAAGTTCTGCTATCTCAAAGTATGGAGAAACAAATAACCTTGTAACTAAAGATATTGATAAAAATTCAGACAAAACAACTGAAATTACGAAAAAAAATTATCAATTAATTAAAAATGAGAAGGAGATTGAAGATTGGATGAAACAATCTGAGGAAATAGGTGAATTTGCAATAGATACTGAAACAACTTCATTAGACCCTCATACAGCAAAGTTAGTAGGTATTTCAATCTCTAACAGAATTGGAAATGCGTGTTACATTCCACTAAATCACGATAGTGGAAACAATCTTGCCGAAAAAAAAGTCTTAAGCATTTTAAAGAATTATTTAGAGGATGAGAGCATTAAAAAAGTAGGACAAAATATTAAGTTTGATTTTATTGTCTTTTATCACCGTGGAATAACATTAAACTCCATGGAAGATACTATGCTCATGTCTTACACATTAGATGCTGGTAAAAATAGGCATAATATGGACACTCTTTCAGAGATCCATCTAGGTCATAAAACTATTAAATTTAAAGATTTAGTTGGGACGGGTAAAAAACAACTTAATTTTTCTGAAGTTGATGTATCTGAAGCTAAAGATTATGCGGCTGAAGATGCAGATATTACATTTAGATTGTACAAAATTTTTTTAAAATCATTAAAGACAGAAAAATTATTGAATATTTATGAATTATTTGAAAAACCATTAATTAAAATACTAGCAGAGATGGAGATAAAAGGTATTAAACTTGACAAATCTTCACTTATCAAACTGTCTTCAAAATTTTCAACTAAAATTGAAAAATTAGAAAAATCTATTTTTAAGATTTCAAAGAAAACATTTAACATTGGATCGACGAAGCAACTTGGTGAAATAATGTATAACGATTTAAAAATAGCAGCTTTAAAAAAAACAAAGAAAGGAAGTTTTGCTACTAGTGCTTCAGTTTTAGAGGACCTAGCTTTTAAAGGTTATGAATTTCCAAAACTCATCTTGGAATGGAGGCAAATTAGTAAACTTAAAAATACTTACTCAGATGCATTGCCAGAACATATAAATCAAAATACTAAAAGAGTTCATACATCTTTTTTGTTAGCAGCTACTACAACAGGTAGACTTGCATCTAGTGATCCAAATTTACAAAATATTCCAATAAAATCAGATGATGGTAGGGATATAAGGAAAGCCTTTGTTTCTGAAAAAAATAATAAATTGATTTCAGCAGACTACAATCAAGTTGAAATGAGAATTTTGGCAGATCTAGCAGATGTAAAACAGTTGAAAAAGGCGTTTTTAAATAATGAGGATATTCATACTTTGACAGCTAGTCAGGTTTTTGGAAAAGAAATTAATAAAATTGACACTGAAACAAGAAGAAAAGCAAAAGCAATCAACTTTGGGATTATTTATGGCATATCACAATATGGTTTAGCTAAACAAATCAATGTTTCAAACAATGAAGCAGAAGAATTTTTAAATTCTTATTTTAAAAAATTTCCAGAAATTAAAGATTATATGAAAACAACTGTAAATTTTTGTAGAAAAAGTGGCTATGTAAGTAATATATTTGGAAGAAAAACACATCTCACTGGAATTAACGATAAGAATTTTAATGTAAGAAATTTTCAGGAGAGAGCAGCAATAAATGCCCCGATTCAAGGGTCGGCATCAGAAATTATGAGATTAGCAATGATCAGGATAAATAAAGAAATTACTAATAATAAAAATAATTCTCTTAAAATGTTGTTGCAAATACACGATGAGTTAATTTTTGAGGAAAGCTCGAAAGAAACAAAAAAAAGTACTAAATTAGTTAAGGATTTGATGTTGAGTGTGAAAGATAGTGAACTTCATTCATTTTCAATACCTCTTTTAGTCGATGTAAATATTGGAGAAAATTGGGGTGAACTTCATTGAAAACAAACAATTGCCCTAATATGAACAATTTAGTATTTTTATTTTAATTTATGTCACAAACAATTGCGTTAGTAGACGATGATAGAAATTTATTAACATCTGTCCAGATGGCTTTAGAAAAAGAAGGTTTTAAAGTTCAAACTTATATTGATGGTGAAAATGCTCTTGTTGGATTATCAAGAACACCACCTGATCTTGCTGTTATTGATATCAAAATGCCAAGAATGGATGGTGAAGAACTTCTTAGAAAACTTAGAAAAAAAACTTCTATGCCAGTTATTTTTTTAACTTCTAAAGATGAAGTAACCGACGAGGTTAGTGGTTTGAAACTCGGTGCAGATGACTTTGTTGGTAAAACTGGCGGGTTCTCAACCAAAGTTTTAGTTGAAAGAATTAAAGTACAATTAAGAAAAAAAGATAAGGATATCAATATCGAGGAAAATAAAAATGTAATTTCTCATGGTAAGTTAAAATTAGATCCATCCCAACTCGAATGTGAGTGGGATGGCAAAGAATTACCCGATAAACTGACTACAACAGAATTTAAAATTGTTGAGGAGCTAGCAAAAAGACCAGGAATGATTAAAGAGAGAGCCTTACTCATGGATGTAGCATATCGAGAAGACACAGACATAGAAGATAGGACTATTGATAGTCACGTTAAAAGAATAAGAAAAAAATTTAAAAAGGTGGATACTGATTTTTCGGCAATTGAAACAAGATATGGAAGT
>CABYJT010000030.1 GCA_902519455.1 uncultured Pelagibacteraceae bacterium
GTGGAACTTGTTTAGACTGTAGAAGAGGTAATGATATGCATGCAGAAAATCCAATTTTCGCTGGATTAAATGTAAAACATGGAGGATATTCAGAGCTGCTTCAAACTAGTGTAAGAAACTTAATAAAAATACCGAAGGTTTTAGGTCCTATAGATGTGGCTCCATTTTCTGATGCAGGTTTAACTGCTTACAGAGTAGTAAAAAAAGCAACAAGACATCTTTTACCTGGAGAAAATTGTGTAATCATTGGTGCAGGTGGTCTTGGGCATATTGCAATTCAATGTTTAAGAGCTATGTGTGCAGCAAATATTATTGTAGTTGAAAAAGCCAAATCTCCTTTAGATCATGCTATGGAACTTGGCGCAGATCACGGAGTTCTTATAGATGGAAATGAAATAGAAAAAGTAAAAGAACTTACAAAAGGAAAAGGTGCAGAGGCAGTTATAGATTTTGTTGGTGAGAAAGGATCTACATCAATGGGTCTAAGCATGACCAAAGCAACAGGCACTTTCTATATAGTTGGTTATGGAGAAGAAATAAGAATTTTGGCAATTGATATGATTGACCAGGAGAAAAGTATAGTTGGAAGCTTAGTAGGAACATGGGCTGAATTGTACGAATTAATGGAACTAGCGGACAAAGGTTTAGTAAAACTTTCTATGAAAGAGTACAAACTTGATGAAGCTAACAAAGCTTTACATGACCTTAATGATGGAAAAATTAAAGGTCGTGCTGTGTTAGTTCCATAAATAACAAAAGAGAGGAAATGAAGATGAAGACAATAAAAACTTGCGTAACTGCTCTTATATCAGCTTTGTTGGTATTTAGTCCTGTTGCGTATGCTGATAAGTGGAGTGATCAATTTCCACATATCAAAACTACCGGGGATATTCCTGGTGAGTGTTCTTACGAGTCAATGTCAAAAAAAGACTACTCTGGTAAAACACTAAAAATAAATACGCATGCTGTACCAGTTATGGGTGAGCCAACAGCTCTTCATGCTGAACAGTTTGCTAAATTAACTGGAGCAAAAGTTGATGTAACTCATACACCAGCTGGAGACCTATATGCAAAAGCTATGGTTCCTTTCCAGGCAGGTCAAGCTCCTTACGATATAGTATTTGGATTTTCTAATTTCATTAATGATTGGAGAAGATACTTAGAGCCAGTTCCAAAAAAATATGTTGAGATGAAACAAATGCAAGACGTTACTCCATCTCATATTGGTGTAGCTTCTTGGGATGGTGTTATGTATCAGTTTCCAGTTGATGGAGATAGACACTATCTTAAATATAGAAAAGATGTCATTGATAATCCTGAATATCAAAAAAAATATAAAGCCGACACTGGTAAAGAGTTAAGAGTCCCACAAACTTGGAAAGAGTATGGAGAAATGGCTGCATACTTTAATGATTGGGACTGGGATGGTGATGGTGAGAAAGAATATGGATCAGCAGAGGTTATGAAAAAAGATGACCTTATGTATGCTGCTTTCTATTCTAGATCAGCCGCTTATTCTAAAAATCCAAAAACACCAGGTGGTTTTTTCTTTGATTTAGATACAATGACTCCACTTATTAATAATCCAGGTTTTGTAGAAGCTCTTACTGACTGGGTTGCTGCTACTAAATATGTTCCACCAGGTGGAATTAACTTCGGTCTAGGTGATGAAATTGGATCATTTGGTGGTGGACAAACTTTATTTAGTTTTTCATGGGATGACGCATTTGTTGCAGCGATGCAACCTGACAGCCCAATTAACAATAAAGTTGGTGCTGCACAATTACCAGGTGCTATGAAAGTTTGGAATAGAAAGTCTAATTCTTGGGATGAAGGTTTTAACCAAGCTCCTTTCTTCGTATGGGGATGGGCAGTGGGAGTTGCTAAGAAAAGTAAAGAGAAAGAAATGGCATTTGACTATTTGTGTTTCTTTGCTAACGAAGCAAATCACCAAGCTGATATAGGAATTGGTAGATTTGGAGTAAATCCATTTAGAAATGATGACTTTAAAGCTGAAGTTTGGACACAAATCGGTTGGGACAAAGATATTGCAGAGTCTTATGTAGATACTCTTGCAAAAATGGAAGAAAGCAAAAATAGAGTTTTTCCATTAAGAGTTCCAGGTACTTTTGAGTTTAACGCTGCACTAGCAACTGCTGCAGCAAAAGCTTTAGCCGGACAGTTATCACCACAAGCTGCTTTAGATGAAGCTGCTAAACAGTGGAATGATATACTTAATAGAGTAGGAAAAGATAATGTAAGAAAAGCTTACTCTGTTGGTGTAGCCATGGAAGATAATAAGCTTTAAAAATACTTATTGTGGCCGTCAACTCGACGGCCACAAATTTAATAAATCCAAAAAATTATATTTATGAATTTTAAGCACAAGTTTGTTTTTTTATTTCCAGGTTTATTTGTGCTAATAGGAATACTTATATTTCCTATTATTTTTACAATAAGATTAAGTTTATCAGGATGGAACAGTTATACGCCTGAGATGAATTTTATTGGAATTACAAACTATATAAGGCTATTTACAGATGATCCAAGATTTTGGGAGTCTTTTTTCAGATTAAGTTTTTTATCAGTAACAACAGTTATACTTCAATATGTAATAGGTTTTGCATTAGCACTTATGGTTTGGAGAGAAATAAAATTTAAAAGGTTTTTTAGAGTAATTTTCTTAATTCCAATGATGACTACGCCAGTTATTATGACAGTAATTTGGAGAACTTTTTTCCATGAGTCTCTTGGGCCAGTAAATGACCTTTTAGGAAATATAGGGGTTAAACCTATTTTATGGCTCAGCGATCCAGTTATAGCTAAGTTTACTGTAATTATCGTTGAAGTATGGCAATGGACGCCATTTATGTTTTTATTACTACTTGCTGGTCTATTGTCTCTACCTAAGGAACCTTTCTTAGCTGCTGCAATTGATGGAGCAAGTCCTTTTAGAAAGTTTGTTTATGTTACATTTCCATTAATGGCTCCTATTTCAATTGGTGCAATTATCATAAGATTAATTGAGGCCTCAAAAATAATGGATACTGTTTTTGTTTTGACATCTGGAGGACCTGGAACCGCAACAGAAACTTCAAGTTTTTATATTTATATTAAAGGACTGAGAGAGTTTCAAATGGGTTATGCTGCAACTCTATCTTTTACATATTTAGTAATAATGATCATAAGTCTAACTATTATAGCAAAAGTTTTAACAAAATTAATGATTAAGGAATAATGCATAAATTTTATACATTTTTAAAATATACATTTATTACATTATGGACTGTATTTATAGTTGCTCCTTTTTTGTGGGCTATTTCTACATCTTTTAAAGATTTTCAATCTGTAAATAGTAAGGTTACTTATATTCCATGGTTAGATTTTGAACCAACTTTAGAAGGATGGCGTGTATTAGTTAAATCGCCAGCTAGAGGAGGAGTTGATATCGTTGAACCTTACTTTAATAGTATTTTTGTTACGTGCACTGCTAGTTTAATTAGTATTATTCTAGGAACACTTGCTGCATATGCTCTTTCAAGATTTACTTTTAAAGCAGGATTTGTCAGAAATAATGATATTACGTTCTTCTTTATATCTCAAAGAATTATGCCACCGATTGTTTTATCGATACCTTTCTTTATATTTTTAAGTACTATTGGATTATTAGATAGCTTACTTGGTTTAGTAGTAGTTTACATTGTGTTGCTAATGCCTATTGCTGTTTGGATAATGGTCGACTTTTTTAACAGGGTACCAAAAGAGTTAGATGAGACTGCATTGATCGATGGTTGTAATCCTTATCAAGCATTTTACAAAGTTGTGCTACCAAATTCTATACCTGGATTAATTGTAGCTGGAATGTTTTGTATAATATTTGGTTGGATTGATTTTTTCTTTGCTTTTATTTTAACTTTTACCGAAGTACAGTTGCTGCCAGTAAAAGTTGTAGCACTTAATTCATCGATTACCCCATGGTGGAGTTTGTCAGCCTCTGCATTAATTTCAGTTGCACCTTTAATTATTGTTGCGTTTGTAGTTGAAAGATATTTATCCAAAGGAAATTTATCTGGAGCGTTGAAATAATGAATTTAATTGGAGAAAACATAACTTACAAACCAGATGACCAATTTCATTTGAATGATGTATCTTTTAATTTCAAAAAAGGAAACCTGTATACGATTTTAGGAAGAACTTTGTCTGGAAAAACCACTTTTCTAAAAACAATTGCTGGTTTGCTAAATCCTGATAGTGGAAATTTATCTTTTGAGGAAAAAGATTTTAGCAAAATTCCAGTCTGGGAAAGAAATGTGGCCATGGTTTATCAACAATTTATTAATTATCCTCACCTTAACGTTTATGAGAACATTATTTTCCCGCTTAAACAAAGGAAACTAAGCCAAGATAAAATTAAGACCGATGTTGAAGTAGCTCTTAAGACTGTAGGGTTAATTGGTTTTGAAAATAGAAAAATTCAAGAATTATCAGGAGGTCAGCAACAAAGAGTAGCTCTAGCTAGATCTTTAGCTAAGAAAGCTAAGATATTACTTCTGGACGAGCCATTAGTAAATCTTGATTACAAGCTTAGAGAACAATTAAGAGAAGAATTTAAAAAAATTTTCTCTGAAGGTATGTCACAAGAAACGATTTTGATTTATTCGACAACAGATCCACAAGAAGTGATGGAGTTAAATGGAGAAGTAATTGTTCTTGATGAAGGAAAAGTTTTACAAAAAGGACCTGCAAAAGAAATTTTTGAAAACCCATTAAATTTGAAAGTTGCAGAGATTTCAAATGACCCTCCAATGAACATTTTAAAAGGACTAAAAAATTCAGACAATTTAAATTTTGAAAATATTTCAATTAAATCTCCTAAACATTTCAAAAACCTTGAAAATCAAAACTATAATTTTGGAATTAGA
>CABYJT010000031.1 GCA_902519455.1 uncultured Pelagibacteraceae bacterium
TGAATGGGCTTCTAAAAATGCTGTTTCTTATACACATGCGTTAGAAAAATTAGGATTCCCAGTAACTAAAATAGGACTGGATAATGAAATAATAGTTGAAGCGCGTAAGTTGGAAGCAAAATCATCAGTTGCAATGGGGGGCGCAGGACACATAAATTTGATTTATGACTGTGTTCGATTATTAAAAGCTGAGATTGTAATTGAAACTGGTGTAGCATACGGATGGTCAAGTTTGGCAATACTTAAAGGCCTTACTAAAACAGATAATAGCAAATTGTATAGTATAGACATGCCCTATCCAGGAAAAAATAATGAAAATGATGTTGGTATAGTTATTCCACAATATTTAAGGAAAAATTGGAGGCTTATTCGCAAACCAGATAACCCTGGTATATTAGAGGCTTTGAGAAACATTAGAGGACAAATAGATCTTTGTCACTATGACTCAGACAAGTCCTGGTGGGGTAGACATTATGCTTATCCAATACTTTGGAAGTCTTTAAGATCAAAAGGTTTATTTATTTCTGATGATATACAAGATAACCTCTATTTTTCTGAATTTGTTAAAAAAAAAATGTTAGATTTTGCAGTAGTTGAATTTAAAGGAAAATTTATTGGATTAACTCGGAAACCTTAAAATGTTTAAAAAATCTAAAATAATTTAAATTTTAAATTTAATGAAATATTATGTCTGATTTACTTGGCTTTATAACAATTTCACTTGTATCTATTATTACATTTTTTATTGCATTGAGGTGGCCAGGTATTAAAAAAATAATTTTTACAGCTCTAATTGTACGCTTGATAGTAATGTTAATTGGTCACTATGTTTTAACTTTGCCTGATAGCTCATTTGATGCTGAAGGATTTGAAAGTCAAGCATGGATTTATGCTCAAGATGGATTTTTAAATACTTTAAATCATTACCCAGGATATACTAGTTGGTTCTACCCTTGGATGATCGCAATCCCATACTCTATATTTGGTAGAAGTATTTTAATGGCACAGTCAATTGGTTTATTAATTGGAGTTTTAACTGTTCTTTTGGGATGGTTACTCTCTAAAAAAATATGGGACAATAATTCAGCAACTAAAGTTGGTTGGGTGCTAGCGCTATTTCCCTCACTAGTACTATACTCAGTTTTACCATTGAGAGAAGTTTATAGTAATTTTTTTTTAGTAGTAGCAATGATTGGTGTCGTTAATTGGGCAAAATTTGGTGGTTATAAATCTATAGTTCTTGCTATGACTGGATTTATTGGTGCCACTTTCTTTCACGGGGTATTATTAATTGGAGGTATTTTTTTTTTAATTATATTAGGTCTAAGTAACTTTAAAAAAATGATAGAGCTTATCTTTATTAAGCGAATAAGTGTAAAAGTATTAGTGATTACTACAACTTCTGTTATATTTTTGTATTTATTTTTTACAAATAATATCTACATTCCATATGTTGGGACTTTTGAGCAGTCTATCAATATAGGTTGGCTTACTTCTAATATTGAATTTAGAATGACTGGAGATGCCTCATATTCAGAATGGACTGAAATAAATTCTGGATTTGAGTTTTTTTATAAGGGTATAGCAAGAATTATATATCTTCTTTTTTCACCATTTCCGTGGGACGTAAAGAAACCAATCCATTTGATTGGACTGTTTGACAGTTTATTATACATTATTATAATATATTTAATTTTCCTTAACAGAAAAGCCATTTTTAAAGACCCTGCTTTAAGATTAATTTTTTTGATAGTTGTTTCTTACCTTTTTGTATATGGGATTGGAACTAGTAATTTTGGTGCAGGTTTGAGGCATCGATCAAAATTTGTTATTGAACTAATAATACTCGCTGCACCATTTATCCCAAAAATTGTACTTTTTAAAAAAAAAAGAATTAAAGAATTTTTTTAAAATTATTGGGTATTAATAAATATTAAATGAATATTATACATATAATTACGGGTTTGGGAGATGGAGGTGCAGAACAAACATTATTTAAAATTTGTAAATATGATAAATTTAATAAACATGTTGTTATTTCCCTTAAGGATCGAGAAAAATATTCTCCCTTATTGCATGAACTAGGGGTCAAAGTTTATTATTTAAATATTAAGTACTCTTCGATTAATAAATTTTTTTATCTTATAAAATTACTTCGTTTTTTAAAACCTGATATAGTACAAACGTGGTTAGTTCATGCAGATTTTATTGGAGGAATTGCTGCGAAATTAGCAGGTATTAAAAAAATAATTTGGAATATTCGATACTCTGAAATTAAATTGGGAAAAGCGAAAATTACCACTATTTTAATTATAAAAATTTTGTCAAAATTATCTTTTTTCATTCCACAAATTATAATAGCAGTCTCAGAAAATTCAAAAAAAATTTACGAGACAGAAGGTTATGATAAAAATAAAATTAAATTTATCCCAAATGGTTATGATTTATCAGTTTTAAAAATTGACAAGCTACAAAGAAAAAAATTTAGAAAAAAAATTAGAATTAATAAACAGGTTTCTCTTATTGGTAAAGTAGCACGTTATGATCCACAAAAAGATCATTTAAATTTCCTTAATGCACTTTCCAATCTACGTGATAAGAATATAAATTTTTTTTGTGTTTTAATTGGTAAAAATATCAATAAGAAAAATATTGCTTTAAATTCAGATATTAAAAGATTAAAATTATCTAATTACGTAAAATTACTAGGTCAGACGAATGATATCTCTCAAGTAATGAATGGATTAGATTTACATGTTCTAAGTAGTAGTTATGGAGAAGGTTTTCCAAATGTTGTAGCTGAGTCAATGTCTTGTGGAACCCCATGTGTTGTTACTGATGTTGGTGATTCAAGTAAAATTGTTGGAAAAACTGGTTGGGTAGTTCCACCAAATAACTCTATAAAATTAGCTAAAGCAATAGAGAAGGCACTTTATGAAAAAAGTAAGTCAAATTGGAAAAAAAGATGTAAAAATACTAGATATATAATCAAAGAAAAATTTAGTATTACCAAAATGTTAAATTCTTATAATAAGATATGGAATAAACTTTACAATAAAAAATGAAAAAAAATTAATACTTATATAAAGTAAACTTTATTAGTATTTACTTTTAATTTAATTTTAACATTAAATAATTTAAATAAATTTTAAATATAAAATATGACTAAAATTATCGTTACAGGATCAGCAGGTTTTATCGGATATTCAGTATGTATAAAACTATTACAACGAGGTGATAATGTAATAGGCATTGATAATCATAATAATTATTATGATCCTAAACTTAAAGAATCACGTCTCGAAAGACTTAAAAAATTTAAAAATTACAAACATTTTAGGCTTGATCTAATTGATAAGACAAATATAGAAAATATATTTAAAGTTCATAAACCTCAAAAAGTTTTAAATTTGGCTGCACAGGCTGGGGTGCGTTACTCAATAAAAAATCCAATATCTTATATTAATAGTAATATTGTGGGATTTTCCCATATTCTCGAAAATTGTCGTCATTATAAAATTCAGCATCTAGTATACGCGAGTACCTCAAGTGTTTATGGTGGTAATACCAAAATGCCCTTTTCGGAGCATGATAGTGCTAACCATCCTTTATCAATTTATTCAGCAACAAAAAAATCAAATGAATTAATGGCTCATGCTTATAGTCACCTTTATAAGCTGCCAACAACAGGACTAAGATTTTTTACGGTTTATGGACCATGGGGAAGACCTGATATGGCACTTTTTAAATTTACTAAAAACATATTGGAAAATAAATCAATTGATGTTTTTAATTATGGAAAACATACAAGGGATTTTACTTATATCGATGATATTGTTGAGGGTGTAATTAAAGTTCTTGATAAAACAGCAAGTAATAATATTAAGTGGAATAGTAGTAAACCAGATCCAGCGTCAAGTAATGCCCCTTGGGTAATTTATAATATTGGTAATAATGAACCAGTACGACTTATGGATTATATAAGTGCTTTGGAAAAAGCTTTAGCAAAGAAATCAAAAGTAAATTTTTTGCCACTACAACCAGGTGACGTACAGGATACTCATGCAAATTTAGATAATATAAAAGATCATTTTAATTACAAACCGAATACATCAGTTCTTAAAGGAGTATCTAATTTTGTTAAATGGTATAAGAGTTATTATAAAAAATGATTTGCAAAAAAATTGAACCTACTATGAAAATATTATTTCATCATAATTTATTTGAGATGGAAATATATTTGTCTTAAAGTATAAATGACAATTGTATTACTTGGTTACACAGGATTAATTGGTAAAAGCATTTTAGCAAAATTAGTAAAGGATACTTCCTTAAACATAATTTGTGTAGGACGAAACAGAAAAAAAAAACCATACACAAATCCTCAGGTAAAATATGAGAGATGGGATTTTGTTAATTTTTCAGAAACAAATTTAACATTTTTAAAAAAAGCTAAAGTGATAATTAATTGTGTTGGCAAAACTAACAATAGCTCAAATTCCCTTGAAAAGATAAATGTCACTTTTGTAAAAAAACTAATTGAATATATCAATATTAATAAGTTTAAAGTTAGATTAATACATTTAAGCAGCGTTGCTGTTTATGGTGGAGGTACAAATTACTTTAGAAAAAAAAAAATTATTTTAGAAAATAGTCCGATAAAACAAAGTAGTTTGTATTCTAAAAGTAAATATCGTGCAGATCTTTTAATTAAGAGTGTTGTTAAAAATAATTTAAATAAAAAATTTTCATATACAATTTTAAGAATATCAAATGCTTATTCTAAAGATATGAGATCAAACTTATTTAAATATCTCATTTTGACACTAAAAATACGTATTTGGATAAGGTATTCAAAAGATACTTATTTCAATTTTATTGGAATAGAAGATGTTGCT
>CABYJT010000032.1 GCA_902519455.1 uncultured Pelagibacteraceae bacterium
GGTGACGATGATCAGTCTATATATAGCTGGAGAGGAGCGGAAATCAAAAATTTTCTTCAATTTGAAAATGTTTATGAAAATACAAAAATAATAAGATTAGAAAAAAATTATAGATCCACTCAAAATATTTTAAATGTAGCATCAAAAATAATTGAAAATAATCAAAATAGAGTTGGAAAAAAACTTTTTACAGATCAAGAAGATGGTGAACTTGTGACTTTAAACTGTTTTAGAAATGTGAAAGATGAGGCAACTGAAATCGGTTCTAATATTGAAGATTTTAAAAATAAATTTTCATTGAATGAAGTCGCAATTCTAGTAAGAGCTATCTTTCAAACCAGAGAATTTGAGGAAAGGTTTTTAAAAATTGGTATTCCATACAGAATTATTGGTGGTATAAAATTTTACGAAAGAGCGGAAGTAAAGGATTGTGTTGCATACCTAAAAACAGTTTTTCAACCTCAGGATGACTTAGCATTTGAGAGAATTTTAAATGTCCCAAAAAGATCTATTGGAGATACTACTGTAAAAACTATTAATAATTTTGCAAAATTAAATAAATGTTCATTAGAAGTTGCCTCAAAACATTTAATTGAACAAAACAAAATTAAACCCAAAACAAAATTAGGTTTAAATTCTCTCCTAAACCTTTTAGCTAAATGGAGAAACGATTTAAAGAGTAAAATAAATCATAATAAGTTATTACAGACAATTCTTGATGAATCTGGATATAGTGAAATGCTTAAAAATAAGAAAGATTTAGAAAATGAAAATAGATTAGAAAATATAAAAGAATTATTAAATGCAATGAAAGAATTTGATAATTTAGAGAGTTTTTTAGAGCATGTTGCTCTTGCAACATCATTAGATCAAGATTGGCAAAGTGAAAAGGTCAATTTAATGACAATACACGCATCTAAAGGGTTAGAGTTTGATATTGTATTCTTGCCTGGGTGGGAAGAAGGTTTATTTCCTCATCAGAAAAGTATTGAGGAAAAGGGCGAAAGTGGTTTAGAGGAGGAGAGAAGATTAGCTTATGTTGCAATTACTAGGGCAAAAAAGCTTGCAAAAATATCATTTTCTATGAACAGATTTTATCAAGGGGATTGGATAGATAGTATGGCATCAAGGTTTGTGGACGAGCTACCAGATGAATATATTAAAAAAAATAATAATTTTGTAGATGAAAAAGATGAAGATTTTGAATTTAACCAAGATATAGATTTTGATAGTGATAGTGAAATTAGGAGTCCTGGTTGGATAAGATATCAAAAAAAATTAAAATGAGTACTGAAATAAATAATATTATCTTTTCGAACAATTTAGATGGATATATTTTACCAAAAAATGATACTTATTTTACTGAATATTCTAAATTAAATAATCTAAAATCGATTACAAAATTCTCAGGCTCTGCAGGCTTTGCAATTTTTTTGAAAAATAAAAAATATTTATTTGTTGATGGTAGATATACTATTCAAGCAGAAAAAGAGTCCGGTAAAAAATTTAAAATTTGTGAAATTCCATATGTATGGCCTAAAGATATTTTAAAGAAGCAAATTAAAATTGGATACGATCCTGACCTTTTTACCTGGTCAACTCTAAACAAATATTTTGGAGAAAATTACAACTTAATTCCTTTAAATATTAAATTTGAAAATAAAAATATTACTAAAAATGATTATCCATTTTTTAGTTTAAATCCTGTTGTAGCAGGAGAAAATGTTGATAAAAAAATAAATCGATTAATTCAAATAATGAAAAAAATGAAAATTGATTATTTATTTATTAGCTCAGGTGAAAATATTTGTTGGCTTCTAAACATCAGAGGTAGAGATCTTCCAAATTCTCCTGTTGCTAATTGTAAAATGATCATAACTAAAGATAGAAAAATCTATTTTTTTTCAAATCAAAACAAAATTAAAAAAATAAAATTAAGTCTCCAAAAATTAAAAATATATTTTTTTCAAGAAAATAAAATTTTAAATTGTTTAGTCAGATTAAAAAAAGGGAATTTTTGTATTGATGAAAAAACTTGTTCAATTTTTGAAGAAAGCTTAATAAGCTATAAATTTAAGATAATCAACCGAACAGACCCTATTTATAATTTAAAATCTTTAAAAAATAAAATTGAGATTAATAATATGGTTAATGCGCATATTGAAGATGGCGTTGCTTTAACGAAATTCTTATATTGGATTAAAAATATTAAAATAAATAATTTGACAGAAAAAAAAATAGAGACAAAATTAGAGAGTTTTAGAAAAAATAGAAAAAACTATTTATACCCAAGCTTTGATACAATTGCTGGATCTGGACCAAATGGAGCAATTATACATTATAGAGCTGATAAATTTTCAAACAGAAAGTTAAGGAAGAATGATTTATTATTACTTGATTCAGGTGGTCAATATAAGTGGGGGACAACAGATGTAACAAGGACAGTATGTTTTTCTAACGTCTCAAATAAAGTTAAAGATATATTTACTAGGGTTTTAAAAGGCCATATTGCTGTTGCCTTAACAAATATAAATAAAGCGAGAAACGGCCATAATATTGATAAGATTGCCAGAAAGAGCCTCAAGTCTATTGGTCTCGATTATCGTCATGGAACAGGTCATGGAGTTGGAGCATTTCTTAATGTTCATGAAGGACCACAAGGAATATCAAAAAATAATTACGTACAACTACAAGAAGGAATGGTTTTAAGTAATGAACCTGGTTTTTATAAAAAAAATGAATTTGGAATAAGAATTGAAAATTTAGTTTTTATTAAAAAAATCAAATCTAAGCTTATATTTGAAAATCTAACAATGGCACCTATAGATACTGACTTAATTAATTTTAAAATGCTTAATAAAATGGAAAAGAATTATTTATTTAAATATCACTTTGATGTTTACAATAATATTTCACCATTTTTAAACAAAAAAGAGAAAAAATGGTTAGCTAAGCTAATTTAATAAATTAAGCCACTCTTTTTGAGATAAAATTTTTATTCCTAATTCTTTAGCTTGTTGTACTTTACGATTTGTAGGTTTTTCGCCAATAATTAAATATTTCAATTTCTTATTTACTGAGCTTACAACAGATCCTGAATTCTCTTCAATTAAAGATTTTGCTTCAGCTCTACTCATATTTGATAATTTTCCGGTAAACATAAATGTATAATTTAAAAGTTTACCATCTCTATTTAATTTGAGATCAGAAATATTTAAGATTGAAGATAACTTTTCAATTATTTTATAATTTGACTTATTTTCGAAAAAAGTTTTTAAGGAATTTATTTGGGTTTCACCAATTCCATCAATATCTAAAAATTCATTCAATTTCTCTTTATTAACTAAAATTATAAAATTTTTTATAGACTTCACATGTTCTGCCAAAAGTTTTGCATTTTCAATTCCAATATGTCTTATTCCGATAGCGTACAAAAATTTATCCAAAGAAACTTTTTTTGATTGATCTATAGAGTGTTTTAAGTTTGAAACTGATAGATCTCCCCATCCTTCTAAATTTGATATTTTATTATAATCTAAATTATAAATATCTTGTGGAAATCTAATTAAATTGAGATCCCAAAAATTTTCTACAACTTTTTTTCCAAGACCATCAATATTCATTGCGTCTTTAGATATAAAATGTTTAATTTTTTCAATTGCAATTTTTTCACAATCATAACCTTCATTTGTACATCTTCTAACAGCATCATATTTTTTTGTTGTTTTATTAAATTCTTTTATTGTTTCTGAACCACATGAGGGGCAATTATTAGGAAAGATAAATTTTTTGGATTTTTTTTCTCTTTTTTTTAGATCAACTAAAATTACATGAGGAATAACGTCACCTGCTCTCTCTACCTTTACAGTATCACCAATTCTTATATCTTTTCTAATTATTTCATCTTCATTATGAAGTGTTGCGTTAGAAACTACTACACCCCCAATATTTACTGGCTTTATTCTTGCTACTGGAGTTAATGCGCCTGTTCTGCCAACCTGAATATTTATGTCTTTTATTATGGAATATGCACTATCTGCTGAAAATTTGTGAGCTATAGCCCACCTAGGAGAATTTGCTGTGAATCCTAATCTGTTTTGAAGATCGAGATTATTGATTTTATAGACTAAACCGTCAACATCATACTTTAAATCAAATCTATCATTCTCAAATTTTTTGTGAAACCTTTCCAATTCTTTAATAGTTTTTAAAACCTTATTATGCTCATTTACCTTAAAACCCCATTTTTTTAATGAACTTAAAAAATCAGACTGTTTCTTTATTTTTTCACTTTCAAAATAACCATAAGTGTAAGCGACAAAGTTAAGTGGAATTTTTTTTGTTTCTAATGGATTTTTTTGTCTTAGAGAGCCTGATGCAGCATTTCTAGGATTGGCAAAATCATTTTTTAATTTATTAAAATTATCCTTTTCTATGAAAACTTCACCTCTAATATCTATGTCATGTGGGAAATCTTTATTAGCTATTTTCTGAGGTATATCTTTAATGGTTTTTAAATTTTCAGTAATTACCTCACCAGTGGTACCATCTCCCCTTGAAGTACCCATTACTAATAATCCATTTTTGTAAGTTAATGAGGCTGAAATTCCATCAATTTTTGGCTCGACGCTATACTCTAATTCAACTTTTTTATTTAAATAATTAAATATTTTTTTTTCAAAATTTTCTAAGTCTTTAAGGTCAAAAGCATTTGATAAAGACAACATTTTAACTCTATGCTTAGATTTAACAAAATTTT
>CABYJT010000033.1 GCA_902519455.1 uncultured Pelagibacteraceae bacterium
ATCAAATCCAAGAAGTAAGTTAGTATCACCATAAGATAATCTTATGGCTCCAACATCTTCAGGTTTTTCAAAAATTCTTAAGAAACTTTTAACAGCTCCACCTTTTTGAGCTAATCCTGTCATATCTAAAACTCCTGATCCTTTTCCATCTATTTGAGCAGCAGTTGCAAGCACAGCTCCAATTGTAACAACTCCTGTTCCACCAATTCCAGCAATCATTATCCCAAAAGATTTGTTAATTTGAGGTAATTTCGGATCATCTATCTTTGAATTTATTTTATTAATTAAATTATCGTCATAATTTTTCTTAAGTCTTATATCTCCCTCAAGACTTACAAAGCTTGGACAAAATCCATCAACACATGTGTAATCTTTGTTACAAGAAGATTGGTCAATTTGTCTTTTTCTTCCATATTCAGTTTCAACAGGTGCAATAGAAACACAATTAGATTGTATTCCACAATCTCCACAACCTTCGCATAGGTCTTTATTAATAAAAATTTTTTTCTTAGGCTCTTCTAAGATGCCTTTTTTTCTTCTCCTTCTTTTCTCAGCCGCGCAGGTTTGATCATAAATAATAACAGTTGTTCCATTAATTTTGCTTAATTCAATTTGAACATCTATAATATTTTTTCTGTCATAAACTTTTGAATTTTTCGCAAAACCTCCTCTATCACTATATTTTCCAATTTCATCTGTGATTATTGCAATTTCTTCAACACCTTCTGCTTCAAGCTGTTTAGACATTTGGGCAACTGTTGGTAATCCATCTAATGCTTGACCTCCTGTCAACGCGACAGCATCGTTATACAAAATCTTAAATGTCATTTTGGTTTTTGCTGCAACTGCATGTCTTATAGATAGAATTCCTGAATGAATGTAAGTCCCATCTCCCATATTTTGAAAAACATGGTCAGTATTGCTAAAAACAGATTCACCAACCCAAGTTGCCCCCTCTGATCCCATTTGAGAAAAGCCTTCATTATCTCTTTCCATATGTTCCACAAGGTATGCACAACTGATACCTGTAATTGCTCTACTACCCTCTGGTATTCTAGTTGAAGTATTATGAGGGCACCCAGAGCAGAAATGTGGAACTCTTTTTAAGGAGATATTTGAATTAATTTTTTCTTTCAAAGACTTTAACTTTTTTGAAAGATTATGTACTTCATCCGGTAAGTTAAGGTAATTAATTATTTCAGATATTTTTAAACCGATTTCTCCTGGGTCTAAAGCTCCAGAAGAAACAAATAAATCATTATTATTTTCATCATTTTTTCCAACTACTTTTATATTTAAATTTTTATTAAATAATATTTCTTTAACTTGTGTTTCAATGATTGATCTTTTTTCTTCAACAACAATGATTTTTTCTAAATTTTCCGAAAATTTTTCAATTACTGTTTCCTCTAATGGCCAAGGCATAGCAATTTTAAGAAATTTAATTCCTACTTGATTGGCAACATCTTCATTTATTCCAATTTTTTCTAGCCCTAATTTTGTATCTAAAAAAGATTTTCCAGTGCTAATTATTCCAATTTTTGCCTTTTCTGAGTCGAAAATAATTTTATTCAAATTATTTATTTTACAAAATTCTTTTACATATTTTATTTTATGGTGGTGTAGCCGATATTCTTTTTCTTGTGCAGTGTCTTTTAGTCTAATATTTAATCCTTCCGATGGATATTTTTCACTTGAAATATCTAAAAGATTTAACCTTTTTTCATCTAAGTCAACAGTTGCTCCTGAGCTAACATTATCATGAACACACTTTATACCTACCCAACACCCACTTTTTCTTGATAATTCGATTCCTATTATTCCATAATCTAGTATTTCTTGAACACCGCTTGGGTTAAAAAAAGGTATCATTGCATCAATCATTGCAAATTCACTTTGATGAGAGGTTGTTGAAGACTCACATATATGGTCATCTCCCATTAAAGCAATGACACCTCCAAACTTTGAGGTACCAGCTAAATTTACATGCTTTAAAGCATCTCCCGCTCTATCTACTCCTGGCCCCTTACCATACCATATGCCAAAAACACCATCGTATTTATCTTGTTTTCTAAGATTTACTTGCTGTGTTCCCCATAAAGAAGTTGCAGCAAGTTCCTCATTTATTCCTGGTTGAAAATAAATATTGTTTTCATTCAAATATTTTTTGTTTTTTAAAATTTGCTGATCGTAGCCACCTAAAGGAGATCCTCTATACCCGGAAATATAACATGCAGTTTTTAAATTTTTTTGTTTATCTCTTCTTGCTTGAACAATTGGAACTCGAACAAGAGCTTGAGCACCAGTTAAAAATCTAGTGCCGTTGCTTAATTTATATTTGTCTTCAAGTTTAATTTCCACACTATTTAACCTTTTTAGGCAAATCTAACTGAACTGTAAGGTTTTAAATCCATATTAGTATTTTCATTTGCAATCATACCAGATACTATTTTTCCAGAAATTGCACCTAAAGTCCATCCTAAATGATGATGACCAAATGAGTAAAATACATTTTTATAATTTTTTGATGGTCCAATTATTGGTAAAAAATCTGGCAGTGTAGGTCGAAACCCTAACCACTCATCTTTGTGCTCAGGTAAGCCGTCTAGCATATCATTTGCATTTAAAATTAAGTTTTTGATCCTAGATTTTGATAAAGAATTTTCAAGACCACCAAACTCCACAGTTCCAACAACCCTTAACCCTTGGTCCATAGGCGACATTCCAAACCCTCTATTAGAATAAACCACTGGTCTTGAAATTAAATGATCAAAATCTTTAAAATGAACATGATATCCTCTTTCAGTATCCAGTGGAATATTTTCATGAAGTTTATCAGTAAGTTTTTTTGAAAACGCACCACAAGCAATAACCAATTTATCAAAAACAAATCTTTGGGTTTCTGATCTTAAAACAGGTTTTTCCTCGTCAAAATTTAAATCTTGGATATTTAGTTTTAAAAACTTTCCACCTTTTTTTATAAAATTTTCAAATAGCTTTAATAATATTTTTTTTGGATTTCTTGCGTGTCTTGCATAATCATAGAAAACACCTCCATGATAAAATGGTTTTAAATTTGGTTCTAAATCATGTATTTCTTTTTTATTTACCACTTGTTGTTTAACGCCTAGATCATCTCTAATTTTTATTTCTAATTCTCTACTTTTTAAATTTTTTTCATTCCAGACATATAAAATTCCATTACTTTCAACTAAACCCTCTAAATCTATCTCTTCGAATAATTCATCATAAGCTAGTAATGATTGATCTAAAATTTGATGCATATTTTTTGCGGTATGCATCATTTTATCATTAGAACAATTCATTAAAAATTTTGTAAACCAAGGAATCATTTTTGGAACATAATTCCATTTAAGTGCCAAAGGTCCTCTTGAGCTCGTAAGCATTGATGGAACATCACTTACAATATCTGGTCTGTTTAACGGGACTGATGCGTAAGGAGAAAAATGACCCGCATTACCATAAGAGGCTGCATTTCCAGGTTCATCTCTATCAAACAAAATTACTTGATAGCCTTTTTTTTGAAGAAAAAGAGCATTACAGATTCCTTGAATTCCTGCTCCTATTATACCAACTTTTAAAATTTTTTCTGACACAAGAAAAAATATAGTTGGTGGGATAAATTATAATATATGTTATTTGATCGCGGTGGATAACTGTTTACAATATCTTAATTGCCGATCAGATCTCGGCTATAAATTTTGCAGCTCATTACTATACCTAAACCAAGCATTATTGATAACATAGATGATCCTCCATATGACATGATAGGAAGTGGTGCTCCAACTATTGGCAACAACCCAATTACCATAGCTATATTTACAAAAATATATAAGAATAAAGCAGACGCAAAACCAAAACAGTATAGTTTTGCAAAAAATGATCTACTATAAAAGCCAATCCTTATTATTCTATAAATTAATAAAGCGTATAATAAAATTAGAACCATTGAACCAACAAAGCCAAATTCCTCAGAAAAAAGAGTAAAAATAAAGTCAGTGTGTTTTTCAGGTAAGAATTCAAGATAACTTTGTGTACCTTGTAAGAAACCTTTGCCTAACAATCCTCCTGAACCAATTGCTATTTTAGATTGAATTATTTGATAACCTGCACCCAAAGGGTCTCTATCTGGATTAAAAAAAGTTAATATTCTTGATTTTTGATATGGTTTTAAAATTGAAATTACAAAAGGTAATGAGACTAACAATATTAATCCTGAATATATAAAATATTTTAAATTAAGTCCTGCTAACCAAATAATAGCCAGCCCACTTCCTGCTATTAAAATTGCTGTTCCTAAATCAGGTTGAGTTATAACTAAATAGCAAGGTATCAACAAAAGTATGATTGGTTGTAATAAATATTTATAACTTTGAATATCTGAGCTTTGAATACGATGGTAATATCTTGCAAAACAAACTATTATTGCAATTTTCATCAGTTCTGAAGGCTGAAGGTTCATTATGAAAAAATTTATCCATCGTTTAGACCCTGACGCTGAAATTCCAAAAAAAATTACAAGTAATAAAAGTAAAATTCCTAGAATATAAAAAATATATGCCTGTCTATACCAAAATGAAACTCTTACAAATGAC
>CABYJT010000034.1 GCA_902519455.1 uncultured Pelagibacteraceae bacterium
AGCAAACAATAAATACATGTTTCTTTTTAAGACCTTGTTCAATTACAAATATATTTTGTGCTCCAATTGCTAGGATTAAACTAAGACCTGTAAGAAAACCAAAAATTAAATAGCTCACTTTTCAAGATTATTGTTTAATAATCTTTTCAGGAATTATGCCCTGAGGCCTAAATCTCATTATTAAAAGAAGACCTATTCCAACTAATAAAAATCTAAAATACGGTGCACTATTTATTAAATGAATTTTTATCTCATTTGTTTCTGGAAGATGTGCAGTAAATAGATTTATAAAAAATAATGCAATTGGTGCAGCTTCTACCCATAAAAACCAAACTACAAAACCACCAAGAATTGCTCCAAAATTATTACCTGTTCCACCTACAATTACCATCACCCATATAACAAATGTATATCTCATAGGTCGGTAACTTCCTGGTGTAAATAATCCATCATTAGTTACCATCATTGCTCCCGCTATTCCAACAATGGCTGAACCTAAGATAAATATAAATAAATGCTGTTTAACAACATTCTTTCCCATTGCACTTGCCGCTTCTTCATTATCTCTTATGGCTCTCATCATTCTTCCCCAGGGTGAATAAAGTGCTTTTTGAGTAACTAACAATAAAATAATAACTACTACTAAAAATAACCCAGCAAAACAAAGTTTTACATAAATTGAAGACGCATCTATTACTAATTGGTTTAAAAGATCTTGTCTTTCCGTAAGTGAGTTGGTTAATGATAATTTTGTATTATGAAGTTTTTCAACTAGATTTATAAACCATGGTGATGTCTGTAAATCTATCTCATAAGGAGCAGGTCTCTTTAATCCTATAACATTTTTTACACCCCTCGCTAACCAATCCTCATGTTTAATAATTGAAACAACTATTTCTGCTATTAATAAGGTTGCTATGGCTAGATAATCTGCTCTTAAACCTAATGCAACTTTTCCAACTATAAATGCTAAACCAGCTGCAAAAAAACCACCAACAATCCAAGAGAATAAAACTGGCATTCCTAATCCACCTAAAAAACCAGTTTTAGCTGGCTCAACAGCCTCTATTAATTCGATGGCTGGTCCTGAAATTATTTTGATAAGCAAAAGCCCAACTGTAATTATTCCTGCAACTAAGTAGTTTCTTTTCTTTGATTTATCTATGTTTTTCAGAACATATCTTATAGAAAATATCATTAAAACTATAAGAAGAAGACACATCAGCATGTTTACTCCTCCAACACTCCATGCTTCAGAAACTGGAGCAACAGAAACAAGTACTACTGCTAACCCCCCTAAAGCTGTATAGCCCATTATTCCAAAGTTTATAAGACCTGCATATCCCCATTGAATATTTGCACCCATAGTCATTACAGCTGAAATCATACAATAATTAAAAATTGTCAAAGCAATAGACCAAGACTGAAAAATACCTACTAAAATTATTAGACCTAACATAATTGAGTAAGCAATAATTATATTTAAGTAATTCTTCATATTTTCTTTCCTTCAAAAATCCCTGATGGTCTAAATACCAAAACAATGACCAAAATTGAGAATGATATTGCAAACTTGTAATCTGTAGATAAAAGTTGCATCAAAGAGTTTGGTTCCAGTTGTTCTGGTAAAATATAAATGAAAAATCTTTTATATGCATACGTGAGAAATATTTCTGCGAATGCAATTAAATACCCACCAAGAAAAGCACCATAAGGATTACCAATACCTCCGGCTATAGCTGCAGCAAATATAGGAAGCATATTATTAAAATAAACAAAAGGTCTGTAGCTTTTATCTAACCCGTATAAAACGCCTCCAATTGTAGCTAAAATTCCTGCAATTATCCAAGTTATAAGAACTACTTTTTTTGGATCTATTCCTGAGAGCAATGCTAAATCCTCGTTATCTGAATAAGCTCTCATACTTGTTCCTGTTTTTGTTTTATTTAAAAACCAAAATAAGATTGCAACTAATATAATGGTTACTACAATAGTAATGATTTGTGTTGATTTGATTGTTAAACCTTCAGCTAGTCCTGTCATATCTTTAAATTCTGACGCTTTTAAGATAAATTTTTCCCCATCCATAAATCTTCTATCAGTGGGACCAATAATTATTCTAATAATTGCTTGAGTTACGAACATTACACCAATACTAACCATTGCTAATTGCACTGGGGGACTTTTATTTATTCTATAGTAACTAAAAACTGTTTTATCTATGATGAGCATATAGAATATCATCATTGCAACGGCAAAAGGTATAGTCAGTAAAGCTGTCGGTAAAAAACCAAAACTTATTCCTTTTGATTGCAGATAATAAGTAAATAAAACTGCGAACATAGTGCCAAAAGACATCATGTCTCCTGTTGCAAAATTAGCAAATCTCAAAATTCCATAAATAAGGGTAACAAATATTGCTCCCAAAGCTAATTGAGACCCATAGGTTAAGGCAGGTAATATTGTGTAATTCAATAATACAATAATTGCATTGATAAAATCCATAATTAAGCTCCTAAAAATGACCTTCTTACTTCTGGATCATTTAACAATTCCTTTCCAGAACCTTCAAATTTATTTTCACCAGTCACTAAAACATAACCTCGGTCTGATATGCTAAGTGCTTGTTTTGCATTCTGCTCTACCATAATAATTGCCACTCCGGTTTTTTTAACTTTAACTATATGTTCGAAAAGTTCATCCATCACAATAGGTGAAACACCAGCAGTTGGTTCATCTAACATTAAAACTGATGGCTGTATCATTAAAGCTCTTCCTAAGGCTACTTGTTGTCTTTGACCACCAGACAATTGTCCAACAAGTTGGTCTCTTTTTTCTGCTAAAATTGGAAATAATTCGTAGATTTGATTAATGACTATATCGATATCATCTTTTCTAAGAAATCCACCTATTTCAAGATTTTCTCTTACTGTCAATTCTGAAAAAACATTTTTTGTCTGTGGCACAAAAGAGATTCCTCTTTGAACTCTCTCTTGTGGGGAAAATTTGGATATGTCTTGATCTTCTATAACTACACTTCCAGATTTTAAATTTAATAAACCTAACATTGCTTTCATGGCAGTAGATTTTCCAGCACCATTTGGACCTAGGATTGCAACAATTTCTCCTTTGTCGACATTAATAGAACAAGAATTAATAATATCTGGACCATCACCATAACCACCTGTCATATTATTTCCCTCAAAAAATGCCATCAGCTGGTTTCTCCATTAATTTTTTTTCCTCTACCGAGATAGCTTTCAATAACTTGCTCATTTTTTTTTACTTCATCAGAGGTTCCTTCAAATAGAACTGCACCCTCTGACATTACAATTACTGGGTCGCACATCCTACTAATGAAATCCATATCGTGTTCAATCATACAAAATGTATAATTTTTTTCTTTATTAAGTCTTAAAATTGCAGTTCCCAGTTCTTTTAATAGTGTTCTATTAACACCCGCTCCTACTTCATCTAATAAAACTAATTTGGCATCTACCATCATAGTTCTTCCTAATTCTAGTAATTTTTTTTGACCTCCTGACAAATTTCCTGCTCTCTCATTAGCTAAGTGCTTTAAATTTAAAAATTCTGCTACATCATAGGCTTTAAGTCTAATTTGTTCTTCCTCGTCTTTAATAAGTTTGGGCTTTATAAATGCATTTAACAGTATTTCTCCAGTTTGGTTTCCTGGAACCATCATTAAATTTTCTAAGACGGTAAGATTAGAGAATTCATGTGCAATTTGAAAAGTTCTTAGAAGACCTTTTGAAAACAATTCATAAGATGGTATATCTGTTATGTTTTCATTATTAAAAAAAACTTTTCCTTTTGAGGATTTTAAATTTCCTGCAATAAGATTAAATAACGTAGTTTTTCCAGATCCATTTGGACCAATAATTCCCGTAATTGTTCCTCTTTTAATGGTTAATGAGCAATTAGATACAGCAGCAAGTCCTCCAAAATATTTTGAGATATTTTCTATTTTCAGAATATTTATATCTGATGACATAGAGAATTATACTTTGTTAAGTCTTTTAAGAATACTATTTAATGTTTTCTCTGTAGACTTATAAAAACCTGCTTTTCTAAGTTCTTGAACTCCTTGTTCATTTAATCCTTTGGGAGTTTGAGATTCTTTAACTAAGAATTTTAGGTCCTTATCAGAGTTTCTTAATGCATCTTCAGACAATGCAACAAACAATGAAGTTATATATTTTTGAGCTTTATCTTTTTTAACACCACGTTGTACAAGCCAATTAGACATAGTATTTAATAATTCATAAAATGGGGCCATCATACCTGATGTAGACCAAAAATTTTTAGATAACTTTTCATTATTTATTTCAACTGTTGTTCCAAGTTTATTAAAAAAGTTTTTTAATGTTTTATTTGGAGGAAAAACTGGAACTGGCCCTTTTCTTAATGATATTGGTGGAAGTGGTATAGCTCTAAAAATTTTCGCTTTCACATTAATTAATTTTTTTAGCCTTGGCAAAGTAATTGTTGAGAT
>CABYJT010000035.1 GCA_902519455.1 uncultured Pelagibacteraceae bacterium
AAATTACTGAACTTGTAGTAGAATTTAAACTACATGTATACGAAAAAATTCAAGAAGAAGTAGAAAAAATTTTAGTTAATTGATCTTAATACTTCAAGTTTTTGATCAAGCAAATATCTTTCCTGATCATTTATATCAGCCTTATTAAGTTCTTCCTCAGCAGATTTCTGAATTTCTGAAATTTTTTCTTTATCAATGTCTTTTAAATTTAAAATAAGACTTGTAAGTATAGAAAGATTATTATCTTTAAATTCAATTATGCCATCATTTACATAAAAACTTTCCTCGCCAGACTTTGAAAATATTTTAATTATTCCTGGTTTTAAAAAAGAAATGATAGATATATGATCTTTTAAAATCCCTATCTCACCTTCAAATGCAGGGACAACTACCTCGGTGACATCATTTTTTGATAAAAATGATTTTTCAGGGTTTACTATTTCTACAGAATATTCTTCGCTCATTATGCAGCAGCTTCGTTAGCTAAACTCTCAGCTTTTTGAATAGCCTCTTCAATAGTACCAACCATGTAAAATGCAGCTTCTGGTAAGTGATCATATTCACCTTTGCAAATAGCATCAAAGCCTTTGATCGTTGACTCTAAATCTACAAGCTTACCTGGCGAGCCAGTAAATACTTCGGCTACAAAGAAAGGTTGAGAAAGAAATCTTTGTATTTTTCTAGCTCTAGCAACAACTAATTTATCTTCTTCTGACAATTCATCCATACCTAAAATTGCTATAATATCTTGTAAAGATTTATAAGTCTGCAGAACTTTTTGTACTTCTCTAGCAACTCTATAATGTTCGTCACCAACTATTCTAGGATCTAAAATTCTAGACGTTGAGTCTAATGGATCTACCGCTGGGTAAATTCCTATTTCAGCAATCTGTCTAGAAAGTACTGTTGTCGCATCTAAGTGAGCAAATGAAGTTGCAGGTGCAGGGTCAGTTAAGTCGTCTGCAGGAACATAAATTGCCTGAACAGATGTAATTGAACCTTTATTCGTTGTTGTAATTCTTTCCTGTAAGTTACCCATATCAGTTGCTAATGTTGGTTGATATCCTACAGCTGAAGGTATTCTGCCAAGTAATGCAGAGACTTCAGATCCTGCTTGTGTAAATCTGAATATGTTATCAACAAAAAATAGTACGTCTTGACCTTCCTTATCTCTAAAATATTCAGCAACAGTTAATCCGGTTAAAGCAACTCGTGCTCTCGCTCCTGGGGGCTCATTCATTTGTCCATAAACTAATGCTGCTTTAGAACCTTCTCCATCAGTTTTAATAACACCTGAGTCTATCATTTCATGGTAAAGATCATTTCCTTCTCTAGTTCTTTCTCCTACTCCTGCAAAAACTGAAAATCCACCATGGGCTTTTGCAACGTTATTAATCAATTCCATAATTAAAACAGTTTTACCAACTCCTGCTCCACCGAATAAACCAATTTTACCACCTTTAGCGTAGGGCGCTAAAAGATCAATCACTTTTATTCCAGTTACAAGTATTTCAGTTTCCGTTGATTGATCATTAAATTCTGGTGCAGATCTGTGAATTGGCCAGTTATCTGAGCTTTTAACTTCTCCTCTTTCATCAATTGGCTCACCTATTACATTAATAATTCTTCCAAGAGTCTCTGGTCCTACTGGAACTTTAATTGGAGCAGCTGTATCTTTTACCTCATCTCCTCTTTTAAGACCCTCGGTTGCATCCATTGCAATTGTTCTAACACTTGACTCTCCTAAGTGTTGTGCAACTTCTAAAACTAATCTATTTCCACCGTTATCGCACTCTAGTGCAGTTAAAATTTCTGGTAGTTCTCCATCAAATTTTACATCTACTACCGCCCCAATGATCTGTGTTATTTGTCCTTTTCTCATAATTATAAACTTTCTGCTCCTGAAATTATTTCTATTAACTCTTTAGTAATTGCTGCCTGACGACTTCTATTATACTCAATAGTAAGTTTGTCAACCATTTCACCTGCGTTTCTGGTTGCATTGTCCATTGCACTCATTCTTGAACCTTGCTCGCTAGCTGAATTCTCTAACATCGCTTTAAAAATCTGAGTTGAAATGTTTTTTGGTAACAAGTTGCTCAATATTTCATCTTCTTCAGGTTCAAATTCATAATTATCTTCTGATGAATTTTCCTCTTTTTCAGATGTTTTTAAAGGAATGATTTGTTGTTCTTGTGGAATTTGAGTAATTACATTCTTAAATTGGTTATAAAAAATTGCACATACATCAAATTCTTTTTTATCAAATTTTTCTATAACTATCTTACCAACTTTATCAGCATCAAAATAATTTACATTTTTTGACTCTTTAAAAGATATTCTCTCTATAATATTATCACCATAAAGACGTTTAAGTTGGTCATAACCTTTAGTTCCGACTGTAATAATCTTTAGAGTTTTTCCTTCATCTAAAATTTTTTGAAAATATAGTTTAGCTTTTTTAATAATATTTGTATTAAAACCTCCACACAGACCTCTATCGGATGTCATTACAACACATAAATGCACTTTATCTTCTCCGGTGCCAGATAAAAGTTTTGGAGCATTATCTATATCTGAGATACCATTTGATAAGTTTAAAATAATATTATTCATTTTATCTGAATAAGGTCTACCTTTTTCTGCACTTTCCTGGGCTCTTCTCAGTTTTGCAGCAGCAACCATTTTCATTGCCTTGGTAATCTTTTGTGTGGACTTAACACTTGATATCCTTTTTTTTAGATCGTCTAAACTAGCCATTATTTTTTATGAGTTAAAATCTTTCTTAAGTTGTAAAATAATTTCATTCAATTCTTTCTCTTTATCATCTTCAAGTTTTCCTGAGGCTGTGATCGACTCAATGATATCTGGCTTTTCAGTTTTACATTTTTCAATAATTTTATTCTCAAAACTTGAAATATCCTTTTGTTCAATATCATCAAGATGTCCTCTAACTCCACAAAATACAGAAATGACTTGTTCTGCAACTGTCATGGGAGAATATTGGTTTTGCTTTAATAGTTCAGTTAATTTTGAACCTCGGTTGAGTAATTTTTGAGTAGATGCATCAAGGTCTGAACCAAACTGTGCAAATGCAGCCATTTCTCGATATTGAGCCAATTCTAACTTCATCGACCCTGAAACTTTTTTCATGGCCTTTGTTTGCGCAGACGATCCTACTCTTGATACAGATAAACCAACGTTAATTGCTGGTCTTATACCTTGGTTAAAAAGTTCAGTTTCAAGGAAAATTTGTCCGTCAGTAATTGAGATCACATTTGTTGGAATAAATGCAGAAACATCGCCTCCTTGAGTCTCAATGATTGGAAGAGCTGTCAAAGAACCACCTCCATGTTCATCACCTAATTTTGCTGCTCTTTCAAGTAATCTACTATGTAAATAGAATACATCACCAGGATACGCCTCCCTTCCAGGAGGTCTTCTTAACAATAGAGACATTTGTCTATAAGCGACCGCTTGTTTTGATAAATCATCATATATTATTAAAGCATGCATTCCATTATCTCTAAAATATTCACCCATAGTACATCCAGTGTATGGAGCTAAAAACTGAAGTGGGGCTGCATCTGATGCTGTTGCTGCAACTATTGTTGTATATTCCATTGCACCAGCTTCTTCTAATGTTTTTTCAATCTGTCTTACTGTAGATCTTTTTTGACCTACAGCTACATAAATACAATATAATTTTTTCTTCTCATCACCAGACTCGTTAATTTTTTTCTGGTTTATAATAGCGTCAATAGCTACTGCTGTTTTACCAGTTTGTCTATCTCCAATAATTAATTCTCTTTGTCCTCTTCCAATTGGAACCAGACTATCAATTGATTTGAGACCAGTCTGCATTGGTTCACTAACAGATTTACGTGGAATTATACCTGGAGCTTTGACTTCAACCCTGCTTCTTTTTAAGCTTTTATCTAATGCACCTTTTCCATCAATTGGATTTCCTAAACCATCAACTACTCTACCAAGTAATTCTTTTCCAACTGGTGTATCAACAATCGCACCAGTTCTTTTTACAGTATCACCTTCCTTAACAGCTTTATCATCACCAAAAATTACAACACCTACATTTTCACTTTCTAGGTTCAATGCCATTCCTTTCGAACCATCAGAAAATTCTACCATTTCTCCAGCTTGAACATTATCTAATCCATAAATTCTTGCTATACCATCTCCTACTGATAAAACTTGACCAACCTCAGTTACCTCAGCTTTATCTCCAAATTTTTTAATTTGTTCTTTTAATATTTTCGTAACTTCTGAAGGATTTATTTCCATTTAAGCCTCTATCATTGTATTTTCAA
>CABYJT010000036.1 GCA_902519455.1 uncultured Pelagibacteraceae bacterium
TATTTTCACAGTACTTTACCAAAACAAAAAGGGTGGTTTACAAGTACAAAACCGTAAAACAAAAAAATGGCATGATGTTCCCTTTAATAAAAATGCTTTAGTTGTAAATACTGGAAGAGCGCTTGAATATTTAAGTAAGGGAAGATTTAAAGCAACTAATCATAGGGTATTATGGAATAAGCAAAAAAGGCTTTCGGTACCTTTCTTTTTTGAACCCTCATATGACTTTAAAATGAATCTTTCATTTTTAAATATGAAAAAACTAACTAATAGCGGTCTCAGGTATGATAAATTTCTTAATAAATCCCTTAAAAAATTCATTGAATATCAAAGGTAAGAATAATAATATTACTACATAAAGCGATACATAACTCGTCGTAATTTCATATACGAAAGTGGGATCGGTCGTCTTTAAATTAATTTTTAAAGGAGGCTTTAATGAAGTTTGGTTATTTTTGTAATACTACAAATTGGACACATAAACCATATCACAAATTATTAGATGAAACTAAAGAGATCACAGAATATTGTGATCAAAACAATTGGAATTCAATTTGGTTTACCGAACATCATTTTAACCATGAGGGAATGGAGTCGTGTACTAATCCATTAATGCTAGGAGCAGATGCTGCAGCAAGAACAAAAAACATAAGAATAGGACAAGCAGCAAATGTAATAACTTTTCATAACCCTATAAGATTAGCAGAAGATATTGCCACACTTGATCAACTTTCAAAGGGAAGAGTAGAAGTTGGTGTTGCAAGAGGAGTTTATGGGAGAGAGGCAATTAATTTAAACAAAGAGGCAGATTTAAAAGATCAGGCAAAAAATTTTAGATTATTTGCTGAAACATTAGAAATTTTGAAAAAAGCATGGTCAGAGAAATTTTTTAATCATGATGGAGAATTTTATACTTACCCATCACCAAATTATGTTTGGCAGCATGACATGAGTCCTCCAAGTGAAGAATTTATGAATATGGCTGATAGCACTATGAAAAAAATTAGCGTTCTTCCAAAGCCTTATCAAAATCCACACCCTCCAATACATCAGGTTGTTGATGGTATAAGATCTATAGAGTGGGCAGCAGAAAATAATATAAATGTAATTATGTGGATACCTACAGTTAAAGCATTGAAAATAAGATTTGAAGCTTACAAAAATAAAAGATCTGAAGTTACTAAAAAAAATGTCCCTTTAGGTGAAGGTGTTACTCTCGTTAGAGATATGTTTGTCGCTGACACTATGGAGGAGGCCAAAGAAAAAGCAGGCCAACATATGGTAAATTATATGAAATGGGTTTGTCATTGGAGAGGTCTTGGTAATCACATGGATCCTGGTGAAGAGCTTCCAGAAACAAAGGGTAAATTAGATCTTCTTAATTATGAGTTTTTACATAAGAGAAATATGTTGTTTGGTACTCCTGAATATGTAACAGATAAGATTAAAGAACTACAATCAGAACTTAATCTTCAAAATCTTCAAGTCTGGTCTAACTTTCCTGGTGTTAAACATGAAGATTGCATGAAAAGTATTAAACTATTCACTGAAAAAGTAATGCCTAACTTTAAAGATGATCTAGATACTGAAGTTAAAAAAGTATCGTGATTAAGACCAAGAATACCTTGACCGGTGGTCAAGCGGCAGTGAAATCATTAAAAAAAGAAAAAGTTAAACACGTCTTTGGTCTAATTGGTTCAGCAACCATGGAAATGTTTGATGCGTTGTATCATGAAAAGAAAATTAAATTTATAGGTGTAAGAGACGAGAGAACTGGAACGCATATGGCGGATGGATATGCAAGAGCTTCTAATCAACCAGGTGTAATAATTGCTGGTCAAAACGGTCCAGGAGCAACTAATCTCGTTACAGGCATAGCGCAAGCAAAAGCAGCATTTTCTCCTGTGGTATCTATTGCAGGTTTATATTCTACTAAAGATAAGATGGAGGACGCCTTTCAAGGACTTGATCAACAATCACTTTTTGATCCTATAACAAAAAAAACATGGACAGTAAAAAAGGCTAGTCATATACCAAAAGCCTTTAAAGATGCTTTTAACCTTGCAATGTCACCACGCAGAGGACCAGTTTGTATAAACCTTCCAAGAAATGTTCTTTCTGACACTTCTAAGTTTAAGATTAATGAAAATAAAAAATCTTATAAAGCTGAAAGTGACTTAAAAAGTAAAAAGAATTTAATTGATAGAACTATAAAACTTATTCTCAACTCAAAAAAAACAGTAATTGTTGCTGGAGGAGGAATAAAATATAATTCGAAATTTAAATCTGTAACAAAGCTTGCTGAATTTTTAAATATTCCAATTGTAACTGCAGCGGGACATGGAGATGCAATCCCCTTTAGTCATAAGTTAAATGCCGGACAAATGGGACCTAGAGGAAATATTGTTGCATCAAGATTAGTCAAAGAGGCAGAGCTAATTATTGCAATTGGTACAAGACTGGGTTTCAATTCCACTTTCTATTCGTATGACAATATAAATAAAAACGCGAAAATTGTACAAATTGAGTTAGAAAAAACAATGATAGGAAGATACTTTCCAGTTAATGTAGGTATTCATGGCGATGCTGCACTTGTGACAAATCAAATTTTAGCTGAATTAAAAAAACAAAAGAAAATTTACAATTACAAAGAATGGACAAATAGCTTTTTATTAGAGAGATCAAAATTTCTTAAAGATAGAGATAATATAAAGTCAAAAAATTTTCCAATCCAACCAAATGGTCTATTCAGAGAATTAAGAAAAGTACTACCAAAAAATACTGCAATAACACTTGATGCTGGAACACTTTGCCTTCAAGCAACAGATGCTTTAGAATATTACAATCCTCCTTCCCTTTTCACACCCCTTGATTTTGGTTTAGTAGGCTTCTCATTTGCATGTGGTTTGGGAATAAAGGTTGCAAAACCTAATAAAACAGTTGTTAGTTTAATGGGTGATGGTGGATTTGGAATGACTATTTCTGAATTAAGTACTGCTGTAGAGCATGGCATTAACACAATTACAATTGTAATGAATAATAAGAGTTGGGGAGCAGAAAAAGCTTATCAAAAAGATTTCTATGGTGAAAGATATTTAGGAGCTGATATTCAAAGTCCTCCTTTTGATGAGGTTGCGAAACTATACGGTGCTAAAGGAATTAAAGTTAAAAAATTATCAGAAGTTAATGAGGCAGTAAAAAGTGCATTAAAAGTAAATAAACCAGTTGTTATAGATGTTGATGTAGATCCAAAAGCGTTATACAGTTTTAGGAGAGATAGCTTTACACATAGAATAAGAAAATGAAATTAGAATTACGAAAGTTTACTAAATTTGTAGATAAGACTTTTATCGAAGGTGGAAAAGAAGCTAAAGAACCCGTTTTGATGGTTTCTGTTGCTGCAGTTTTTAAAAACCCTTGGGATGGAAAAGGTTTTGTAGAAGATTTAAAACCCATTATTTTAGATCTAGCTCCTAAACTTGGAGATTTATTGGTTCCAGAACTTATAAAAGAAATAGGTTCTCCTGAAAAAATATTAGCTTATGGGAAAGCAGGTGTAGTTGGACTGAATGGAGAAATAGAGCATGCATCAGCATTTATTCATACATTAAGATTTGGTAATAAATTTAGAGATGCTGTTGGAGGAACTTCTTATTTAAGTTTTACAAACACAAGAGGTCCAGCTGGATCAAAAATATCTATCCCAATGATGCACAAAACCGACTCTGGTTTAAGACCATATTATCTTACACATGAGTTTACAATTCATGATGCTCCATTTGATGATGAAATTGTTATTGCAATCGGTGGCGCCTCGACAGGTAGAGCTCATGCAAGGACAGGTGATAGGTACCAAGATATGAAGGAGATGGGCATTGAACCAAAATAATAATGATCAATGCAACAGATTCTAAAGCTACATTCTATAAACTAAATCAAAAACAAGGAACTCCAATAGTATTTATTCATGGTGTGGGTCTTGATCATAATATTTGGGATCCACAAATTAATGAATTTGATAATACAGTTTTAATTTATGATATTCTTGGTCACGGTAGAACACCTTTAAATAAAGAAAAAATAAGTTTTGATGATTTTTCAGATCAAATTATAGATCTAATTGATGAATTAAAATTTGATAAAATTCACCTTGTTGGATTTTCAATAGGCTCATTGATTGCAAGAAACTTTGCAACGAGGTTTAGTGATAGATTAAAATCACTTACATTGCTTTGCTCAATATTTAATAGATCTGATGATGAACAAAAAACAGTAAATGAAAGGTTTGAACAGACAAAAAAAGATCAAAAAC
>CABYJT010000037.1 GCA_902519455.1 uncultured Pelagibacteraceae bacterium
ATTGATTTTTCCTCTAACCTTTTTTTTTGTTCCTCAATCAAACTAGCCTTAAAATTCACTACATTTTCACTAAGTTTAATATTTCTATTTTCATTTTTATTATCAATAAGAAGAATTTTTTTAAATTTTTGAATTGCAAAGTCAGTGATTTCAAATGCTAAGTTATTTTCAAAAACTAGTAAGTTTTTCTTTTCAATATTTATCGGATTTTCAAAAGTTTTATGAAGAATAGTATAATTTTTATCAGTTATTATTGGAGGTGCATCTTCGTTAAGTTTAATATTTTCAAATCTATTATTTGTAAATTTTTTAATATTCCATTCACTTGCAAGATAATGTTTACCTTGAGTTTGAATACCTGCAACCCAACGCCAGCCCAATGTATTAGATGCAGTATCACCATCATACAAGTGTTGCATAAAAAATTCAGCACCAAGTTGCCAAGGCAGGTCTAGTGTAAATATCCAAATGCTCGCAAACCACATTCTGGTATGATTATGCAAATAATTATAAGTCTTAAGTTCATTTACCCATTCATTGAAGCATTCAATTTCAGTGTTACCTTCAATGGCATTTAAGTAACTTTTATTATCTTTAAACTCTTCTTTTATTCTTTTTAAATCTAATAAATAATCATCCCAAACTCCTGATCTTAGTTCCAACCAACCTTTCCAGTATGTTCGCCATAAAACTTCTTGAATAAATTTTTCATTTTTTGAAAAGGAAAATTTTTCCAGTGACTTACTAATCACTTCTTTTTCATTAATCACCCCATGTGTAATATATGGTGATAAGCAAGATGTATTTGATCTTTTGTCAGGACCAAAATCAAAATTTCTTAGCCTTGAATATTCCTCTAAATTTTCTTCAATAAAGGTACTGAGATTTTCAATAGCTGTTTGTCTTGTTGGTTTTAAATTCATAATTTAAAATTTTATTTTTAATAATTTAAATTTAAAAATGTAAATAGCTTAAAAAAACCTAACTGGAGTCCTTTATTATTGGAAAATAATTTCTTTATTTTATCTTAATTTTTTCTTATGGAAGTTGATAAATCTTTCAACGTTTGATTTATTAAAAGTTTTATTTTCCTCGAAAGAGACTTTTGTCATCGAGTAAGCATTACTGGAAGTTTGTCTTGATTGAATTGTAATATTTCCTTTATAAAGTTTAAGTTTTACTGATCCATTTACTTTATTTCTGTTTAAATCGACTATTTTTTGCAGTTTAAATCTTTCCTTTGAATACCAATAGCCATTGTAAACAAGTTCTGCATACCTTGGCATAACCTCATCTTTTTTATGCATTGTTTCTTTATCTAAAGTTACAGACTCAATGGCTCTGTGAGCCATAAGCAATAATGTCCCTCCAGGAGTTTCGTAAACTCCTCTTGATTTTATTCCAATGAATCTATTTTCAACTAAATCTACTCTCCCTATTCCATTTTTACCGGCTAATTGATTGAGTTTATCCAAAACTTTTGCTGGAGATAATTTTTTTCCATTTAAACCAATAGGGTCACCATTTTTGTAATTAATAATAATAAAGCTTGGTTTATTTGGAGCCTTTTCAGGAGAAGTTGTTCTTTGAAATATAAATTCGGGAGCAGAATTCTTTGGATTTTCTAAAACTTTACCCTCTGTTGATGTATGGAATAAATTATCATCTACTGAGAATGGTGGCGCTCCCTTTTTGTCTTTAGGGATTGGTATTCCATGTTTTTTTGCATAATTAATGAGATCTGTTCTTGATTTCAATTTCCATATTCTCCATGGAGCTATTATTTTAATTTTAGGACCAAAGTAATGATATCCGAGTTCAAATCTAACTTGATCATTTCCTTTTCCTGTTGAACCATGTGAGACAGCATAAGCTTTAAATTTTTTTGCAACTCTAATTTGGTCTTTTGCAATAAGTGGTCTTGCAATTGATGTACCCAACAAATAAACCCCCTCATAAAGAGCATGACCTCTTATCATTGGATAGACATAATCTTTAACAAAAATATTTTTTAAATCTTGGATGATAATTTTTTTTACACCTAATTTTTTTGCATTCTTTGTAATTTTTTTTTTATCCATCTCTTGCCCAACATCAGCTGTGTAGGCTATTACTTCTGCATCATAATTTTCCTGAAGCCATTTAAGAATTATAGACGTATCCAAACCACCTGAATAGGCGAGCACAATCTTCTTTTGTCTTTTCATTTAAGTGCAGCTTTTTTTTGCAGCGTTATAAGCTTTTGTAAAACCCATTAAAGAATAGTCATCAGTAGTTTGAGTACCACTTTGTTTATAAGCTGTTATCATCAGCCTAGATGCTTTTTTCATTCTTTTAATTATTTTTTGCTCTGTTTTTCCACTAGAAATCCAAGCAAATTTATTTTGTGGTAAATCAAATTCAAATTTAGATTTACCTGATGTAGCTAAAATTGCGTTTTGTGTGTTAAAATCGTAACCAGATGTTATGCTCACTTCATCTGAAATTTTGTCTTCAGGTCTAAATGATACAAATAGTCTTGCTTCTCTATTACTTGCTTTAGGAGATTGTCTAACTGGAACCGAATAAGCAAAACAGATTTTTCCAGTTTCATTAAAAACTGCAACTGCATTCCAATCTTTAAATGTACCTAATTTTGTTAAATCTTCAGACTGAGCAAAGGTTATTGAAAATACAGATAATATTAGTGTTTTTAGAATTATTTTTTTAATTATGGACATGGATTAGGATATTTTTTTTGTACATTATTTATTTCTTTTATTACTTCACTATCAAGATTCACTTTTACACTTTCTACGTTAGTTTTCAACTGCTCCATAGTTGTTGCTCCAATAATTACACTAGTCATAAAATCTTGTACTTCACAGAATTTAATAGACATTTGACTCATATCCAGATCAAATTTTTGACTAATTTTGTAATAATCTTCAACAGCCTCTTCCATATTTGGTTTTCTATATCTTGTCCAAAAATCAAAATCTCTCTCCATTCTTGATCCTTTTGGAAATTGTTTATTTCTATATTTACCTGTTAAATAACCGCTAGCTAAAGGTGAATATGACAAACACCCTATATTTTCTCTGATAGATACTTCAGCTAAACCAACTTCATAAGACCTATTTAATAAACTGTATGGATTTTGAATTGACATCATTCTTGGTAAATCTTTATCTCTTGAAAGTTGAAGATAATTCATAACTCCCCATGGGGTTTCATTTGACAAACCAACATACCTAATTTTTCCATCCTCAATAAATTTTTTTAAATTTTCCAAAACATCTTCAAATTTATTCCAATCATTTTCTTTGTGCTCGTAACCCAATCTTCCAAAGTTATTTACGTTTCTTTCAGGCCAATGTAATTGATAAAGATCAATATAATCAGTTTTTAATCTCTTTAGACTTCCATGAAGAGCATCCTCTAAATTTTTGCCTGTAAAACTATTTTCTCCATTTCTCATATATTTTCTACTAGGACCACCCACTTTGGACGCGAGTATTACGTCTTTTCTTTTTTTTGTTTTTTCAAACCAATTTCCAATTATAGTTTCTGTATGACCATATGTTTCAGCTTTTGGTGGAACAGCATAAAGTTCAGCAGTATCCCAAAAATTTACTCCATTATCTAAAGAGTAATCCATTTGTTCAAATGCTTCATTTTGGGTATTTTGTTCACCCCAAGTCATTGTCCCAAGACAGATCGTACTCACATTTAGGTCTGTATTTCCTAGTTTTTTATAATTCATAATATATGTAGTATTTGTTACATTTATTTTGACGACTTGAAAATCTTAAAAAAAAATCTTATATAAATAATATGGAATTCAATAAAGATAATATTTTAAATAAAGCAACAACAGCCAAACAAACAGTTGTTATGGATGAAGGCTTAAGAGCCTACATGCTTAAAGTTTACAACTATATGGCAACCGGTGTTTTGCTTACTGGAATAATAGCACTTTTATCATTTAAAATGTCTGTTGTAACAGATTTAAATGGAGCAATTGTTGGATTAACAGAATTTGGAAATGCAATTTATTTATCAGGTTTAAAATGGATTGTTATGTTAGCCCCATTAGGAATTGTGTTTTACATGAGTTTCGGAATTAATAAAATGAGTGCCTCAAGAGCTCAAACAACTTTCTGGGTATTTGCTGCATTAATGGGGCTATCTCTTTCATCAATATTACTTGTTTACACTGGTTTAAGTGTAACAAGAGTATTCTTTATTTCTTCAGCAACTTTTGGTGCAATGAGTATTTATGGTTACACAACAAAAAGAGATTTAACTAAGATGGGATCTTTT
>CABYJT010000038.1 GCA_902519455.1 uncultured Pelagibacteraceae bacterium
ACCCTGGGGGAGCATTATTTAAAGGTGGAGAAATCTTTAGAGCTGTTAGAACTGGACAAGCTCAAATGGGAGAGAGATTTATGTCAGCTCTTGGAAAAGTAGATCCAATTCTCGAGATTGACTCACAACCATTTTTAGCAACATCTTATGACGATGCTATGAAACTTTACCAAGCATCGAAACCAGCAATCATAGAAAGCTTAAGTCAAAAAGGATTGGTATTTTTGTATGCTGTACCATGGCCTGCACAAGGTTTGTATAGTAAAAACGAGATTAATAGTGTTTCAGATTTACAAGGTTTAAAATTTAGAGCTTATAATTCAGCAACAATTAGAATTGCTGAACTTACTGGTATGGCTCCAACAAAAATTGAAGCTGCAGAAATAAGTCAAGCATTTTCAACTGGAGCAGTTGAGAGCATGATTACCTCACCAACTACTGGAAAAAATAGTAAAATTTGGGAGAACGGAGTAAAATATTTCTATGATATAGCTGCTTGGTTCCCGAAAAATATGGTAGTTGCTCATAGAGGATCTTGGAACAAACTAGATGCAGATACTCAAAAACTAATAATGAAAGAAGCAACTGCTGCAGAAGAGAAAGGTTGGATGCTTTCTAGGGTTGGAAATATTGAGGATAAAAAAGCTTTAGCTGCTGCAGGAATGACAGTAGGCAAAGTAAACGCTGATTTAGAAAAACATTTCCAAAAAGTTGGAAAAAAAATGGCAAAGGAATGGAAGAAAAAGGCTGGCAAAACAGGAGCTAGCGTACTTGCTGCTTACAAATAAAATTAATATAATGAGAAAGGCCGTTTAAAAAAACGGCCTTTTTTATGTTACAAAAAATTAATAAAGCATTAAATAATCTCTATAATTTTTCAGGATATATCGCTGCGTTTTTTTTAATTTTGATAGCAGCTTTTATTTTAACTGGAATTGCCTCAAGAATGTTTGGTTTTTATATAAGAGGTTTAGCTGAATATTCTGGTTACTGTATGGCCGCTTCCTCATTTTTTGCACTTTCATACACTTTTGTAAATGGAGGTCATATAAGGATCACATTATTTTTAGAAAAAGCCACTGATTTAAGAAAAAAGTTTCTAGAAATTTGGAGTTTAATCATAGCATCTATTTTTTCAGGATATATGGCATTTTATTTTCTTAAAATGTTAAAGATATCTTATGAGTTTCAAGAAAGAAGTGAAGGTGCCGACGAAATTTTAATTTGGATACCTCAATCAAGTGTAGCAATTGGTTCATTATTATTTTTTATATGTGTCTTTCATCAATTAATTTTAAGAATAATTAACAATTATGATTGAGATTTTATTAGCATTTTTTTTCATTAGTGTTTTACTGTTTTTTTTAGGATCTGGGATATGGGTAGCCATCAGTATGGTTGGGGTATCTTCAATAGGCATGATTTTGTTTACTTCTAGACCAGTAGGAGATGCGATGGCCACAACAATATGGGGAGCTTCATCATCGTGGACACTAACAGCATTACCATTATTTGTGTGGATGGGTGAAATTCTTTTTAGAACTAAATTATCAGAAAATTTATTTGAGGGATTGGCACCATGGCTTCAGAAGTTACCAGGCGGTTTGATACATGTTAATGTTGTTGGTTGTGCCTTGTTTGCCGCTATCTCTGGATCATCTGCCGCTACAGTTGCTACAGTAGGAAAAATGTCAATTCCAGAACTTAGAAAAAGAAAATATCCTGAAAAAATTTTACTTGGAAGTTTAGCAGGTTCAGGAACATTAGGTCTTTTAATTCCACCTTCAATAATTTTAATTATTTATGGTGTAACTGTTCAAGAATCAATTGCAAAACTTTTTATAGCTGGAATAATTCCAGGGATAATGATTGCTCTAATCTTTATGGGCTATGTAATTTTTTGGTCTTTATTAAATAAAAATAAAATGCCAACAAATTATGAAAATTTTTCTTTTTTAAATAAACTAGGTAAATCCAAACAATTAATTCCAGTCATTTTATTAATACTTGGAGTAATAGGTTCAATATATACTGGTATAGCAACAGCAACTGAGGCTGCATCTTTAGGTGTTGTTGGAGCTTTAATTCTCTCTTATTTTCAAAAGAGTTTAACCTTTAAAACATTTAAAGACTCATTGCTTGGAGCAACTAAAACTTCATGCATGATTGCATTTATTTTAGCTGGGGCAACTTTCTTGTCACTTGCTATGGGATTTACAGGTTTGCCTAGAAATCTAGCATTGTGGATACAGAATATGGAGTTATCACCTTATGTATTAATATTTGTATTAATGATTTTTTACATAATTCTTGGAATGTTTCTTGATGGAATTTCTGCAGTTGTTCTTACAATGGCAATAATTGAACCAATGATAAGGCAAGCAGGCTTTGACATGATTTGGTTTGGAATATTTTTAGTTATTGTTGTAGAAATGGCTCAAATTACACCACCTGTTGGTTTTAATCTATTTGTTCTCCAAGGAATGGCAAACAAAGATATGGGGTTTATAGCAAAAAGTGCTTTCCCATTATTTTTATTAATGATTTTCGCAGTCCTATTGATTGTACTATTCCCACAAATCGCTTTATGGATGCCCGAACAAATGATTCAAAATATCAATTAGTATTTTGATTTTTTTGTTCCTTCAATAATTTCTTTTAACTCTTGATACTCCTCACAATTACAGCTTTTCAAAATTTCCAATCTTTCTTTTGCTAAGTCAATTCTGTTGGTTACAACATATAATTCACCTAAGTATTCATTTATACCAACATGCTTTGGATCGACTTGCAAACCTAACAAATAATATTTTTCTCCTGCTTCAAAGTCCCCAAGTTTTCTAGTTGTAAAACCCAGGTAGTTTAGTGTATCAGCTTGTAAGGGCTTTTCTTTGTCGAGTTTTAATAAAATTTTTTGAGCTTTTTCGTATCTTTTTAATGCTTTATCCATTTTATTTTTGGACTCATATTTCTTAGCATCTTTAATTATTTTTACAGCATTTTTATAGCTCGGTTTTTTATCTGATGAACTTGTTCCAGCAGCAAAAGTTTCAACAGTTAAAAAAAAGAATATGAGAAGAGTAAAAAGTTTTTTAATCATAATTATATAAATTTTTTCATTTTGTTTAGAGGCTTTAATTCTAAATTATTTTTTATCAAGTTTTCCTTTACCTGTTTTGCAGTCGAAAGAGAACTCGCGTTATCTCCATGTATGCAAATTGAATCGATTTCACAAGGTATTTGTTTTCCACTGTGACAATTAAGAGTTTGGTTTTTGACCATATTGAATACATGTTCTTTAGCTCGCTCAGGATCGGTTATTAGAGCATGATCCTTAATTCTTGACACAAGCGTTCCATCGTCTTCATAATTTCTATCCGCAAAAATTTCACATGCAATTTTCATATTTAATTTTTTAGCTGCAATTTCCATTTTTGATCCTGTTGGTACTAAATAAATTATATCTTTATCAATACTATAAATAGTTTTTGCCAAAATTGCTGCTAGTTCAAGGTCCTCACAAGCCATATTGTTCAAGGCTCCATGTGGTTTAATATGAGAAACCTTTTCATCTAATTTAATGGCAATATTTTGCAAAATTTCATATTGATCTATTAAAAGCTTAGAAATCTCATCAGCACTAAGATTAATCCGTTTTCTTCCGAAGTTCTCTGGATCATTGAATGATGGATGTGCACCAATACTTACGTTATTTTGCTTTGAAATCTCTACAACTTCTCTCATAGTTTCCTCATCTCCAGCGTGGTACCCACAAGCCACATTTGCAGAGTTTACTATTTTGAGTAAATCGGGATCATTCTTATTTGAATGATGCTTTGATTTTTCACCTAAATCACAATTTAAATTAATTTCCATACTAT
>CABYJT010000039.1 GCA_902519455.1 uncultured Pelagibacteraceae bacterium
CTGATAAGTTTCTAGCCATAGCAGTTGGTATGATTAACATTCCTGTAATAAGCAATAATCCAACCATTTTAATAGATATTGCAATTATTGCTGCTATTAAAATTGTAAATATAGCTTTAGCTCTATCTGGATTTAAACCTTCTGCCTCAGCCAATTCATAATTTACAGTTGATGCAAATAATGGTTTCCAGATTAATTTTAAAACTAATAAAATTAAAGCACCTCCAATCCAAATTGTAAGTAAATCATCAGTAGTTACTGCTAAAATATCGCCAAACAACAAACCCATTATATCAAATCTAATAAATGCTAAAAATCCAATAGCAACCAATCCAACCGCAAGAGATGAATGAGCTAAAAGTCCTAATAGGGCGTCACCTGGTAAATTAGTTTTTTTTTCAAGTTTAACTAAAATAAGTGCAATTATTGATGAGGTAATAAATATTGAAACTGCAATATTGAATTCAAGTGTATAAGCAATTGTTACTCCAAGTAAAGCAGAGTGGGCTAGTGTGTCTCCAAAATAAGATAATCTTCTCCAAACAACAAAACATCCAAGTGGGCCAGTAACAAACGCTATCCCAATACCAGCAAATAATGCTCTTATAAAAAAGTCATCAAACATATTAATTTTTTTTTATTTCTCCATCATTTGAATGTTCATGGTCATGTTTGTGCTCATAAACAGATAGTGTTTGAGAAGCCTGCTCCCCAAATAAAGCTTTATATTCATTATTTCGTGCAACATCTTTTGGTGAACCTGAACAACAGACGTGTCCATTTAAACAAACAACATGATCTGTTGCAGTCATGACAGTGTGTAAATCATGAGATATTAATAATATTCCACAATTGATTTTTTCGGAGATTTTTTTAATTAATTCATACAGTGCAATTTCCCCAGTAAAATCTACTCCTTGAACTGGCTCATCAAGGACTAATAATTCTGGTTTTTTTGAAATAGCTCTTGCAAGTAAAACTCTTTGAAATTCGCCACCTGATAAATTGCCTAAATTTTTATCTTTAAGATGTTTTACCCCAGTTAATGTTAAGGCCTCATCTAATGCATCATCTTTGAGGTTATCAGTTAAAAGCATAAAATCTTTTACTCTTAATGGAAGCGTCCAATCTATCGATATTTTTTGTGGAACATATCCAATATTATTTGTAAATTTTTCAACTTGTCCTTCTATATTTTTATATATTCCTAAAGCAATCTTTGCAGTTGTGCTTTTACCAGATCCATTAGGTCCAATTAAAGTTACAATTTTACCTCTTTCAACTTTTAGAGAAACACCTTTGACAAGCCATTTTTCATTCTGCTGAAATCCAACTTCATTTAATTTTACTAATATATTATTTTCTGTGCTCATTTATTTGCTTGACTTTAAAGTGTTATATTATTACATAATGTTATATTATAACAATTAACAATAAACTATTAATATGAAAAATCTAAAAAAATCTACAATAATATTGTCAATTCTGTCATTTTTAACTCTTTTTACATCAGCAAATGCTGATATTAAAGTTGTTGCATCTATCAAACCAATTCATTCATTAGCTAGTTACTTAATGGATGGAATAGCAAAGCCTGATTTAATTGTTGATGGTTATGCATCACCCCATGGTTTTGCATTAAAACCTTCACATGCAAAGATGTTACAAAATGCTGATATTGTTTTTTGGGTAGGTGAGGACTTAGAAAATTTTTTAGAAAAACCATTAAGTTCAATTGCTAAAAAAGCTGAGAAAATTGAATTATTAGAGGTTAAAGGATTAAATAAATTAAAATTTAGAGAGAGAAATATTTTTGATGATCACGAAGATCACGATGATCATGGCAATAAGAAAAAAGACGATCATGATGACCACGACCACGATGATCATGCAAAAAAAGAAGATGGTCATAAAGAAGATGATCATGATGATCACGGTCATAAGAAAAAAGATGACCATGACGACCACGATCACGATAGTCATGCAAAGAAAAAGGACGGACATGATGATCACGATGACCACGATGGACACGAGGGTCATAACCATGGTGAGTTTGATCCACACATATGGTTAGATCCAATTAACGCAAAAGTAATTTTATTTGAAATGTCTAAACACTTAATTGAAAATGATCCATCAAATGAAACTGCTTACAGAGCTAATCTAAGTAAGGCTTATAAAGAAATTGATAAGCTTACAAATGATGTAACTGCAGAACTAAATGAAAGCACTGCTTCTATTGTATTTCATGATGCCTACCAATATTTTGAAAAAAGATTTAATGTGAATATTCTAGGCGCCTTTACTGTAAACACAGATGTATTGCCTGGTGCAGAACAATTAGCAGAAATCAGAGAAGTAATTGAGCATGATAAAGTGGCTTGTGTATTTTCTGAGCCTCAATTTAATCCTGATATTATTAAAGCAGTTGCAAAAGATACAAATATTAAAACAGGTATTGTAGATCCATTAGGAGCAACTCTTAATCCAGGAAAAAATTTGTATTTTGATTTGATTAAGAACATGTCAAAATCATTTAAGGGTTGTTAAGGAAAAATTTAATATTACTTAAATTCTTTATTATCTGCTTTAACACTTTCTTTAAATCTATCTAGGAAATCAGGGATAGCACTTTTTACTCTGTGCCAAGTTGGAATAAAAGGTGTATCCATTGGATTTTCAAAGAATGACTCACCAGCTTTCATTATATTTAAAGCAAATAACTCAACCGTTTTTTCTTCATTGTGAGAATCAAACTTTAATCCGTTCATTTGAGCATCACTTCTATAAATATCAATTAAATCTAAAGCAGATCTATAATAAGTTGCTTTTATTGATCTAAAAGTTTCTTTGCTAAAAGAATAACCTTGTGTTGCTAGTTTTCTTACTAATGTTTTAATTATATCAATAGACATTTTAGACAACCCTTTAGAGCTATCTTTGATAGATAATATCTGATGTTTATGATCGTAGTTATCAGCTAATTCTACTTGGCATATGTTGTTTGATGAATAATTTCTTTGCATTTCAGATAAAATAGCAATTTCAATTCCCCAGTCTGATGAAATTCTAAGTTCTGGTAAAATATTTCTTCTAAATGAAAATTCTCCAGCTAATGGGTATTTAAATGATTTCATAAAGTCTATGTAATCACTTTTGCCTATTGTTTTTTCCATTGCTGTGAGTAGTGGGTTAACAAGCAATCTAGCTACTCTTCCATGCATTTTATTATCAGCAATTCTTGGATAATAACCTTTGCAAAATTCATAATTAAATAATGGGTTTTCTACAGGATAAAAAAGTTTTGCCAACAACCTCCTATCATAAGTTTTTATATCACAATCATGTAAAGCAACTGATCTAGCTTCATCTCTAGCTATTGCCATGCCAATGCAATACCAAACATTTCTTCCTTTACCCATTTGTTTTGGCGCAAGATCTATACCTTTTAATTCCTTATCTAATTTTTTTAATTTTGGACCATCATTCCATAAAATAGAAAATGGAGTTTTTAATTTTTTAAAAAATTTCCATGCTTTTTTGGCTTGTGCTTTATTAGCTTGATCCAAGCCAATTATGACATGATTAAGATATTTAGTTTTGCTTATTTCATTTACAATGTTTGGTAATGCATCTCCTTCAAGTTCTGAATAAAGACAAGGTAAAATTAATTCTAATTTTCTCTCTTTAGAAAATTTTAATAAGTCTTTTTCAATTTGTTCAGTACTTCGTATCGAAAAATCATGAAGGTTTGCTACTATTCCGTTTTGAGAAAAATCACCCATATTTATAAATTAATTTATTTATTTATTTTA
>CABYJT010000040.1 GCA_902519455.1 uncultured Pelagibacteraceae bacterium
AACATATATTTTTCTTTTATTTTTAATTTGAATTGGAAATGATAAAACATCTGTTGTTTTATTTTTTTTTCTGAATTTATGATTTAAATTTTTCATTTCTATATCATTTGTTAAAAGTATAGAAAATTCATGGTTTTTTTTTTTAAATAAAGGTGATTTAGACAATATTTTAAGTCTTTTCTTTAAATAGTCATTTGGTTTTTTTATAATTTTTTTCCAATTTGGATGGCCAGATATCACGTTGGCCTTGATCATACCTCGGAGCTTTGGTCAGAATAGGCCTTTACAATTTTGGATACCAAAGGATGTCTAACTACGTCTTTATGATCAAAATCAACTACTGAAATTTCCTTTAAGTTCCCAAGTAATTTTTTTGATCTATGTAAACCTGATAGTGACTTATTTGGTAAATCTATTTGCGAAGGGTCTCCATTGATGACTATCTTCGAATTCTCTCCTATTCTAGTTAAAAACATTTTAATTTGTGTATCTGTTGCATTTTGTGCCTCATCAAGTATTGCAAATGAATTTTTTAAAGTTCTTCCTCTCATAAAAGCAAGAGGGGCTATTTCAATATCACCTACTTCAATCTTTTTTTGTATTTTTTCAAAATCTAATAAGTCATACAGAGAGTCATACAGTGGTCTAAGATATGGATCCACCTTGTCCCTCATATCTCCAGGTAAAAATCCAAGTCTCTCACCAGCTTCAACAGCTGGTCTTGATAAAATGATTCTTTCAATTTTTTTATCTAATAGCATAGTGAGTCCTACAGCAACTGCCAAAAAGGTTTTACCAGTTCCAGCTGGCCCCGCTGAAATAATTATATCTGACTCCTTTAAAGCTCTAACATAATCTTTCTGTCTTTCAGACCTTGGAATTACAGATTTTTTTGGAGTTTTAATTATATACTCTACTTTTTTTTTTGAGTTATTTTTTTCTTCTATCATAAATTCATTTATTGAAGAAATTATATCTTTTTTTTCAATTGTTCCATTATTTAAAAATTGTTCGGTCAAAAATTGTATAGCATTTTTGATCAATTCATTCTTTTCTAGATCATTCTTTACTAAGATAGAATTCCCTCTTGAGTACAAACTTGTTTTTGTAATTTTCTCTAATTCTTTTAAATTATTATTAAACTCACCTGCTACACCAAGTAACAAATCGTTATTTTGAAATATTATACTTAAAGTATTATTTTCAGAATAAACATATTTTAACTCTGAAATAATTTTTTTTTTTTTTAAGTTACTCAATTTAAGCGGCTTTCATTTTCTTATCTAGTAAACCAAATAAAGTATTCTGGTTACTTTTTTGAACTTTTACTTTTACAACTTTACCAATATGTCTTTCGTTCCCATCAAAAATTACAGGTGAAATATATTTATTTCTTCCAAATAATTTATTTTGTTTTTCCATTTTATTTTCAACAAGCACATCAACTGTAGTATTTTCCAACGATTTATTTTTTTCTTTTTGATTATGAAATAATATTTCCTGAATTAAAGTAAGTCTTTCTTTAGCTAGGTTTTTATCAATCATCTTTAATTTTGATGCTTTTGTGCCAGGTCTAGGACTAAAAATAAAGGAAAAAGAATTTATAAATTTTATTTTTTTTATCAGATCAAGTGTATCTTCAAAATCTTTTTGGGTTTCTCCTGGATACCCAATAATAAAATCGCTGGAAAACTCAATCTTTTTATCAATTTTTTTAAGCCTCTCATAAACTTTTAAATAATCATCTACAGTATGTTTTCTATTCATTAATTCTAACATCTTATTAGAACCACTTTGAATAGGTAAATGAACAAAAGGCATTAATTTTTGACTAGACGAATAACAATCAATTAAATCATCAGTCATATCCCTCGGATGGGAGGTAGTATATCTTATTCTCTCTAATTCGGAAAATTGGTCTAATTTTTTTATTAAATTAGAGATTCTGTGTTCTTTACTATTTTCTGTATAAGAATAAGCATTAACATTTTGACCAAGCAATGTTATCTCTTTTGCACCATTTTCTATTAATTGCTCTGCTTCTGATAAAATTTTATTAAATGGTCTAGAATACTCAGGCCCCCTAGTATAAGGCACTACACAAAAATGACAAAACTTATCACATCCTTCCTGAATAGTTAAAAAAGTTGATATTTTATTATTATTATTTTTGATTTGATCAAAATATCCAAACTTTGAAATAGTATCAAATTCTGTTTCTTCCTGTTTTAGATTTACTATATGTTTTTTTAGTAAGTCATTAACTTTATGATAAGATTGAGGTCCTATAACAATATCTATATATGGTTCTCTCTTCACCATTTCTTCGTTTTCAGCTTGTGCAACACACCCAGCAACGACCATTATTGGTTTTTTTTTATCTCTATATAATTTTTTTACCCTACCAATTTCGTGGTAAACTTTTTCTTTAGCTTTATCACGTATGTGGCACGTATTTAAAATATAACAGTCTGCATTCGATTGGTTGGTAGTCTTTACGAAACCCATTTTGCTGACTGAATCATAGATTCTATTAGAATCATACTCATTCATTTGACAACCAAAAGTTTTTATAAAAATTTTTCCACTCAACATATTTTAACTTTTAAATATAAATGTGAAATTTTTATCATTTACTTTTTTTAATACCATAGAGCTCCAATTTGTGATCTACTAAGTTATATCCATACTTTTCTGCAACTTTTTTTTGTAGTTTTTCTATTTCTTCATCAACGAACTCAATAATTTCTCCTGATTTAATATCAATTAGATGATCATGATGACTTTCAACAAGTGTTTCATATCTTGCTTTTCCACCTTTAAAATCGTGCTTAGTTAGTATGCCAGATTCTTCAAAAAGCTTAACAGTTCTATAAACTGTAGCAATACTTATTTTTGAATCTAGCTTTGATACCCTTTGGTATAACTCATCAACATCTGGGTGATCAGACTCACCATAAACTTCTTTTGATTCTGATAAAACTTTAGCAATTATTTTTCTTTGATCAGTAAGTTTAACTCCCTTTTTTTGACAAATTTGTTCTATAGTTTCAGACATAATTTATTCTAACTCGAATATAAGGGTTTTATCAAACTTTTATTTTTATTTAATTCTATTAAATTTTTGTAATTTTTATTGATTAAATCCTGGGATTTAAAACCAATTAAAATAGCGCTATTTGCTAACGACATAGCTTTAGCTACTGATAAGGAAATTCTAAGACTGCTAAATTTACCAGGTCCTAAATTAACAAAAATTCTATGAATTTCAGATATTTTAATTTTTTTTATATTCAAAAATTTCAAAAGTAGTTTCATAAAATTATCAAAGTTTTCTCTACTGTTTATATGTCTGCTAGTATATGATTGTTTATCAGCAATGATCACAAAAACAATTTTTTCATTAGCCGCATCAATTATTAAATTTATCATTTTTTACATATTTTTTTTAAATGCTTATGCAGATACTGTAAACAAAAAATATGAGCCTAATGAAAAGGGAATATTGGCTTTGATGTACCATAGATTTGAAGAAAATAAATACCCATCAACAAATATAAGAATTAACGTATTTCAAAAACATTTGGATATTATTAGAGAAAATAAATTTTCTTTTTTAAATCCAGAAAACTTTGAATTAGAATTTAATAAAGTAAGTGAAAAAAAAAAAATTTTACTTACTATAGATGATGCATTTTCTTCTTTTTATTTAAATGCATGGCCAATTCTAAAAAAGGATAAAATTCCATTTATTTTATTTGTTTCAACAG
>CABYJT010000041.1 GCA_902519455.1 uncultured Pelagibacteraceae bacterium
GCTGTTATCGCATACCACCAATCAGCTCTTGAGAAAAAGTCAGCTCTGACTTTAAAGGATCCCCAAAACGTCCAAATAAATGGAAAACATGCAAGTAACAACCATATAACTATAAATATTGTGTTGAAGGTTTTTAAACTGTTTGATTTTTTATCTAATCCAAAATCCATAATTATCTATTTGTTCTAAATTCTTTCCAAGTTCTCAGTAAAACTGGCGTTAAAATTATTGAAATTCCTACAATAGTCATAATCGACGTTGCTGCTGCTGATCCAAATAAAATTACTTCCTCATTAACTAAGTTATCATAAATCAACCAAGATAAAGATTGGGCACTACCTTCAGCACTAAAACCTATGATGGGTTCAAATACTCTAAAATTATCCATTAATGAAATTAAAGCAACAAAGGTAACTACAGGATATATATGTGGTAAAACTATATGTTTAACTCTTTGAAATCTTGAAGCACCATCTATAATTGAAGCTTCCAATGGTTCTTGTGGAACAGTTTGAAGTGCCGCATAAAAAACAACAAAAGCAAAAGGGGAGTGATGCCAAACTCCATAAATAATAATTGTAATCCAAGTTAAAGCTTTTGACGATTTAACAGATAAGTAAGGATCATCCATTAATATTTGAAGATTTGCACCTATAATTCCTTCTGCATCGATCATCCAGAATAATACTAGAGAACCTACCAAAGGAGTTACAATCATTGGTAAAATTGTACCAAAAATAAGGGGACCTCTAATTTTTCTAGAAATTGCGTTTAGACTTAGTGCAATAATAAATCCTAAAAGCAGAACGCATGGTGTAACAATTACACAATAGGTTAACGTAAATACTAAAGCTTTGTAAAACGGAAGATTTCCTACCTTGCCAATAAATTCACCTAATGATTTACTTTCACTCCAAAATTCTGACACTTGATCAGATGCCAAGTGATTTCTATCAATGTATGTACCAAAACCATTAAATTTTCCTAATGGCTTCTCTTCTTTAATTTTTGAAGTAGCTTCTTGATCAACAACTACTGATGTTTTACATCCAAATGGATCACATTTTTTAACTTCAATAAGTATTTGATCGTGTTGAGCGTAAAAAGATTGAATGCCTGTTGAAATAATTGGCAGCCCAATGAATAAAATCATTGCTAAACCTGCTGGGAAAAAAAACCAGAAAAAACTTCTATTGGGCATGATAAATTTATAAGTGGGGATAGTTATAGTTATATCCCCACTTAATTAATTTATATTTTATAGAAAACCTTGTTCTTTTGCTTTAGTGATATAAGCAGCTTCAACATCTTTCAATGCTTGCTCAGCTGACTCATTTCCTTGCAAAAACTCAACAATTTCACTACCCAAAGCACCATGCATTAATCCCATTTGTGGCAACATTGGATAAGGTTTTGCTCCCATTTTAACTGCTTCAATTACTCCAACAGATTTTGGACCAGGTACAAAGCCTTCTACTAACCAAACAGCTTGATCAGCAGCTTTTGCAACCATCTCTTTTGACGATGCTGCATGAGCCATTGCTCTAAAAGAAGCTTCAGCATCTGCGTCAGATCTATTTTTAGCAAGTGTAAATCCATCCCACCAAAGTGTTGCTGCAGGAATATTACCACCACCAACTGTTGCAGGAGCAACTAATTTAGTAGCAGCAGTTATTTTAGCATCACCTTCATCATCAAGTAATGTTCCAGATCTAGATGCCCATAAAGTCATAATTGCAACATTTCCAGATTCCCACTCAACTTTGATAGCTTCACTATCATGCGTTAAATAATCAGGGTTACTTAAATCAGCCAGTTTTTTTAACATGTTTAAAGTTGCTACACCTTTAGCATTATTGATATTTGGTTGCGCACCACCATCTTTAAAGAATTCACCACCATGACCAATGTACATGTTTACAAATTCTTCAGCTAGGTTCCAACCTGCTTTGTAAGCTGCTGCATAAGGATATTTCATTTTCCCAGCTGCTCTGATTTTTTCAGCAGCCGCTACAACTTCCTCGTAAGTTTTTGGAATAGCAATACCATTTTCCTCTAATACATCTGTTCTTACATAAAGATGTTGTGTATTAGCCATAAATGCTACAGCCATTACTTTTCCATCAATTGTAATAAGTTGTGATTCTTGAATTCCTTTTCCATATTTTTTAACTAGATCATTCATTGGTCTAATTAAATCAGCATTCATTAATGGAACTATAGAACTATTAGCAGCAACTCTAACTGAAAACTCAGAAGGATTTGCTGTTAAAGCTGGTACTGCAATTTTGTTGTGTTCAGCTGAGTGAGTGACTTTAAAGTCAGCACTTCCTTTACATTCTTTTGCAGTTTCAACTAAAGTTCTTAGAGCAGGAAAATCATTTGCTAAAATATTTATTGATCCACTTTTAATGTTACAGTCAGCGTTAGCTACTGTTCCAAAAAGTAAAAACAATAAAGTAACTAGTATTTTTTTCATATTATTCTCTCTTTTGTTAATATTAATTAGTTTTACTTGTAAAAAATATACATATACGCTTAAGTTTATAAAAGTAAAAATTAGATTTGTTTTGACGCAAGTTCAGCACCTGCGACAAGTGCTTCAAGTTTTTTGTAAACAATATCTTCATCTACATTTCCATAGCCTGCAAAGGTACTAAATCCACAATCTGTTCCTGCCATTAATTGATTTGGCTCTAGTACTCTAGAAAAAGCTAAAATTCTATGTTTTACAACATCTGGATGTTCAATAAAGTTAGAAGTGGACTCAATAACCCCTGGAATAATCTTCTTATCTTTGGGTACTTTTATATTTTCAAATACTTCCCATTCATGAGCATGTCTAGGGTTAGCAGACTCTATCAAATATTTACTAACATTGGCTTTAAAAGCTAATCTAATTATTTTATCTAAACCAATATCATGAGTATGAGGTCCTTCATAATTACCCCAGCAAATATGCATTCTTACTTTAGATGGATCTATATTTGATAATGAATTATTTAAAACTTCCACATGTTTATTAGCTCTTTCCAAAAAATCTTTTTCAGAAATTTCCTTGTAAATCATATGCCTTGATAATGCGAGATCCGGACAATCAATTTGAATAGATAAGCCACTTTCAGTTATTTTCTCATATTCGAACTTCATTATATCTGATAGTTTCTCAAGATACTCATCATCATTTTTATAAAATTTGTTGGGTAAAAAATTACATATAACTCCTGGAGATGGTGAATTCATAAATCCATCAGTATGTGAATTTTTTTCTAAGGCTTTTTTAAAATTCAGAATATCTTTGTTAATTGAATCTTCATCTTTTATTTTAAGTTCACTTGTACAACATGGTCTTTTATAAGTTGGAGTTCCACCAGATAGGATAAGTTTTTTTTTAAAAGATGGAAAATCATCTAAGTCTTTTGGAGCTTTTCTTTCACTTTCACCAGAAAAACCATCAACTCTATCTTTTATATAAGTTGCGTAACTTATTTTTGACATCTCTCCATCACTCACAGAGTCTATTCCAGTATCGATTTGCTTTTTTACAACTTCAGATACATTTTTTTTAACCAATGCATCAAAGTTGCCAATATCTATTTTTTCTTGATTATCTTTAGATGCAAGAAGACTGGAGAGTTCGTTTGATCTTGGTAAGCTACCAACATGTGTTGTTTTTATTTTAACCATGGTTCAATAATATTTGTTTCCATATTGCAACTTCATCAAATAAAACCCATTCTCTTATAATTGAGTTA
>CABYJT010000042.1 GCA_902519455.1 uncultured Pelagibacteraceae bacterium
ATCCGTCAAGATCAGTAAAAATTATTATGTTATTTTTCATCAACATGAATTTAGGCCGATTAATTCTTAAATAAAATGAATATTATTATGTTTCTACAATAAGTGTATCCTTAGAACCACCACCTTGAGAGCTATTTACAATTGTACTGCCTTTTCTTAAAGCTACTCTAGTTAATCCACCAGTGCTTACGTATGTAGTTTTTCCACTTAAAACAAAAGGTCTTAAATCAAGGTGCCTAGGCTCTATATCATCTTCAGTGATTGTTGGAGCTGTTGAAAGAGTTTCTAATGGTTGAGCAATATATTCTCTTGGATTTTTCTTAATTTTGGCAATTACTTCCTCTCTTTCTTTTTTTGGAGCTTTTGGACCAATCATGATCCCATAACCCCCAGATGCATTTGCAGGCTTTACAACTAATTTACCAATATTTTCAATTACATAATCCCTCTCAGATTTGTTGTGACATAAATAAGTTTCTACTTGATTTAAAATAGGTTGTTCTCCCAAATAATAAACTATCATTTTATTAACATAAGAATAAACAACTTTGTCATCAGCCACACCTGTTCCAATCGCATTAATAATACCAACATTTCCTTTTCTCCAACTTTTAAAAAGTCCAGGAACACCAATTAATGATCCTTTAAAAAAAACTTTTGGATCTAAAAAATTGTCATCTAATCGCCTATAAATACAATCAACCTTGAGGGGTCCCTTGACTGTCTTCATATAGACAATATCATTTTCAACAAACAAATCTTTTCCTTCCACTAAAGCTATACCCATTTGCTCTGCTAAAAACGAATGTTCAAAGTAGGCTGAATTATAAATACCAGGTGTTAAAACAACCATGTGAGGATTTGATGTTTTCTTAGGGATACATTCAACCATGCAATTAAATAATTTATTTGTGTATTGATGGATAGAAGCAACTTTATATCTTGTAAATAATTCCGGAAAAACATCTCTCATTACCATTCTATTCTCAAGCATGTAAGAAACACCTGATGGAACTCTTAAATTATCCTCTAAAACTAAATAATCACCATTAGAATTTCTTATTAAATCAACTCCTGAAATATTTGACCAGGCTTTATGTTTTGGTGAAAATCCATCACATTCTTTTACATAGAATGGAGATTTAAAAATTATTTCTTTTGGTACTACATTATCCTTAAAAATTTTCTTTTGATTGTAAACATCATCAATAAACAGGTTTAAGGCTTTCACTCTTTGCTGCAAACCTTTTGAAACTTTGTTCCATTGTTTTTTTGGTATTATTCTAGGAATTATATCTAATGGCCATTTTTTTTCCTCCGCACGATTGTTAGCTGCATAAACTCTAAAATTTATTCCTCTTGCACTAATTGTACTTTGGCAATTCTTTTCTATTTCCTGAAGTTTTTTCTTACCGTATCTTTCTAGGATACCTGAAATTATAGTTGCATGTTTTCTTAGCTTATTATCTTTTGTGAAATAACCATCATAAGCATTTTTTGCATTATAGTTTTTCCATAGTTTAGAGACCATAACAATATAATGTTTAATAATTGGCTAGAATAAGCAAATGCATAATAGATATAGCAGTTATGCTTTTAATAGATTATTAATTAATGTTATAATTCAATAGTAAATTATTCAAATGACTTATTGTATTGGCATTAAAGCACAAGATGGATTGGTTTTTGCGTCAGATTCAAGAACTAATGCTGGTTTAGATAACGTAAATATCTATTCAAAAATGTTCACGTACGATGTAGGCGATAGAACAATTATTATTGTTACTTCTGGTAATTTAGGAACTTCTCAAGCAGTTTATAAATCAATTCAAAATGATTTGAAGAATTCCTCTGGAATAATGAATTTAAATACTTGTGAAAATTTTGATCAGATTGCTTCATATATTGGTTCATTAAATATTGAACATTCAGCACCTAAAGGTATAAATACTGACACGGTATTATTGGGATCTACTTTTGTTATTGGTGGTCAGATTAAGGGACAACCAATGGAATTATATTTAGTTTATCCTCAAGGAAATTATATAAGACCAGCCGATAGCAAACCATATCTAGTTATTGGCGAAGTTAAATACGGGAAACCAATTTTAGATAGAGTTATTAAACCCGAAGTCACTGTTGGTGATGCATCAAGATGTGCTTTAATATCAATGGACTCAACATTAAAAAGTGACTTAACAGTTGGTCCACCAATTGATTTTACAGTTTATAGAAAAGACCAATATAAAATTGCATCACAAAAGTGCTTAAATCTTACTGATGATGAGTATTCAAAAGTCTGTAATCAATGGTCAAATGGTATTTTTAAAATCTTTGACTCTTTTCCACGTTTTGAGTGGGAAGATAAAAATAAATAAATATTCTATTTGAAATAAATTTTAAATAATATCTAATAGATGTGTGAGCAATATATCTTTAGAGCTAGATGAAATTTATAATTTAGCAAAAAATACTTTTTTAAATAATGGTTGTGATAATGAAACAGCAACTATAATGGCAGACTTGGTTACTAAAGCTGAGAAGGATGGATCCTTATCACATGGTTTATTCAGAGTGCCAGCTTACGTAGCAGGATTAAAAAGTGGAAAAATTAATGGTAAAGGCAAACCGGATATAAAAAAAATATCAGCATCAGTTATTAAAGCAAACGGAAATAATTGCTTAGCTCCTGTAGTTTTAAAAAAGAGTATTCCAGAACTAATCAAACTTGCTAAAGAAAGTGGTATTGCGATTTTAGCAATAACAAATTCGCATCATATGGCAGCTATGTGGCCTGAAACTGAAATGATCGCAGAACAGGGTTTGGTCGCTTTTGCATGCACATCTTACAAACCTGCTGTAGCACCTACTGGAGCAATTAAACCTTTGTTTGGAACAAATCCAATATCATTTGCTTGGCCGAGAAAAAACAAACCTCCAGTCGTTTACGATATGGCAACAGCATCAATGGCTATGGGTGAAGTTCAAGTTGCTAAAAGAGAAGGTCATAAAGTTCCATTAGGAACAGGACTTACAAAAGAGGGAAAAGATACAACTGATCCTGCTGAGATCGCAGATGGGGGTGTTTTGTTGCCTTTCGGCGGCTATAAAGGCTCAGGGATTGCGATGATGGTAGAATTGCTTGCAGGTGCCTTAGTAGGCGATAATTTTAGTTATGAGACAGCTGAGAAGGATAATAATGATGGAGGTCCTCCAAGTGGGGGAGAGTTCATTTTAGCTATATCTCCAGATAAATTATCACAAAATAATTGGGATGATCATTCATCTAAATTTTTTGAAAAAATGAAATCAATGGGTGATGTCAGACTTCCTGGTGAAAGAAGACATAAGAATAGATTAGATAAAGGACCTAGACATATTAATGAGGATCTAGTTAATAAAATAAAATCTTTAAGCTAATTCTAATTCAATCGGTGTATGATCAGATGGTTTTTCTCTACCTCTTGGATATTTATTAACTTTAACATCCTTAATATTATTCAGTAAACTGTTAGTCACTAAAAAGTGATCAATCCGCATTCCATTATTTTTTTGCCAAGCACCACTTGTGTAATCCCAAAAAGTATATTCTTCTTTATCTGGATAAATATATCTAAATGCATCATGAAATCCCAAATTAAACATTTCTCTTAATTTTTTCCTAATCTCAATTCTAAAAAGAGCATCATT
>CABYJT010000043.1 GCA_902519455.1 uncultured Pelagibacteraceae bacterium
GAGTGGGTTGACTCTGATACTAAAAAAACTTTTGAAACTTTAAATCCAGAGGATAATAAACCATGGGCAATTGTTCCTGAGGCAAGTGCTTCTGATGTAGATAAAGCAGTTCAAGCAGCTCAAAAAGCCTTTGAAGGAGATTGGCCTAAAATATTACCGCGTGAAAGAGCAAAGTTTCTAAGAGCTATTGGAAATAAGCTTAGAGATAACGCAGAATTACTTGGAAAAATTGAAACTATAGATACTGGAAAACTTTATAGAGAAACAAATAAACAAGCAAATTATATTGCTGAGTATTATGATTATTATGCAGGTATGGCAGACAAGGTCGAGGGCACAGTTCTGCCAATAGATAAACCAAATATTCAAGCCATAACTTCAAGAATACCTATTGGTGTTATCGCTGCGATTGTTCCATGGAATTCTCAAATGTTTTTAACAGCTACAAAACTTGCGCCTGCTTTAGCTATGGGAAACACGGTGGTTATTAAATCATCAGAACTTGCTCCAGCAGTAATGTTTGAATTTGCAAAACTTATTGAAGAAACTGGTATTCCTAAAGGAGTTGTTAATGTTATTACAGGATTTGGAGACCCATGTGGAAAGGCTTTAACTACACATAATTTAGTTGAAAAAGTTGCTTTTACAGGAGGACCCGAAACTGCAAGACATATAATTAGAAATTCAGCAGAAAATTTATCAGAAGTAAGCTTAGAACTTGGAGGGAAAAGTCCTGTTGCAGTATTTGATGATGCTCATCAAGAAAATGCTATTAATGGAATTACTGCAGGAATATTTGGAGCTAGCGGACAGAGTTGTATTGCTGGTTCAAGGTTATATCTACAAAAAGGAATTTACGATGAGTTTCTTGACAAACTCACAAAAAGAGCTGAAAAAATAAAAGTTGGCGCTCCAATGGATCCAGACACAGAAATGGGACCATTAAGTAATTATAAACAATTAGAAATTATTGAAAAAAACATAAAAAAAACCACAGAACAAGGTGGAAAAATAAAGTGTGGTGGTGAAAGGCATCCATTTTCAAATGAGGGATACTACTTTCCTCCTACAATAATTGAATGTGATAATCATAATCTTCCAACTGCAGAAAACGAGCTTTTTGGACCAGTTTTATCAGTTATGAAATTTGATACGGAAAAAGAGGTAATAGAGAAAATGAACGATAATCAATATGGATTATCTTCTGGGGTCTATACAAGTGACTTCTCTAGAGGTCTAAGAGTTTCTAATGCAATTAGAGCAGGTATAACGTTTGTAAATACTTATCGATTGATTTCTCCTTCAGCACCTTTTGGTGGAATTAAAGATAGTGGATATGGAAAGGAAGCGGGAATGGACTCAATAAAGGATTATACTAGAGTTAAGACAACTTGGTATTACACATCTGATGAACCAACTTTAGATCCTTTCTCTATAAGATAATTTTTGTCTGCAAAACATACTTTACTTATTTTATTTGTTGTATTTTTATTAGGAAGTGCATATCCAACTGGTAAGCTTGGATTGAACGACACTATTCCACCAATTCTTTTTGGTTCATTAAGAATGGCTATTGTTTTTATTTGTTTAATTCCATTTTTTAAAATTCAAAGTATAGATAACAAATATATTATTCCCTTAATTGGGTTTTCATTATGTTTTGGTGTTGCGGTAAATATGTTTTTATATTTATCTATAAATGCATCAAGTATACTTGCGCCAATTACAATAGGGGCTCAACTTTCAATTCCTTTTGGAATTATATTAAGCTCAATATTTTTAGATGAAAAAATAAGTTATAAAAAATGGATATTAATTATGATATCTTTTTTTGGTATTGTCATACTCGCATTCGACCCAAAAGTAGTAGACGAAATAATAGGATCACTTCTTATTTGTGGTATGGCTTTTTTCTACGGACTATCCCAAGTATTTTCGAGATATTTAAAAGAATTAGATGTTAAATTTACAAATACTATAATGAGCTTCACAGGATTTATAATTTTAATAATATTGTCTGCAATATTTGAGGGAAATACATTTCAAACAATAAAAAATATAAGTTTAGGAAGTTGGTTCACAGTTTTATACGCTGGAGCAATTATTTCTTTGCTTGGACATTTAATGATGTTCTATCTTTATAAATTTTATCCTCTTGATATGGTATTGCCATTCTACGCTTTATTCCCTGTATTTGGTTTAATCCTTACTTTTTTTATTTTTGGTGAGATTCCATCTCTAGTAACAGTAATTGGAGGAATAATTGTCATTACTTCAGTGTTTTTTGCTCAAAAAATGAGATAATTTTCTCATTGAAAATTAAAATCAATAGGATTTAATTTTGTTTATATAAATTGTTAACAATTAGAGGGAATATATGAAAAAACTAGTATTAGCGATGTTTGTATTTGTTTCTTGCTTTGCAACTAAAGCATATTCAGATGGACATGGCATTAAAATGGGAATTATTTTAGGATTTACAGGTCCTATTGAATCCCTAACTCCAGCAATGGCTGCATCAGCAGAGCTTGCATTTAAAGAAGCTTCAGATTCAGGCTCATTACTTGGAGGAAAGAAGATTTCTGTTGAGAGAGCAGATTCAACTTGTGTTGACTCAGCCGCTGCAACAGCTGCTGCAGAAGGTTTAATATCTGGCGGTGTAGTAGCAATTATGGGTGCTGATTGTTCTGGTGTAACTGGAGCTATTGCAACTAACGTTGCTGTTCCAAATGGTGTAGTTATGATTTCACCATCAGCTACTTCTCCAGGATTAACTGATCTTAATGATAATGGATATTTCTTTAGAACTGCTCCATCTGACGCAAGAGGTGGTCAAGTATTAGCAGATATTACTAAAGATAGAAAAGTTAAAAGTATTGCAGTTACACACACTAACAACGACTACGGTAAAGGTTTAGCAGATGTATATGTTGCAGCTGTTAAAGCTCATGGAATCAACGTAACAGTTGTTACAGCTCATGAAGAAGGTAAAGGAGACTACGGTGCTGAAGTTGCAACATTGGCAGCAGCAGGTGGCGATGCTTTAGCTGTGTTAGGTTACTTAGACCAAGCTGGTGGAAGTATCATTGATGGTTCATTAGACTCAGGTGCGTTTGACGTATTTGTTTTATCCGATGGAATGATCGGTGACTCTTTAACTGACAGATTCGGAAATGATCTAAACAAATCATTTGGATCTTTGCCAGGATCAATGGGTAAAGGTGCTACAATATTTAAAGGTGTAGCTGGTGGAGCAGGAATTGATTCATCTGGACCTTATACTTCAGAATCTTACGATGCAGCAGCATTAATAGTTTTAGCTATGCAAGCAGGTGGTAAAGCTGATCGAGCTACTGTTCAAGCAAATGTAATGTCAGTTGCAAATGCTCCAGGAGAAAAAATATATCCTGGAGAATTAAAAAAAGCATTAGATTTACTTGCTAGCGGTAAAGCAGTTAACTACGAAGGTGCATCTAGTGTTGAATTTACTGATGTTGGAGAAGCATCAGGTGCCTTTATTGAAAAAGAAATTAAAGGTGGAAAATTCAAAGACAAAAAACAAAGATAATATTTGTTAAATTTAACTCCAGCGGTGAAAGCTGCTGGAGTTTTTTTTATTTTAGAATACTCATAAAAACATAAACTGATAGCAAGGACATGAAGAGGACTATAGAATAATTAATT
>CABYJT010000044.1 GCA_902519455.1 uncultured Pelagibacteraceae bacterium
GAACAAGCTGAAAGTCTTGGAGTTGAAATATTTCCTGGTTTTCCCGCAAGTGAAGTTTTATATAATGAAGATGATTCCGTTAAGGGTGTAGCAACTCAAGATATGGGTTTAGATAAAGAAGGAAATAAAAAAGACGGTTATGAACCAGGAATGGAACTTCATGCAAAAGTTACAGTTTTTGCCGAAGGTTGCAGAGGGCATTTAGGAAAAGAATTAATCAAAAAATTTGATTTAGATAAAGGAAAAGATCCACAACAGTATGGAATAGGATTTAAAGAAATATGGGAATTAAAAGAAGAAAATCACGAAGAAGGCCTAGTGATGCATACAGCAGGCTGGCCATTAGATAATAGTACATATGGTGGAAGTTTTGTTTATCATGCTGAAAATAAACAGATATTTTTAGGATATGTCATTGGTCTTGATTATAAAAATCCTCATCTTTCTCCATTTGATGAATTTCAAAAATTTAAAACTCATCCTGCGATTAGATCGATATTGGATGGTGGTAAAAGAATTTCATATGGCGCAAGAGCACTTATAGAGGGAGGTTTTCAAAGTCTACCAAAGATGTTTATGCCAGGTGCATTATTAGTTGGTTGTGATGCAGGCACATTAAATATGCCTAAAATTAAAGGATCACATACTGCAATGAAAAGTGGAATGATTGCAGCGGAAACTATTATTGATCACATAAAATCAAGCAAAGAATTATCTATCTATGAGGAAAAATTCAAAAAAAGTTGGGTTTATAAAGAGTTATATGAGGCTAGAAACGTTAAACCTAGCTTTAGCTGGGGTTTAATTCTTGGAATAATATTTACAGGGATTGATCAAATTTTATTTAAAGGAAGATTGCCATTTACACTTAGACACAAACATGCTGATCACGAAACTTTAAAACCAGCAAGTGAAATGCCAAAAATAGATTATCCAAAACCAGATAATGTTATTACATTTGATAAAACAAGTTCAGTTTATCTAACAGGAACTAATCATGCTGAAAATCAACCAGTACATCTTCAACTTAAAGATAAAGATTTACCAATAAAATATACTTTAGGTAAATACGATGAGCCTGCGCAAAGATACTGTCCAGTTGGAGTTTATGAAATTCAAAAAGAAAATGATGTTGAGAAATTTGTAATTAATTCTCAAAATTGCATTCATTGTAAAACTTGTGATATCAAAGAGCCATCACAAAATATTACATGGGTCACGCCAGAAGGTGGGGGTGGACCTAAGTATGGAAATATGTAATTAAGAAAGATCTATTGCAAATTTTTTTAAAGTTTCAATTGGTACCAACTTTAAAGTATTAACGTGAGTTTTTTTCAAATATATAGAGCATCCAATTCCCGCCTCTAAAGCTCTTGCAACCCAACTGGCACATACACACCAATTATCTCCATCTACCAATCCAGGAAAACCAAATTCAGGGTGAGGTGTTATTAAATCGTTACCAGCCTCTTTGCACCATTCTAAAAATTCATCATTAACTTTTACGCAAACTGTGTGTAAACCTCGATCGTTTTCATCTGTATTACAACAACCGTCTCTGAACCAACCAGTTAATGGATTTTTAGAACATTCTTCTAGATCTTCACCAAGAACGTTTTTTTGAGCCTCACTCATTAAATTTTAGTGGGATTAGGTTGTCCTTTATAAACAACTTCTGGATCAAATTTTTTCTTTTCTTCTTCAAATTTCATTTCTACTTTACGTCCATTTTCAATTTTTCCTGTAGGTACTGATCGATAAAAACATGATCTGTAACCAACATGACAACTTGCACCATTACCAATATCTACAGTTATCCAAACTGCATCTTGATCATCGTCAATTCTTATTTCTTTTACTTTTTGTGTAAAGCCACTAGTTTTTCCTTTATGCCAAATTTCTTTTCTAGACCTGCTCCAGTAGTGAGCTTCTTTTGTTTCTATTGTTAATTTTAAAGCTTCAACATTCATATAACCGTGCATTAGAATCTCTTTAGTTTCAGCACATGATGTAATTACAGGGATTAAACCATCATTATCGAATTTTGGAGATAATAGGTTACCTTCCTCTATATCAGCGACATTTTCTCTTTTTTTAAACATATATAAGTCGCAATATCTAACATATTACTGAATATATTAAATATTTTAAATTTAAGGATTTATATATATAAAAACCCATCATGAAATTAGTAAAAAACGAAAATAACAAAAATACTGAGATTGTAACAGACGAAGAGGCACGTGAAGCGTTTGTTAAAATCTTAAAATGGCTAGGTGAAGATCCATCTAGAGAAGGTTTATTAGAAACTCCAAAAAGGGTTACGAAAGCATTCAAAGAGTACTTTAAAGGTTACAAAGAGGATCCTAAAGAAATTTTAAGCAAAACTTTTGGGGATGTTGAAGGTTACAGCGATATGGTAGTTCAAAAAAATATTTCTGTACAAAGTCACTGCGAACATCATATGGCACCTATTATTGGAATCGCACATGTTGCTTATATTCCAAATGAGAGAGTTGTTGGACTCAGCAAAATTGCAAGAGTTGTGGAAGTTTTTTCAAAAAGGCTTCAAACACAGGAAAGATTAACAGTTCAAATCGCAAATACATTAATGGAATCACTAGATGCAAAAGGGGTTGCAGTAACAATTGACTCAACTCACCAGTGTATGACTATGCGAGGTATTAAAAAGGAACAAGCTACAACTGTTACTAATTTTTATTTAGGTCAATTTAAAGACGATCTTAGTTATCAGAATAGATATTTGCGATTTATAGCAAAATAGAGTTTAATTATACATGCCTGAAACTTTCAAAGCTCTGGTCATAAACCAGGATGGTGAAAATTTTTCTCAAGAGGTTAAAGAATTAAATTTTGATTTTTTAAACGAAGGAGAGGTTTTAGTAAAAATACAATACTCTGATTTAAATTATAAAGATGCTTTGATTTTAAAAGATGGTGCAAAATTAGTAAAAGAGTTTCCAAGAATTCCTGGAATTGATTTTTCAGGTACAGTAGCAGAAAGCAAGTCTGATGAATTTAAAGAAGGTGATGAGGTAATACTTACTGGTTGCAGAGTTGGAGAATTATTTCATGGAGGATTCTCTCAATATGCAAGAGTCAAAAAAGAATTTCTTATAAAGAAACCCTCAGGTATTGATTTAAAGCAAGCAATGATGATGGGTACTGCTGGCTTTACAGCAATGTTGTGCGCATTTGCCGTTAAAGCAAAAGAAGAATTATTACTACAAAGTAAAGTGAACGATGTCCTTGTAACAGGTTCAACGGGTGGTGTAGGGATGGTTGCTGTAAATATTTTATCTAAAATGGGATGTAATGTAACTGCAATCACAGGAAAACCTGAAAAAGCTGATTATTTAAAAGAATTAGGAGCAAAAACTGTTTTAGATCGTAAAGAATTTGAAGGTGAACCAAGGTTAATTGGTAAAGGTACTTGGGATGGTGTTGTGGATACTGTTGGTGGAAATATTCTAGCAAATGCAATATCTCAAACAAGATTAAAAGGAATTGTAGCTGTTTGTGGTAATGCAAGTGGGACTAACAAATTAAATACTTCTGTAGTTCCTTTTTATATCAGAGCAGTAAAATTATGGGGTATAGACTCTGTAAATGTTAGCAACAA
>CABYJT010000045.1 GCA_902519455.1 uncultured Pelagibacteraceae bacterium
ATAAAAATTTTTAGAAAATTTTTTACAAATAGAGAAGTTATTGCTATTGATTGTAGTGATTTAATTTGGGGTTTTGGAGCTATTCATTGCATGACTCAACAAGAGCCAAAAATTTAAATTACGCAGCTTTTAAAGTACCTAATAATAATCTAAAAGGTATCAACATTACTAAGGCTACAGAAATCTTTACTGCTAAATCTCCTAATGAAAGTGTCACCCAAGGTATTCCTGTTCCATAAAATGAAATCGAAAAGAATAAAAATGTATCAACGGTAGAACCAATTAATGAAGAGGTAAGTGGCGCAATAAACCATTTTTTTTGTCTTAATTGATCAAATATTTGTACATCCAGTAATTGAGCAATAATAAATGCTGTTCCTGAGCCAATTGCTATTCTTACTGAAATTAAATCTGCAAAATTTGTTGAGAAAATTAGTGTAAACAAAATACCTATTGTAAATCCTATATATACAATTTTTCTAGCAACTAATTTACCAAAAGATCTGTTTGCTAGATCAGTTATTAAAAAAGCTACTGGATAACTGAATGCTCCATATGTAAGAATTTCTTGAAGACCGTAATATTGAATTGGAAATTGGACTAAATAATTAGATGCCAATACAACCAATCCCATTAAAAATGAGAGTGTTAAAAATACTCTATTCATTATGCCGATTTATTGACTAAGGATTTTTTTAATTTTTTTAGTCTTAATGATAAATCTCTAGACTTGGCTGAAATAAGAAATTGGTCAAAACTGCCTTTTTTATCTACTGATCTAACACCAGCATTTGAGACTGTTAATCTTAAACTTCTCTTAAGTAGCTCACTTTTAAACTTAACTTTTTTTAGATTTGGAAGAAATCTTCTTTTAGTCTTATTGTTAGCATGACTAACGTTATGACCCTTTAGAGGGATTTTTCCAGTAAGTTCGCATTTTTTAGACATAAATTATGAACTTGTATAGGATCTGAATCTTATCGCGTCAAGATTAATTTTTAGTTCCAACAGCCTCTGAAACATTTTTAAACCCCTTATTTTTTAATAAATCAATTAATTCTTTACTTATTTTTGAAGCTATACGAGGACCTCTATAAACCATTCCAGTATATAATTGAACGAGTGTTGCACCAGAAGTGATTTTTTCAAAAGCATCTTGTCCATTGCTAACACCACCCACTCCTATTATTTTTGTTTTATCTTTTAGAATTTTATAAAATTTAGAAATTACCTCATTTGAAATCTTTTCAATTGGTTTGCCTGACAGGCCACCCTTTTCTAATTTATTTATATTTTTTAAATTTTCTCTATTCTTATCTGTGGTATTGGAAACAATAATAATTCCTATTTCTTGTTCCATAATTATCTTTGATACTTCATTAATTTGATCATCATTAAGATCAGGTGATACTTTGATTGCTAGTGGAATGTTTGAATTTAACTCTTTTTTTTCATTTTTTAGTTTGTCAATCAATGAATTTAGTTCATCCTGGTTATGAAAGTCTCTTAAATTTTCTGTATTTGGTGAGGAAATGTTTATAGTTATATAATCAGCTAAATTATAAAATTTACGAAAACAAATTAAATAATCATCGACTCTATTCTTGGAGTCTTTATTTGGTCCAATATTTATTCCTAAAAAACCTTTTTTATTATTTTCCTTTATTCTCTTACTAATTTGTTCTGAACCAGAATTATTAAAACCTAATCTATTTATAAGAGCTTCATCTTCTTCAAGTCTAAAAACTCTTGGTTTAGGGTTACCAAATTGAGGCTTTGGAGTAATTGTACCTACTTCAACAAAACCAAATCCAAGATTAAACAGAGGATTATATACTTCAGCATTTTTATCAAACCCAGCAGCAACACCGATTGGTGAAGATAATTTTTTTTCACAAAAAGTTATTTCTAAAATATGATTATCTTTAGGTTTTGAGTAAGGAATATTATTTAACTTTAGTGCTTTTATTGCTAAAGAATGGGCTACTTCAGGGCTAAATTTAAAAATTAGTGGTCTTAAAATATTAAACATTTTCTAATTTACTTTTTATTAATTCTTTAGTTTCTTGAACCCCAAAAAAGCTTATGAAAAAACCAAATCGTGGTCCATTTTCTACCCCAAAAACTACCTCATAAATTAACTTGAACCAATCACGCAAATTTTCTTTATAACCATTCTCTTTGCCGACTGTATAGATGGTAGTCTGAATATCTTCTGGCTTCATTGCGTCATCGCAGTTATCTAAAGAGTTTACTAAAGCGTCTAAAGCAATTTTTTCGCTTTCATTTGGTTTTTTATAAATCTTTTTAGATTTTATAACGTCATTAAAATATTTAATTGCATAAGATATTAATTTGTCAAAAATAGGATACATATCCTCATCAATATCTTTCTTATATTTCTTTACAAACTTCCAAAGTAATTCTTTATTATCAGCATTGCTGGTCTCAACTAAATTTAAAAGCATTGAGAAGGACATAATTGAATTTTCCTCTGGTATCTTTGAATTATGAACATGCCAAACAGGGTTCATTAGTTTTTGAAGTTCGTTTTGAGTTTTACCTTTTTCAATAAAATCAAGATATTCATCGACAGCCTTTGGTACTACTTCTCTATAAAGTTTTTTCGCTCTCTTTGGATTCTGGTACATATACAAGGAGAGACTTTCAGGTGATGCATACTCTAACCATTGATCGATCGTAATACCATTTCCTTTTGACTTAGATATTTTTTCACCTTTTTCATCTAAAAATAACTCATATGCAAAGCCAGATGGATTTAACTTGCCCAATAATTTAATGATTTTTGTAGATAAAATTGCACTCTCAATCAAATCTTTTCCATACATTTCAAAATCTACATCAAGTGCATACCATCTCATAGCCCAATCTACTTTCCATTGTAATTTACAATTTCCATCTAAAATACTTTGTTCTAATTTTTTGCCGTTATTATCAAAAATTATTTTTGAATTTTTTGTATCTATTTCTGTGACTGGTATCTCTAATACAATCCCTTTATCCGGACATATTGGTAAAAATGGAGAATATGTTTTTTGTCTTTCTTTACCAAGGGTAGGAATAATTATATTCATTATTCCCTCATAATTTTCTAATATTAATTTTAATGTATCATTGAAAAAACCAGACTTATATAAAATTGATGAACTTTTAAAACTGTATTCAAACTTAAATTTATCTAAGAAATTTTTTAACATTTCATTGTTATGCTCTCCAAAACTGTTAAATTTTCCAAAAGGATCTGGAACTTGAGTTAATGGTTTATGAAGATTTTCTTCAAGTTTTTCAGGATTAGGAATATTTTCAGGAACTTTTCTAAGTCCATCCATATCGTCAGAAAAAGTAATTATTTCTTTAGGGAGATCTGATAAATGATTTAGAGCATTAACAATCATTGAGGTTCTTGCCACTTCACCAAAGGTACCAATGTGCGGTAAGCCACTAGGACCATATCCTGTTTGAAGAATAATTTTTCCCTTCTTTT
>CABYJT010000046.1 GCA_902519455.1 uncultured Pelagibacteraceae bacterium
AAGAATTTTAGGTTATGTATTTAATCCTCTAAGTGTTTTCTTTATATATGATAAGTACGATAAGATAATCTCATTATTTTATGAGGTTAAAAATACATTTGGTGAACAACACACATACATTTTCAAAGCCGAAGATAATGAAACTTTAAGAAATAGTTGTGCAAAAAAATTTCATGTATCACCCTTCATAAATATGGATTGTAATTACAAATTTAGAGTAAATAAGCCCTCAAATAAAATATCAATTATAATTGATCAATCAGATATTGATGGTAAACTTTTATTCGCATCCCAGGACGGTACCGCAAAAGAATTTAGTAATAAAAATCTATTCGTTTCCTATATTTTTCACCCCTTGATGACATTTAAAGTTATTGTCGCAATCCACTATGAGGCATTTAAACTATGGTTAAAAGGAATAAAGTTTATTAAAAAAAAACTAAATATTAAAAATAATAGTTCGGTAGAAAAAAGTGAATTTGAATAAATTATCAGACAAAATTGTCTTTAACTCACTAAAATTTATTAAACATGGAAATTTAAAAATAATAAACCATGATGGAAAAGAATATACCTTCGGAAATGGTAATGAAAAATTAAATGCTGATCTAAAAATAAATAAACCAGGGTTAACTTTTAAAATTATCAAAAATGGAAGTGTAGGTCTGGCAGAAGCATATATGGATAATTATTTTGAGACAAGTAATTTAACTAATCTTATAGAGCTAGCGGCAAAAAATATAAAAATAGTTCATAAATTTTCTGGCTCTTTCGATCTTTCAATATTTAATAAAATCAAAGGTTTATTTATTAAAAATAATAGATCTAGGAGTAAAGAAAACATTAGAAAACATTATGATTTAGGGAATGAATTTTTCTCATTATGGCTTGATAAAACCCTAACTTATTCAAGTGCAATTTTTGATGATAGTAATGATTTGGAAAAAGCTCAGATAAATAAATATAAAAAACTCTCAAGTCTTGTAAGGCCTAAATCAGGCGATAAGATGCTTGAGATTGGTTGCGGGTGGGGAGGATTTGCTGAATATATTGGAAAAAATTATGATGTAAAGTTAGATTGTATAACAATTTCCAAAAAACAATACGAATATTCAAAAGAAAGAATTCACAAAAATGGTTTGAATGAGAAAATAAATATACAAATGTTAGATTTTAGAGATGTTAAAAATAATTATAACTCAATAGCTTCTATAGAAATGATAGAAGCAGTAGGACAGAGTTATTTAAAAAATTATTTTAATACTATAAAAGAAAACTTAGTCGATGGCGGAACTGCAGCTATACAATCAATTACTATAGATGATTCTATCTATGATAGATATAAAAGTAAAACTGATTTTATCCAAAAATATATTTTTCCTGGTGGTTTTTTACCTAGTAAAAATGAATTAGTAAATCTAGCAAACCAATCTGGACTTAAGTTTGAGAATTGTAATTCTTATGGTGATCATTACTCAAATACACTTAATATTTGGAGAGAAGAGTTCTTAGAAAAGTGGGAACAAATTTCATCCCAAGGCTTTGACAATACTTTTAAAAGAATGTGGAATTTTTACTTATCATATTGTGAAGCAGGTTTTAAATCTAAAAATATAGACTTAATCCAATTTGCTCTTCAAAAATAAATAATATTATGAAAATAAAATATTTCTTATTGATAATAATTACAGTATTGATTACAAGTTGTTCATCAAACCAAGCAATGAAACCAGAAGATTTCAAAAACCAAAAACCTAGATTAATAATTGAAGAGTATTTATCTGGAAATGTAAAGGCATGGGGAATTTTACAAAATAGATCAGGTAAAGTGACAAGGCAATTTTCTGCAGACCTAGATGGAACATGGGATGGAAAACAATTGATACTTGATGAAAAATTTGTTTGGAATGATGGAGAAATTCAAAATAGAAAATGGACAATCAATAAAATCGACGAACACAACTATGAAGGCACTGCAGGAGATGTAGTTGGAACTGCGAAAGGTTTCTCTTATGGTCCTGCATTTAAATTCGAATATGTTTTATTGGTTCCGGTTAAGGGAAGAGAAATGAAAATAACTTTTGATGATTGGATTTTTATGCAAGATGAGAGAGTTGCAATAAATAGAGCAAAAATGACAAAGTTTGGTATTAAAGTTGCAGAATTAACTGTAATGTTTGTTAAAGATTAAATTTATTTTTTTTGTAGCTTCGTCATTTTTCTTATCAAATATAAGTAGATCCCATTCGGCAAAATCTTAAAAAATTTTAATATTAAAAATAAACTTCTTGGAAAAGCTATTTCAAATGAATTTTTATTTATTAAACCATCATAAATCTGTTCAGCTGCATATTGTGTAGTTTTTAAAAAGGGCATTTTAAATGTGTTTTTATCTGTAAGTCTTGTTTTGATAAAGCCAGGGCTGACCAGACAAACGCGAACATCATATCTTTGAAAATCAAGATATAAACTTTCTGCTAAATTAATAAGAGCAGCTTTTGCGGGCCCATAGGCAGTTGAATTTGGCAATCCTCTGTATCCTGCAGTAGAAGAAACAATAGATATAACTCCTTGCCTTTTTTCTTTGTAATATTTTTCAACAGCTTTAATACAATTTATGGTTCCAATATAATTCACATTTGTAACATCAATTATATTCTGAAGATCAAAATCCTTTTCTTTTTCAGGCTCATAAATTGCAGTAGAAAAAAAACAAATATCAACCTTATTGTATTTCTCTACAATAGTTTTAAAAACTGAATTACATGCTTCATAATCAACGATATCTAATTTCAAATAATCAATATTTTCATTTTTATCTGAAATATTTTTTAAAACATCCTCACGTCTTGATGATATAATTACCTGCCATCCTTTATTTGCAAACTTTAATGCAACTGCTTTTCCTATTCCACTGCTGCCGCCAGTTATCCAAATTACTTTTTTCATCTATTTTTCATTGTTTTATCACATAAATTTTTATCGACATGCGACAAGAATTGAATAGTATTAATTATATTGAGAACTATATCAACCATATGTTCAAAATAATAATTATATATGAGTTAATTTTCGTCGCGTTTTGGAATATACTTTATTATTCTAATTCTGGAGTAGAGAACTGGTTCCAAGAAAAGATTTTGACAGCTATCTTTGTGTTTCTATCTACAATGGCTTTAGGATTGACTTTAATTTATGTGATTTATTATAGTTTAAAAATTACAGGGTTATCAAAAATTTTAAAAACACTTAAAGATCCTAGAAAAAGCAATACACAATAATTAATTACTAGAGGCGCATCTCTTAGAGCAATACTTAACTTTTTCCCAATTAAGTCTCCATTTTTTTCTCCAAGAAAATGGCTT
>CABYJT010000047.1 GCA_902519455.1 uncultured Pelagibacteraceae bacterium
TTGAAAGTAAAATTCCTAATGCATGCTCACCTATATATAAAAATACGAGTACAGCACCCATAAAACCTGAGGCAAAACCCATTGGAACACCAATAGCTATAAGAGCTAGCAATCCAACAATCAGTATTATCGAGAGTGTTCCTATTTCAAATTCCATATTATTCTAAATCTTTAGCGGGATCGTATTGTCTTTCTTTAGGATTTCTCCAATCAATTATTAAATTGTTAATAGACTGAAGTGCAATAAGAAATACACATATTAGTGTAAGTGGTTTCATAGTAGCTGGTATCGGTGGGTCCCAATACGTTGCAAATCTCTCCCAGTTTACAAATGATCTGTAAGCATCCTCCATACCACCATAAATTACAGCCCCCGCAAAAAGAACAATAACTATAGTGCTAATTAGATCAAAAATTCGCTGTGTCGGTCTACTGACATAATCATATAATAATACTATTCTTATATGGCTTCTTAATCTTGTTGCATATATCCCGCCAACTAAATAACAAACACCAGCCAACCATAAGCATAATTCATTAGCCCATAAAGTAGGTTTAAATAATACATATCTCATGAAAATTTCGTACATCATCACAAGTACTATTACAGGAATTAAATATTTTATTGTATGGCTTAAAAATAGAGAAATTCTATCTATCCAAAATATTGGAAAATCGTCTTTACTTGCAACTTTTTCACTTTGCTCTTTTAATTGTTTGTCTTGAAGCTCTTTATCGTTCATTGGCAAAAAAATTGTTTATTAAGAAGGGCCTTTTCAGGCCCTTCAATATTTTTTTATGTTGCTAATAATTATAGGATACCGTTAGCTTTCATATAAGCTTTGTGTATCTCAATAAGAGCGGCAGCTTCAGGAGATTTTTTCTTCCATTCTTCCCAAGCGCCTAAAGCAGCATTTCTGAACTTAAGTCTATCTTCTCTAGACCAGTCATGAAGAGTAACACCCATAGCAGTTAAAGCTTTAACTGCTTCAGCATTTTTTCTCTCAACTAAACTAGTGATTGTTCTACCGCAGATTTCGATTGCTGCTAGCATTGCACCTTTTTCATGAGGCTTTAACTTGTTCCAAACTTTTGTATTACAAGCTAAATGGTCAGCTGGCATAGAGTGGAAACCTGGATATGTAGCATATTTATTTTGCTCATAGTGTCCACCTGCATAGTTTGTAGCTAAAGATGAATAGTCGGCACCATCAATTAGACCAGTTTGTAAAGCAGTTGGAACTTCACCAAAATCCATCACGATCGGCTTAGCACCTAATGCTGTAAAGATCATACTTTCCATTCCTGGAGGCGATCTAAATTTAAAGTCTTTGATAGACGCAACATCTGGAATTGGTTTGCTAGATATTAAAGACTCATGTCCTGGTATCCACCAACCAATTAAAGTCATTCCATATTTGTTGTATAGTGCATCAACAGCTTCTTGAGCTCCTGGGAAATTCAAGAATTCATATTGTTGATACGGGTTGTCATATCCACCCATCACATCGCCTGCGAATTGGAAAGCTGCGTTTTTACCAGTTTGGTATCCAGCACCTGTCATATCACAGTCAATAATTCCAGTCTGTGCAGAGTTAAAAACCTCAGCAGACTTTCCTGTAACTGACGATGAGTAGAACATTTGTACTTTTAAGCTTCCGCCAGAAAACTTTTCTACGTTTTTAGCGAATTGAGCTGCAACTTCACCATTTGGTGAGCTAGCTGTAAAGTGAGTTTCTATTTTTAGAGTTTTTGCATTTGCAGAACCAAATAAAGCAATAGAGACCACAGCTATAGCAGCAGTTATTTTTGTTATTAATTTTAACATTATTTCCCCTCTCGGTTATGTTTTTCTAAATTTAAACATAAAGAGAAAAAAAATTCAAACAAAAGACAGAAATAAATTTCTTAAGATAATTAATTTATGCGATTACAACTAAAAGTTGTATGATTTAAACAACTTCTGATAAAAGAGGTTTTTGAGAAAAAAAACATTTTATATTATCAACAGCTAACATGCTCATAGCTAATCGGGTTTCATGTGTCGCACTACCTACATGAGGAAGAACAAAACAATTTTCCAACTCTAGATATCTCTTATCAAGGTTAGGTTCATTATTAAAAACATCTAATCCAGCTCCATAGATTTTTTTATTTTGTAAAGCTTCAATTAGAGCATCATCATCTACTGTTGATCCTCTCGAAGTATTTATGAAAACTGAATGTTTTGGAAATAATTTTAAACTTTCTGAATTAATTATATTTTTAGTTTCTGGGGTAGCAGGAGTATGTAAACTTATATAATCACAATTTGGAAGCATTGATTTTAAATCGGGATAATAAGTTGCATCTTTTTCTAAATCATTAGCTAACTTATTTCTATTGTAATAAACTATTTTCATTTTAAACGCTCTAGCCCTATCTGCAACTATTTGCCCAATCCTTCCCATGCCGATTATACCTAAAGTTTTTCCAGTAATTTCATTACCAACCATTAATTTAGTTATATCTGGTCTATGATCTTTCCAAGTATCAGACTTAACTAAATTATAAGCCTCACCGATTCTTCTTGCCGATGCTAAAATTAAAAGGATTGTTATTTCTGCTACAGCATCATTTAATACATTTGGCGTATTTGAAACTTTGATATTTTTTTCTTTGGCCGATTGTGTATGAATATTGTCATACCCAACTCCAACATGACCAATAATTTTTAATTTTCCATTTAAACTATCAAAAAAATTTTTATCTAATTTATCAAAACTTGTAGAGATTAAACCATCATATTCATTAGAAAGTTTTATTAATTCCTCATATGTGTAAGGTTTGTCTTCTAAATTAAGAGTTACATCAAATTCTTTTTTTAATATTTCTTCAGCACCATCAGAAATTTTTCGAGACACTAAAATTTTTGGTTTCATCTAATGAGAGTTTCTTAGAACACCTTTTGTTTTAGTGATATCTAAATACTGATCTCTTGACATAATACATGCACCGTCCTCTAGTTGACCAACATTTGATCTAGATATTTCTTGCCACGGAGTTTGATTTGTGAGTTTTTTTATTTTTTTCTTTTTTCTTCTTTTAATAAATTCTAACTTTGTTATTTGAAGATCAACTCTTCTTTTATTAAGATCTATTGTCATTTTGTCCCCCGTCTTAACTATAGCTAAATCACCACCAACAGCAGATTCTGGCGATACATGAAGAATAGATGGGCTTTCGGAGGT
>CABYJT010000048.1 GCA_902519455.1 uncultured Pelagibacteraceae bacterium
TTAACCCCACAAGGCAAATATCTTTACGATTTTATAATTATTAAACATAAATCAGGATATTTTTTAGACTGTGAAAAGAAAATTATTGAAAATTTATATAAACAGTTAAATTTATACAAACTTAGATCAAAAGTAGAAATTTTAAATTTAAGTAATGAGTTTGTTGTAGCAAATTTAACAAAGGAAAAATTTCTAGAATTAGAAAACTCTAAAGATGAGATGGGTTTTACTATAAAATTTAGAGAAGATCCTATTCTTTTAGATCCAAGGTCTGATAAATTAGGAGCTAGATTAGTGATTAATTTAGAAAAATTGTATCTGTCTATAAAAAAATTGGGATTAAAAGTTTCTGATGTTAATGAATATTATAATTACAGTCATAAATTGGGAATTGCTCAAATTGATACAAATAGTCTGCGAGATAAGATATTTGGAATTGAATGTAATTTTGAGGAACTAAATGGAATTGACTTTAGAAAAGGATGTTATGTAGGGCAAGAAAATACAGCTAGAATAAAACTTAAAGATAAACTTAATAAAAGACTATTTGCAATTAAAGTTTTAGACGGAGTGATCAATAGCGACGAAATTACTTCTGAAAATAAAAACTTTGGAAAGTTATTGATCAATAATAAAAATCCATTTGCTTTACTAAAACTAGAAAACAAAAAATTCAATTTTGATGCAGATTTTAAGTGTGGTGATGCAAAAATTAAGGTGTTAAAACCAAATTGGCTATAAACTATTTTATAAATTTTGATAAATCTGGTTTAAAATAGTCTGGTCCTTTCATAACTTTTCCAAACTCATTGAATATTGGTTTTCCATCTTTTCCCAGTTTACTCATATTAGATTTTTGAACTTCCTCAAAACAATTATCCAAATTAATACCAAAGGCATGTCCTGCGCCATAGGTGACATACAAAATATCTGTTAATGCATCTGCAACCTCAGTCAAATTTTTTTCTAATATTGCTTGTTTAAGCTCTTCCAACTCTTCATTAATTAGTGAAATTCTAAGCATATTAATTTTGTCTGTGCTCAGACTTGATGAACCTTTAACGTCTTGATTAAAAGTCTTCATGAACACACCAACTTTTTCGAAATTTGTCATTTTACTCCTATATGATTTTATAATTTTTTAATGTATAAGTGATTAAATATACTCTCAAAATTAAAACTATGAAATTCAGAAAAGAATATGACAGCATAGGTTCTATAAACGTACCTGTGGATAAGTATTGGGGAGCATCTACAGAAAGATCAAAAAAATACTTTAATATTGGAGATGTTTTAGTGGGATCAAAGTTAATAAAATCCATAGCTATAATCAAAAAAGCAGCTGCTATTACAAATTATAAGAACAAAGATATTAGTTCAAAAATTTATAGATCAATTATGCGTGCTTCCGACGAAGTAATTAAGGGAAAATTAGATGATCACTTCCCTCTGAAAGTTTGGCAAACTGGCTCTGGTACTCAAACAAATATGAACGTTAACGAAGTAATTTCTAATAGAGCTATTGAAATTCTGAAGGGGAAGAAGGGCACAAAAAAACCTGTTCATCCAAACGATCATGTAAATAAATCTCAATCTACTAATGATGTATTTCCTACAGCAATGCATATAGCAATAGCAATGGAAACTAGGGAAAAACTATTGCCAAGCTTAGTACTATTGAACAAAGAATTAAAAAAAAAAATTAAAGAATTTAATAAAATTGTTAAAATAGGACGAACACATTTGCAAGATGCAACTCCATTATCTCTCGGTCAAGAATTTTCAGGTTATCAATCACAACTAGAAGAATGTATTAAAAGAATAGAGGTATCACTAAATGAAATTTATTACTTAGCTCAGGGTGGAACTGCCGTTGGTACTGGTATAAATACAAAAAAAAATTTTGATAAAAAAATAGTTAATGAAATAAAAAAAATAACTAAATTACCTTTCAAACCAGCTAGAAATAAGTTTGCAGCACTTGCTGCTCACGACGCAATAGTAAATTATTCAGGGACATTGAATACTACAGCAGTGTGTTTGATGAAAGTGGCAAATGATATTCGATTTTTAGGCTCAGGACCTAGGGCAGGATACGGAGAATTAATATTACCAGAGAATGAACCTGGATCTTCAATTATGCCTGGTAAGGTAAATCCAACTCAATGTGAGGCTGTTACTATGGTTTGTGTAAAAGTAATTGGAAACCATAATGGAATTACTATGGCTGGATCACATGGTCATTTTGAACTAAATGTTTTTAAGCCTTTAATAATTCATAATGTGCTACAATCCATTCAAATTCTCTCCGATAGTACTAAAAGTTTTGCGAAATATTGTATTTCGGGACTTAAAGCTGACAAAAATAGAATTAAACATTTAGTAGATAATTCTTTAATGCTAGTAACTGCTCTATCTCCTAAAATAGGTTACGATAATGCTGCAAAGATAGCTAAGAACGCACTAAAAAATAAAACTACTCTTAAAGTTGAGGCAATGAAATCAGGTCTAATAAATGAAAGAGAATACAATAAAATTGTTAATCCTAATAAAATGATTAAACCTGATTAACTGTTGATAATTCTTTTCATTAAAGATTTCAGCTCTTGAGAATTTCTAATATTATATTTTAATTTACCGTTATTCTTATCTTTATATTCTACTTCATTAATTTTTATGTCAAATATTGATACTTGTCTGGAGTTAATATTTCTCTCAACTTTAAAATAAATCTCATTTAAATCCTTTACTTTGTCAGGTCTTACTTGGAACTTTTTAGCAAACTCTTTTTTATTTTTAATTAATAAAGAGTTAGATGAATTAAAAATTATATCTCCATCTTTTTCATTATATTTTATTTCAGAGTTTATTTGAGCAATATCACCAATATTAAATAAAACTTCTCTCAAATTGATAGTATTTTGACTTATATTAAAACTTATTTTACCACTTCTTAAAAGTTCATGCTCAATATTAGTTAGCAGTAATTCTATATCTCCATCAATATTACCCAATAAATCGGGTTCCAAATTCAATAACGAGAATATTAATTCATCAATCATAAAATTTATATTTTGCTTATTCAAAATAATATTTGAATTTAAATAAAATGGTTTTAACTCAATTGATGCACCAACTTTTATATCATTGGCTTTATTGGGTGATGATA
>CABYJT010000049.1 GCA_902519455.1 uncultured Pelagibacteraceae bacterium
AGATTTTAACTAGAGAACTAATTGGCTGGATTATCAAATCATTAAAAATTTTAATTTTAATCTTAGGAGCCGCAGCTGTTTTAGAATTATGGGGAATTAAAATTGGTCCAATTATTGCAGGACTTGGTTTATTCGGTGTTGCAGTTGCTTTAGGAGCACAAGATTTATTCAAAAATTTAATATCAGGAATTTTAGTACTTGTTGAAAAAAGATTTAAAATGGGCGATTGGATTGAAGTTGAAGGAATAATCGAGGGTGTGGTTGAAAAAATAGGTTTTAGATCAACTGTTATAAGAAAATTTGATAAGTCTTTGGCAATTATTCCAAATTTCCAGTTTGCAGAGAATGCTGTAATTAATAAAAGTCAAATTACAAATTGGAGAATTAGTTGGACAATAACACTTCAGTATGACTCTACCGTTGAACAATTAAAAACTATACGAAATGAGATAGAAGATTTTATAAATAGTTCAGAAGATTATGATACTAAAGTTGGTGTTTCTGTTAGGGTTGATAAATTTGCTGATAGCTCAATTGATATGTATGTAAGATGTTATACAAAAACAAATAGTTGGAGCGAGATGTTGTTGGTTAAAGAAAGACTAGCAATTAAAATTAAAGAAATTGTTGAGGGTAATAAAGCATCTTTTGCTTTCCCAAGCACTTCTGTATATGTAGAGAAGAAATGATAGCTATTTTTTATTTAGCTTTACAATTATTAAAATTGTATTCTTATGTAGTAATCGCTAACGTTGTCATTAGCTGGTTAATAGCTTTTAATGTTTTAAATACTTCAAATAGATTTGTTTATTCAATATTAGAGTTTACTTATAAGCTTACTGATCCAATACTTAACAAAATAAGGGGTTTTTTGCCCAGTCTAGGTGCTTTTGATATATCACCTATCATTCTTCTTTTGTTGATCTGGTTTGTAGAAATGTGTATGAAACTCTACATAGCACCACTTATTTTTTAATAATCATGATTTTAATAGACGGAAAAAAACAATCTGCTGAACTTAGAGAAGAATTAAAAACAGAAGTAGATGGCCTGAGAGAAAAATATAACAAAGTTCCAGGTCTTACAGTGATATTAATTGGAGATTTAGCTCCAAGTCAGATTTATGTAAGAAATAAAGAAAAATCAGCAACGCAAGTTGGTTTAAAATCCGAAGTTATTAAATACCCAGATACTGTAGATGAAAAAACAGTCTTAGATAAAATTGAAGAACTTAACAAAGATGTAACTGTTTCAGGAATTTTGGTTCAATTGCCGCTTCCAAAACATATTAACAAGCAACACGTTATAGAAACTATCTCACCACACAAAGATGTTGATGGTTTACATCCTATGAATGTTGGTAATCTTTCATCTGGATACCAAGGTTCAATTCCTTGTACACCTCTTGGATGTTATTATTTATTAAAAAAAATAGAACCTAACTTAACAGGAAAAAAAGCTGTAATGATTGGGCGGTCAAACTTAAATGGTAAAGCGATGGCACAACTTTTACTACAAGAAGATTGTACGGTAACAATTACTCACTCAAAAACAAAAGACCTTCAGCATGAATGTTTAGAAGCAGATGTTATTGTTGCTGCTGTTGGAATTCCTGAACTTATAAAAGGTAATTGGGTGAAAAAAGATGCAATAGTTATTGATGTTGGAATAAACAAAACAGAAAATGGTTTAGTAGGTGATGTTGATTTTGAAGAAGTTTCAAAAGTTGCAAAAGCTTTAACTCCAGTTCCAGGAGGAGTTGGACCAATGACAATTGCTTGTTTGTTAAAAAATACCATTGAGTGTTTCAAAAGAACCTTAAACAACTAAAGATTATTGTCAAAGTTAACAATTTTAATTGTTATATTTTTTATTTATAATTCTTTTACATTAGCTATGGAAAAAACACCTTATCATCATTTACCAGACGGTAGTTTTAGAAATCCTGAAGGATCTCCAGAGAGAAACTCAAATTTTAAGTGGTCATTTAAAATATTTAATAAGGAAAAGAAAAAACTTGATATGGCTATTCCCGAAGGTCACGCTATTAAAAAACAAAAAGTACTTTCAGATTTAGAAAATCTAAAAAATGATGATTATGTTGGCTGGATAGGACATGCAACCTTCTTAATTAAGCTTGGAAATACAACAATAATAACTGATCCAGTATTTTCAAAAAATGCAGGACCTTTAATTTTTGGTCCAAAAAGATTTACCAAAACAGCCTTAAACTTAAATGAACTTCCAAAAACTGATTTATTTCTTCTGACACACAATCATTATGATCACCAAGATATGACCACAATCAGAAAATTTCCATTTAAAGATGCAAAGGTTCTACTCCCTTTAAAACTTGGAAAATATTTTACAAGAAACAAATATAAAGATGTGAACGAAATGGATTGGTATGACCAAATTAAGATTAATGAGGATCTAAAAGTAACATTAGTTCCTGCGGTGCATTGGTCAAAAAGAAGTTTGACAGATACTAACAAAACATTGTGGGGAAATTTTTTAATCGAATATAAAAATAAAAAAATACTTTTTGCATGTGATACTGGTGTAGGAAATGTTTATAAAGAATTAGGTAAGAAGTATGGGCCTATTGATTTAACTTTTATTAATATTGGTGCTTATAATTTTTATCCATTATCTCCAAATAAAGATAAATCTTCTTATCATACTAACCCTGAAGAGGCTCTAAGCATCGCCAGAGATCTAAAAAGCAAAAAGGTATTAGGAATGCATTGGGGAACTTTCGTTTTATCTTTAGAGCCAATTATGGAACCTCCAATTAGATTTAAAGATAATGCAGAAAAATATGGTTTTAAAAAAGAAGATGCAATTATTTTTAAAATTGGTGAATTTCAGTCTTTAAAAAGTTTAGGAATTTAACAACAGCCGCAAGTTTTTTTTGGTTTGCTTTTTTCTTCTTTTAATAATCC
>CABYJT010000050.1 GCA_902519455.1 uncultured Pelagibacteraceae bacterium
TGCATTTTGATCAAAGTAAGGGTGTGTAAATACAACTTTTCGGATTATCTTATCTTTGGGTATTTCTAAATATGGATTTAATGTTAAAAAAATATTTTTATTTATATTCAAATTTTGTAATAAGTTTAACCAATAAGTAATTGAATTTTTTTCACTATTCTCAGATTCGATCGAGGAATTCCATGAACACCAAGCACTTTTATTATTTGGCATATAACTTATATCCTCATGGACTATAGCCTCATTTGTTTTATATTTAAAATTACTTAAGATCTTATTTTCTATTTCTTCAGGATTTTCAATTAAAGAGAGAGCTTGATTAGCATGAGTGGCCAATACTACTTTATCGTAAGTAAAATATTCATTTTTATCTCCATAATAAACCTGAACCCCTGATCTAATTCTTTTAATTTTATTAATATTGTAATTTTTATAATATTCGCCACTGATTTTGCTTAGAATTTTATTTACATATGTTCTACTCCTTTTGGAAACTGTGAACCATTGCGGTCGATCTTTTAATTTGAATAATCCATGATTTTGAAAAAATTTAAAAAAAAATTTCAAAGGCATTTGTTTTGCCTCGTAAGGGGGCATTGACCATATAGCTGATACCATAGGTATAATATGGAATTTGATAAAATACTCTGACAGTTTTAAATTGTCTAAATAGCTACCTAAAGTAATATTTTCGTTAATTGGATCTTGTTTTTCACTTTGTTTATAAAAACTGATTATAGTAAAAAACATCTTCAAAAATTTTATATTTAACAAATTTGATTTATTGCTAAAAATTCCAGAGAGACCTTTTCCACAATATTCTATATTTGAGTTTCTAACAGATACTGAGAATGACATATTGCTTCTTTCGATAGAAATATCATTTTCTTGAAAAAAATTTATTAAATTTGGATAAGTTTTTTTATTAAATACAATAAAGCCTATATCAACAGGGACTATATTATTTTCAACATTAACATCAATAGTATGAGAATGACCTCCAAAATGGTCTTCTTTCTCAAATAGATCTACTTTATATTTTTTAGATAAACTATATGCTGCACTTAGACCTGATATACCAGAGCCTATAATAGCTAATTTCATTATTGAGGATTATATTTATTTTCTTTTGTAAAGGATGAGACAAATTGTAGAAAAACTGCAAAAATTATAATGCTTCCTCCTATTAATACGTAGAAAGAAGGGTTTTCATTTACAAATAGCCAAGCCCAAAGAGGACCAAGTATTGCCTCTGTAAGCATTATTATGCCGACCATAGCTGATAGAGTTTTTCTCGCACCAATTGTTATTAAGATAAAGCCAAGTCCTATTTGAAATGTCCCAGACAAAAATGCCAAAAACATATCATTTAAAGATATAGAAATTTTTGTTGAAGCTAAAAAACCTATTATCATTGCAACTATTCCTGCAACTAATTGTAAGGGAACCATATCCACATGAGGATATCTTCTCACAATTAAAATTAGAGTTGCAAAGGTAATTGGCATTACAAAGGCAACAATATTTCCAGACATTTGTCCACTTGATAGAGTATTTCCTAGCATTAAAATTAATCCAGAAATTGCTAAAATAATAGAAGCCAAAGTAATTTTTGAAATTTTTTCTTTCAAAAAAAAATATCCAAATATCGCTAAGAAAATTGTTTGTGTTTGTATTATGAAATTTGTATTTGCAACAGTAGTATTGTACATAGCAAAAACATAACTGCTAAATCCAATACCCAATATAATTCCACCAATTAAGCCAGGAATTCCTGATAAATAAATTTTTTTAAATACCTCTCTTTTGTAAGTTACAATTAAAAAAATAGTTACAACAATTATAAAAAAAACCTGTCTCCAAAATAAGATTTGCCATAAAGTTGATCCTTCAAAAGATTTAACAATCAACCCACCAAAACTAAGACAAAATGCGCCAAAAAAGATTAATAAAGGACCTGGTATCTTTGAAATAAAATTCATTTAATATTGGAAATCAAATTTTGAGTTTCCATCTCATACAACTTAAAGATAGTTTCTGCATCTTTTAAATTAATATCTTTAAATTTAATTTTTGATCCTGGAGGTATTTGTACTAGTTTGTCATAATCAGCACTTATTGCAACTCCAATCTTAGGGTAACCCCCTATAGTTCCATGATCAGATAACATAATTATTGGATCTCCATCTGCAGTGATTTGGATAACACCTTTCACTAATCCTTCTGATTTTATATTTGTATTTTTAATATTATTAATCTTAGGTCCTTTAAGTCTTATTCCCATACGGTCACTTAATTTGGTTACATTAAATTCATTACTAAAAAATGAATCTATTGCATCCTTTGAAAAATAATCAAAATGGGGTCCTTTTATTATTCTAATATTTTCAATTTTCGAATTTAGGTATTCTATTTTATTTTTTGGCAGAATTTTTTTTATATTTTTTAATTGAATTATTTGTCCTGCCTCAAGTTTTTCCCCACTATTTGCGCCAATTTTAGCCTTGGTATTTGTAGAACAACTATTTAAATAATAATCTACTTCAAATGTGCCTCCAGGTGATACAATATCATTTTACCCGATTTCTAAACTAGAGTATGAAAAAAAAATATGAATAAAAACTATTTTGAGGTATTACGACCAGGTATCAATTCTACATTTCAAGACAATGGTAGAAATAATTTTTATCACATAG
>CABYJT010000051.1 GCA_902519455.1 uncultured Pelagibacteraceae bacterium
GGGGCGTAGCGCAGCCTGGTAGCGCATCTGGTTTGGGACCAGAGGGTCGCAGGTTCAAATCCTGCCGCCCCGACCAATGACTATGAGAAAAGCTAAAATATATAAACCATCTAAAACAGCTATGCAATCTGGCATAAAAAAGTTTGATAAATGGGTTATAGAATTTATAACTAGTGACCCTGGTAAAAACCCTCTTATGGGTTGGGAGAGTTCTTCTGACACATATTCTGAATTAAATCTCGAATTTAAATCAAAAAATTTAGCAATAGAATATGCAAAAAAAAATAATATAAATTATGAAGTTATCGAATCAAAAAATAGAAAAATACTTAAAAAATCGTACGCAGATAATTTTATCAAATAATGTTTAGATTCTTTATAGTTAAAAAATGGTATTTATGGTCATGGGTTGGATCGTTAATAATTTTATCATCATTGTGGGTTCAAGTAATCATTGATGTAAAAATTAATGAGTGGTTTGGTGTATTTTACGACATGATACAAAAAGCACTTGCATCACCTAACGCAATAACCATAGAAGAGTATTGGGCAAGTTTAGCCTCGTTTATAACATTAGCAGGCATGTATATAGCTTTATATGTTGCAATAAGTTTTTTTACTGCTCATTATTTGTTTAGATGGCGAACAGCAATGGTAGAATGGTATCACTCAGTTTATGACCGAGCTAGAGAGATAGAAGGTGCCTCACAAAGAGTACAAGAAGATACAATTAAATTTACAAGAATAATGGAGTCACTTGGAACAAGCTTTATTGAGTCTATAATGGTGCTAATACAATTTATTCCAATATTATTAGGTTTATCGATTGGTATACCAATATTCTTTTTTGGTGACTGGCAATATGGTTTAATTACAGGTGCTTTACTTTGGACACTTGGAGGAACATTGTTTTTAATAGGCTTAGGATGGCTATTGAGATTAGTTGGTGTTGAGTATGACCTGCAGAAAAAAGAAGCAGCTTATAGAAAAATCCTAGTAATAGCAGAGGATGATCAAAATGTTAGACCAAAGACAATTAATGAATTATTTGATGATGTAAGAAGTATTCATTTTTTAAGCTACATAAGATATTTGTATTTTAATGTTGGACGTATGGCATATCTTCAAGCAAACGTACTGTCTGCCTATGTTTTTCTTGCTCCTGCTATAGTTGCTGGCGTTGTAACTCTTGGAGTTATGCAACAAATTATTAGAGCATTTGGTAGAGTTGAGGGCTCAATGCAATATTTACTGAAAGCATGGCCAACCATAATAGAACTTGCAAGTGTATATAAAAGATTAAGAGAATTTGAATATAAATTAAAAACTGAAGAAACACATGAGAAGATACAAACTTAGAAATTAATGAAATTATCACATAAACTATTAAATAATATTATTGAAATTACAGCAAAATCTGCAGTTGCATGTTACCCATATATAGGCAAAAATGAAAAAATCCTTGCTGATAAAGCTTCAACAGATGTAATGCGAAAGGAGTTAAATAATTTAAACATTAGAGGGAAAGTTGTTATTGGTGAGGGAGAGTTAGACGAAGCCCCTATGCTGTATATAGGTGAAAAACTTGGAAGCGGGTTAGGACCAGAAATTGACATAGCAGTAGACCCTGTTGAGGGTACTAATTTTGTTGCTAAAAATCTTCCAGGATCAATGTCTGTAATAGCCATTTCAGAAAAAGGTAATCTTTTTAATGCACCAGAAACGTATATGGCAAAAATTGCAACTGGAGATCATGTACCTAGCGAAACTTTGGATCTTGATTTCGATGTTGAGAAAAATATAAATAATTACGCAGAAGCTGCAAAAAAAAAAAATAATGATATCACAGTATGTATACTCAATAGACCTAGACACAAATATTTAATTTCTGAATTAAACAGACTTAATGTAAATATCAAATTGATTACGGATGGAGATGTCTTAGGAGCACTACTAGTGTCGAACAAAAAATTTAAAGTTGATATTTTTATGGGTATAGGCGGAGGGCCAGAGGGAGTTATTGCAGCAAGTGCATTGAAAACATTAAATTGTAAATTTCAAGGGAGATTTTTATTTAATTCCAAAGATGAGATAGATAGAGCAAAAAAAATGGGTATTCATGATTTAAGTAAAAAATATGAAATTAATGAGATAGTAAAAGGAGAAAGTATTTTTTGTGCAACAGGGATCACATCTAGTGATTTAATGAGTGGCATAATAAAAAAAAATGATAAATTTGTAACCGAAACCATTTTGACACATAATAAACCTGTCTTACAAACTGTAAAAAAAGAGATTTCCATTACTTGATTAATGGAAAAAAATTACAATAAAAGATCGATCATTGGTCCCTTCGTCTATCGGTTAGGACACATGGTTTTCATCCATGAAAGAGGGGTTCGATTCCCCTAGGGACCGCCACTATTTATTTTTTCTAGTACCAGCATTAATTTTCTCTCTTAAAGTTGAGAAAATGTCATATACGATATTATTTTGATTAAATTTTTTATTGGTTTTTTTGTCAGCAATTAATAATTCATTCATGTCATTAATAGTGAGCAAATCTTTTGAAATTAATATTCCTT
>CABYJT010000052.1 GCA_902519455.1 uncultured Pelagibacteraceae bacterium
GTCTAACCAAAATTCAATTTCTTTAGGTTTAATTCTCCAACCAGACCAATACTCGGGTCGTGGTATCTTATTTTTATTTGGAAATTTTTTCTTAAATTCCTCAATAGACTTATATAAATCCTGTCTTTTTTTTAAAATTGAACTTTGCTTTGAAGCCCAAGCACCAATTCTGCTTCCATAAGCTCTTGAATTATAATAAGAATCAGCTTCTTTTTTTGTTACCTTAGAAGCAATACCAATTATTCTAATTTGTCTTTGTAAACTTTTCCAATGGAAACACATAGAAATTTTTGAGGAATTTTTAATAGCCTTGCTTTTATCACTATTAAGATTTGTGTAGAAAACAAATCCATTTTTATCAAAATCTTTAAGAAGTACCATTCTAACTGTTGGAAAGCCATTTTTGTTTACAGTTCCAACCGCAAATGCGTTTGGATCATTAATTTCAGTTTTTTTTGCTTTATTAAACCATTCTTCAAAAAGCTTTATTGGGTTATTATGATCTTTAAAGCAAAGATTTAGTCCAAGTGAGTTTTTTTCGTTCATAAATTTAAAAAAATAATTTATACATTAAAATAATGTCATTTAATACTTTTGGAAAGTTATTTAGATTTACTACTTGGGGAGAGTCACATGGTCCAGCTATTGGATGTGTAGTTGATGGCTGCCCTCCAAATATTCCAATAAAAGAAAGGGATATACAAAAAGAACTCAATAAAAGAAAGCCAGGACAATCTAAATTTACAACTCAAAGAAAAGAGGATGATAAAATTAATATTTTATCTGGTGTTTTTGAGGGTAGAACAACTGGAACTCCAATTTCTCTTATAATTTATAATAAAGATATGAGATCTAGAGATTATGAGACAATAAAGAATAAATTTAGACCAGGACATGCAGATTATACTTATTTTAAAAAATATGGAATCCGAGATTACAGAGGTGGTGGAAGACAATCTGCTCGCGAGACTGCTGCTAGAGTTGCGGCAGGTGCTATTGCAAAAATTGTTTTGAAAAATAAAATTGGTAAGAAGTATCAAGCAGTTGGTGCTGTTACACAATTAGGAATATTAGGGTGTGACTTAAAGAAATGGAAAGACAAAACAATTTCTAGTAACCCATTTTTTTGTCCTGATAAAACTGTGATTAAACTTTGGGAAAAATATTTACTTGGTATAAGAAAAGCTGGATCATCTTGTGGAGCAATTATTGAGGTTAGAGCAAGAGGAGTTCCTTTGGGACTTGGAGCACCTATATACTCAAAATTAGATATGGACCTTGCAGCAGCGATGATGAGCATTAATGCTGTAAAGGGTGTAAATATTGGATCAGGAATGAACTCAGCAATGTTAACTGGTGAAGAAAACTCTGATGAAATTTTAAAAAAAAAGGGTAAAACCAGTTTCAAATCAAATAATGCAGGAGGAATTCTTGGAGGAATATCTACTGGACAAGAAATAAATGTTTCATTTGCAGTGAAACCAACATCATCTATTTTATCATCAAGGAAAACAATTGACAGATTTGGGAAGAATACGACAATATCTGTAAAAGGAAGACACGACCCATGTGTTGGAATCAGAGCGGTTCCAATAGGAGAGGCGATGATGCATTGTGTAATTCTTGATCACTATTTAATGAATACAGCACAAAATAAAATTTAATTAGATTTTTTAATTAAAACTTTTGAATTTAAAGTATCTAAAATTTTATTTTCAATACCAATAGAGTCTAAATTAGCAAACTTATACATTAGCTCTGGTTTGTCTTGATCAATAAATCTGTCTGGCAATATCATTGATCTAAATTTTAGATTACTATCTAATAAATTTTTTTCACTTAAAAATTGGCTCACATGAGATCCAAATCCACCAATTGAACCTTCTTCTATTGTAATCATAACCTCATGTTCTGTAGCAATTTGCCATATTAGGTTTTCATCTAACGGTTTTGCAAATCTTGCATCAATAATAGAGATATCAATTCCTTTTTTTGCTAAATTTTCTGAAGCCAAAATACACTCCTGTAATCTTGCTCCAAAATTTAAGATTGCAACTTTTTTTCCTTCTTTAATTATTTTTGCTTTACCCAACTCAATTTTCTCAGTTATTTCAGGTAATTGTATTCCCACACCATTGCCCCTTGGATACCTAAAAGCTGATGGTCGATCGTTAATATCGATTGATGTATTTATCATTTTTACAAGCTCGGCTTCATCACTTGCGGCCATTACTACAAAATTTGGTAATGTTGAAAGATATGTTATATCAAAAGATCCAGCATGTGTTGGGCCATCAGCACCAACTAACCCCGCTCTATCTATTGCAAATCTGACAGGTAAAGATTGTATTGCTACATCATGAACGACTTGATCGTAAGCCCTTTGAAGAAAAGTTGAATATATTGCAGCATAAGGTTTATACCCTTCGGTAGCCATACCCGCAGCAAAAGTAACCGCATGTTGCTCAGCTATCCCTACATCAAACATTCTTTCTGAAAATTTTTTTCCAAATAAATCCATTCCTGTTCCCGATGGCATAGCTGCAGTTATACCAATAACTTTGCTGTCTTTTTCT
>CABYJT010000053.1 GCA_902519455.1 uncultured Pelagibacteraceae bacterium
AGAGATAAAATAGAAAAATCATTGAAAAAAAATACTTCAAATAAATATTTTTTTGGAAAAGATTTTAATATTGCAAAGTCCGAGAACGGATTTATTCAATATCAAGATCAGTTAGGAGAATTAGTATTACCTGAACCAAGTATTCTTGGAAATCATCAGCTTTACAATATTAGTACCTCAATTGCTGCATCAAGAATGATTTTTGATATTAAAAATGAAAATATTATAAATGGTGTCAAAAATATTTCATTAAAAGCAAGACTTGAAGAAATAAAATCAGGTAAATTAAAAGATATTGCTGGGAATAATAAGCTAATAATAGATGGAGGTCACAATATTAGCGCAAGTGTTTCTATTGCTAATTGGGTAAAAAATCAAAATGATGAAGTAAATCTTATCGTAGGCATGATGAAAGATAAAGAACATGTAAAATTTATAAAAGCTTTTGAGAATATAGTAAATTCAATTACTTTAATTGATATTCCTAATCAAGATGGTGCAATTACAAAAGAAGATTTTAGAAAAAAGTTAGATAATTTTAAATTAAATTTGAAACTTTCTAATGGTATTGAAGAAAGTATAAGGTCGTTATCTAAAAATGAAAATACTATTATTCTCTGTCTAGGTTCGCTATATCTTGCTGGAGAAATTTTAAGCTTAAATTAGATATTTTCTTTTATCCAAGAAACAATTTCACTTTTTGGAACCGCCCCAACCTTAGTTGAAACATGATTTCCATCTTTCATCAAAATCATCGTGGGTATTCCTCGAACACCATATTTTGTTGGCGTATTAGGTTCTTCATCAATGTTATGTTTTGCTACAGATAATTGGTCAGACATTTCATTTGAAATTTCTTCTAAGCTGGGAGCCACCATATGGCATGGACCGCACCATTCTGCCCAAAAGTCACAAATTAATATTTTATTATCTTTAACTAATTGATCAAAACTTTCATCTGTAGATTTTAGTGTTGACATATGAGTTTTATATAAATTAATTTTATTAATTCAATAGTTAAAAATGCGTTAATTTAATTTTATACATCAAACATTCTCATATTTTTTTTGAATAGACATTGCATAGGTATTAAATTCATCTAAGAGAGCTAATTTTTCGTTGTCATTTTCATTAGTATATTTTTCTCTTAAAGTATCAATTTCATTATATAAAGTAGGTATTGTCCACCATTTCTCTTTTCTTTCACTTAATATTCTTTTTGCAATCTCTCTCCTGATAGATTTATACATCGACTCAGGTAAAACTTCTGGGGCCTCTTGAAATATTATTTTTTTACCAAATCCAACTAATCTATCGTCATCAAATTTATCTAATAAATTTAATTTTTCTTTCCATGGTGCTGCATGCCAAGTTGGGAAAAGAGCAGTATCTTTGTTTGAAGTAAATTTTGTATAAATACTTTCTTCTGCATATATATCTTCTTGTGATTTCGATTGTTCTTTTTCCTCTGCTACCTCTCTTAGAGCAGTTAGAATATTTTGAGAAAACTGTTCATTATTTTGAACAAATTCTGCTCTTTTTTTAATTATGTTTTTATCAAGTTTGTTATAAGGTTCAACATTCATTCCATACTTCCCATCAATTATAATAGGGGCTTTGTTTGCACGAATAGTTCTTAAAAATTTTGGAGATTTTTTCATCTCTGTTTTTAATTCATTTATTGATTTATTTATTAAAGGCTGGATTTCAGTTCTCAAATCTATGGAATAATACCATCCTTGGTAAATTGGGTGCATACAATGTTTTGGATGTAGTGGTACAACTAAATGAAGTCTGGATTTGCCATAATAATATTCGTTTAAAGTTACTACTTCTCCCTTTTTCATTATAGTTTCTGTATCTGATTTATTTGCAGTTCTTAAAAATGAGCCCCAAGTATGCTCTTGTTTATTTTTAACAATCTTTAAAATTTTAGCAGTTAATTCAGCATCAGCAAGTGCTGAGTGAGCATCACTCGCATCAATTCCTTGCATTTGAGCTAAAGATGCAAGTTTAAATACAGGATTATTTTTTTCATTAATTTCTGTTTCTAGGATTGTAGGATCAACTGCATAAGCAGCTCTTGCAATATTTATACCATCATGTCTTTTATTGGGTGCTGCATTAGTAATATAAGGATATCTAATATTTTTAAAAAACTCTTTCCTTATCATCTCTTCATCAAAATTAAGGCTACTCCAACCTAAAAATATTGCAGGACTCCATTTTTTAAATATTTTTTCAACTTCACCCAGCATTTGATAGTGACTTAAGTTTGTTTGAGTTAGTTGTTTTATTGATGTCTTATTGACTATTAAAGCCATAGCCTGAAATATTTCTCCTTCAGGCAGACTACACCTTAAATTAAATCGGTCTTTCTCTTTGAAATTTTCATCAACTAAAATTCCACCAATTTCAATTATGCTACCAAAATCAGTACTGGCACTTGATGATTCTATATCCCAAATTGCTAAATTCATATTTTA
>CABYJT010000054.1 GCA_902519455.1 uncultured Pelagibacteraceae bacterium
CATAGTGATGTTAGTTACAATGAAAAACCAACGAAAGCAGTAATATTAAAATCAATTAAAATTCCTCCTGTTGGTGGTGATACATGCTTTGCAAACATGGAGCTTGCATGGGAAACATTAGATGAAGATATAAAAGAAAAGATAAAAGATAAAAAAGCAATCCATAGTTCTCTTGGCGCAGAATTTTTTATTGAAAAATATAAAAAAATGGAGGGAAATGAAAAAAGAAATTTTGATGAATATTCTAATGAACATCCAATAGTAAGAACACATCCTGAGACTGGAAAAAAAATTCTATTTGTCAATTGGACATACACAAAAAAAATAATTGGACTTGAACAAGAAGAAAGTGACGAAATTTTAAAAAAAATATTTGAACACCAAGCACGACTTGAATTAACCTGTAGATTTAGCTGGACTGAAAATACAGTCTGTATATGGGATAATAGAAGTGTTATTCACTTTGCAATTGCAGATTTTTATCCAGGTAGAGGATTAGGATATGAAAGAGTAATGGATAGAATTGCTATTGAAGGTGACCACCCACAATAAATACCTTGAAATTTGATTATTTAATAATTGGAGCAGGTACAGCAGGATGTGTTCTCGCTAATAGACTAACTGAACAAAGTAAAAATAACGTTGCAATTTTTGAAGCTGGTAAAGATAGTGATATATGGAAAGTAAACATGCCCCTTGCAATACTTTATGCAATGCATGACCCAAAATATAATTATAAATATTATTCTGAACCTGAGCCACACTTAAATAATAGAAAATTATTTTGTCCTAGGGGAAAGATGATTGGTGGTTGTTCCGCGCATAATGGAATGGTTTATGTCAGAGGAAATAAAAATGATTATGAGAGATGGGCTTCATTTGGTTTAAAAAATTGGTCTTACGAAAATGTTTTACCTTTTTTTAAAAAAATTGAGACATGGTCAGGTGGAGAAAATAATTATAGAGGTGGAAAAGGTATATTGCCTATAAATCAATCAAATAACAAAAATCCCCTTTTTAAAGCTTTTTTGGACTCGGCTAAAGAGGCAGGACATAAAATAAATAGTGATATGAATGGAGAAGACCAAGAAGGCTTTGGAATGTACGATGTTACTATTCATAAAGGAGAGAGAGCAAGTGCTTCAAAATACTATTTAAAACCAGCTAAAAGCAGGGAAAATTTAAAAGTATTTACTGAGTCATTTGTAGAAAAGATTATTTTTGATGGCAAAAAAGCTATTGGAATTCAAGTTAAAATAAAAAATGAAACGAAGACTATTTACGCAAATAAAGAAATTATTTTAAGTGGTGGATCAATTAATTCTCCACAATTATTAATGTTATCAGGTGTTGGTCCAAGCAATCATCTTAAAGAAAAAGGAATTGAGGTTATTCATGATTTAAAAGGAGTTGGAAAAAATTTGCAAGATCATTTAGAAACCTACATTCAACAAGAATGTAAAACTCCAGACACATTATATTCATATGTAAATAAATTTAATATGGTAAAGGTAGGTATTCAGTGGTTCTTAAACAAAAGTGGGCCCTGCTCTACCTCATTTTTAGAAGCTGGTGGATTCTGTAAATCATCTCCAGATAAAAAATATCCAAATATACAATTTCATTTTTTCCCAGCATTTGTAATAGACCATGGTTTAGTAGATCCTGATAGACACGGATACCAATTACATGCAAGTTTAAACCAACCTAAAAGTAGAGGGGAAATTACTTTGAAAAGTTCAAACCCTTACGATTATCCAAAAATACAATTTAATTATTTAGAGGATGATTATGATCTTAAAGAAACGATAAAATGTGTTCGAGTAGCAAGAAAAATTTTATGTCAGAACTCTATGAAACCTTTTGCTGGTAAAGAAATTGGACCAGGTGATAATGCAAATTCAGATGAGGAAATTGAAGAATATGTAAGATCAAAAGCAGAAACAGCATATCACCCATCATGTACTTTAAAGATGGGTATAGACGATATGGCAGTAGTAGATGAAAAATTAAAAATTCATGGTCTTCAGAATATAAGAGTAGCAGATGCATCAGTAATGCCAGAAATTACAAGCGGAAATCTAAATGCACCAACTCTAATGATAGGTGAGAGAGCTGCTGACTTTATTTTGAATTAACATATGGAAGCAAATAATAATACTAAAGGTATCCTATTTATTATGATAGGGATGGCTTTTTTTTCAATACAAGACTCGCTTATAAAATATATATTTGAAGAAATTGCTTTGTTTGAATTATATCTTGGTAGAACTATTGTTCAAGCGACAGTGCTTATATCTATATTCTTAATAACAAAGAAAAAATTTACATTAAAAACACATTATCCTTTATTAACATTATTAAGAGTAATTTGTTTTTTCTTTGGTTTTAGTTTCT
>CABYJT010000055.1 GCA_902519455.1 uncultured Pelagibacteraceae bacterium
CCCCAAACTTTAAAGTTAACCCAAAATTCTTCTGATTGTGTTCTCCAAATTATTTCATTTAAAATCGCTAGTCCAAAAAAGAAGTACGTCCATCTTTTATTTAAAATCTCCCATCCTTCATCACTTAAGGGCATAGATTTTCCAAGTAATTTTTTTAAAACTGGTTCATTTGTAAAGTATTTGCCAAACATTAATGCAAGACCAAACAAAATATTTATAATTGTTGGCTTCATGTAAATAAATATAGGATCATCAAAATAAATTGTTAAACCACCGAACAATGTAATCAATATTCCACTTATTAATGGTACCTTTGGAATTGTTTTTTCAACAATCCACATAATTAAAACTGCTATTATTGTTGCAACTATAAGTGGAGGTATTGCAACAATTAAATTTTTATCATTGTTATAATAAAAATAAAAAAATATTACCAAAGGCCCTAAATCAGTAACAAACTTTAAAACAGATTTATTCACTGCTACATAATAGCAGAATTATAAAACAATTAAATTTTTTTTATTGATTTTTATTTTTAAATATCCATATTTATTGTGTGACTGTTCAAAAAGGAAAATTTTCTATTGGTGACGTTGTAAAACATAAGCACTTCGACTTTAGAGGTGTAATTTATGATGTTGATTTTGAGTTTAATAATTCTGAGGAGTGGTATCAATCTATACCAAAAAACGTAAGACCTAGAAAAGACCAACCATTCTATCATTTGTTAGCTGAAAATGACGAAATCACTTACGAAGCATATGTTTCTGAGCAAAATTTATTAGTGGATGACTCTGATGAACCAATTAAACACCCTCTAATCAATGAGATATTCTCTGGGAAAAAAGGCTCCGGTTATTTTAAGCCTTCTAATTAAGCTAATTTACGTTATTTAAACACATTTCGTGCAAACCTTCGTCATAGATTATGTCTAATATAAATTATATTTTGACCAAGGATGCTTTAACCCCATTTATTTTATCTCCCTCTGTGTTCTTGGTCAGAATAACCCACCAGAAAAATTTTCATAATTTAAATTTGTGTTATAGATAACAGAAAATGTTTAAGTATTTAAAACCAAACAACTTATTAAAAATAATAAATAAAACACAAAAGTATGTATTTATTATTTTTTTAGTAATTATAAGTATTGGTCTTGTTGAGGCATTAATACTTTCTCCTGAAGACTATAAACAAAGCGACTCAGTGAGAATTATGTATGTACATGTCCCAGCTGCTTGGATTTCTCTTGGAATTTTTTCTTTAATTGCTGTTTTGTCATTTGGTATTTTAGTTTTTAAAAATAAGAATCTTTCTTTAATAACAAAAAGCTTAGCACCATCTGGTTTTGTCTTTAACGTTATTGCTTTGGTTACAGGATCTATCTGGGGTAAACCTACTTGGGGAACCTGGTGGGCATGGGATGCAAGAATAACATCAATGTTATTACTTGCTTTTTTCTATTTAATGTTTCTTCTAAGTTGGAGGGTAACTGACAATGAGGAAAAAGCTGTAAAGATTAGTTCGTACATAGCAATAATAGGTTTAATAAATGTACCTATAATCAAATTTTCTGTTGAATGGTGGTCAACATTGCACCAACCTTCTTCAGTAAATATTTTTACAGAAACTTCTATTCATGCTTCCATGTTGTTACCTTTAGGTATAATGACTGCGGCATTTGCACTTTTTTCGCTTTTGATATTTTTGATGAAATATAATACAGAACTGATAAAAATAAAAAACAAAGGATTAGATAGATTATGATTAACGAAGTTTTATACATGAATGGATATGGTCTCTATGTATGGTCTTCTTTTGCATTTACTCTTTCTTGTTTTTGTATTTTATATTCAGTAATCAAACTTCAACTAGTTAAAGAGCAAAAGAAATTTAGGGCTCGTTTTGAAAGTTTAGAGACTGATAAAATTGAAATAGCAAAAAAACAAGAGACGTATAAAGAAATACTAGCTACTTCATCTGCATCTAAAATTTAACTTTTATTTTCATGTATGGTAAAAAAGTTAAACTAAGAGCCATCTTCATATTATCAATATTCTTTTCATCAGTCTTAATTGTATTTTTAATTTTTAAATCACTTGAGGAAAACGTTGTTTATTTTAAATCACCTACAGAAATAAAAAATTTAACAGAGTTAACATCAAAAAAAATAAGAGTTGGGGGCATGGTTAAAGAAAAATCAATTAATGTTAATCAGTCAGAAGTTAACTTTGTGATTACTGACTTCAAAAATGAACTAATTGTAAATTATAGTGGTTCAGTTCCAAATTT
>CABYJT010000056.1 GCA_902519455.1 uncultured Pelagibacteraceae bacterium
AAATGATGAATTAGGGATATTATCAAAATCTCTTGATGAAATGACTAGTGAATTAAATAAAAGAATTGCAACTGCTGAAAATTATTCAACAGACCTACTTCATGAAATTAGAAATCCTCTTGCTTCATTGAAAAGTGCATCTGAAATAATTTCAGAAACAGATGATAAAGCTAAAAGAGAAAAGTTAATTAATATCGTATCTCATGATGTTGAGAGAATAGAAAGATTAATTACTGATTATTCTCAAATGCTGAAAGATGAGGCGGTAATTTCCAAAGAAACAATGCAAAAAATTGATATAAAGGATATTGCAAAATCTGTAGTTGATGATTTTAACAATATTTATAATTCAAAGAGAAAAATACAAATAAGATTAAAGTCTAATGGATCAGAGAATTATTTTATACTTGGTATCAACAATAGGATAGAGCAAATTATTGCAAATTTACTTGAAAATTCAATTTCTTTTAGTGATGAGAATCAAGAAATTATAGTAGAGGTCAGTAAAGATAAAGAAGGTAAACCAAGACTTGTCGTAATTGATGAGGGAACCGGTTTTAGTGAGAAAGATACCAATAAAATTTTCAATAGATTTTACAGCAATAGACCTCAAAATTTTGGAGAACACTCTGGCTTGGGCCTAAATATAGTGAAAAACTTAGTTGAATTGCATAATGGACAAATTAAAGCTGAAAATAATAAAGATAAGGGTGCAAAAGTTGAAATTATTTTCCCGGCGACCCAATGAAAAGTTGATTAATATAAATAAAGTTGTTACAAGCCCTACCTTATGACAGATTATAAAGTAAAAGATATTAACGAAGCAGAATTTGGAAGAAAAGAAATCTCTCTAGCAGAGACTGAAATGCCAGGATTAATGGCAGTAAGAGCCGAATATAAAGGCAAAAATCCTCTTAAAGGTGCAAGAATTTTAGGTTGTCTTCATATGACAATTCAAACAGCAGTTTTGATTGAAACTTTAGTTGATTTAGGTGCAGAATGTAGATGGTCTTCATGCAATATATTTTCAACACAAGATCATGCAGCAGCAGCAATTGCAAAAGCTGGTATCCCAGTATTTGCTTGGAAGGGTGAAACCGAAGAAGAATACTGGTGGTGTGTTAAACAGACTATTGAGGGTAAAAAAGATTGGATCCCTAACATGATTTTAGATGATGGTGGAGATCTTACTGCTCTAATGCATAAAGATTATAAAGATTTATTAAAAGGCGTAAAAGGTTTAAGTGAAGAAACAACAACAGGAGTTCTAGCACTTAAAAAAATGGAAGAACAAGGACAATTATTAGTGCCCGCAATTAATGTAAACGACTCTGTTACAAAATCAAAATTTGATAACTTATATGGATGTAGGGAAAGTCTAGTTGATGGAATTAAAAGAGCTACTGATGTAATGATGTCAGGAAAAGTTGCAATCGTTGCAGGGTTTGGTGATGTTGGAAAAGGTAGCGCAGCATCTTTAAGACAAAGTGGAGCAAGAGTTTTAGTAACTGAAACTGATCCTATTTGTGCATTGCAAGCTGCTATGGAAGGTTACGAAGTAGTTTTAATGGATGAAATGATTGGTCAAGCAGATATTGTTGTAACTGCAACTGGAAATAAGGATGTAGTAACAGCAGATCATATGAGAGCTATGAAAGATAGATCTATTCTATGTAACATTGGACACTTTGATAATGAGATTCAAGTAGAGGCTTTAAAAAATTATAAATGGGATGAAGTAAAACCCCAAGTTCACGAAATAACATTCCCAGATGATAAAAGATTAATTTTGTTAGCTGAAGGTAGACTCGTAAATTTAGGTTGTGGAACTGGTCACCCAAGTTTTGTTATGAGTGCATCATTTACTAACCAAGTTATTGCTCAAATTGAGCTTTGGAATAATTCAGATAACTATGAAAATAAAGTTTATGTGCTTCCTAAACACTTAGATGAAAAGGTAGCAAGGCTTCACTTAGATAAAGTTGGTGCAAAATTAACGCCACTATCTAAAGATCAAGCTGACTATATAAGTGTAACACCAGAGGGACCATACAAGCCTCATGCTTATCGCTACTAGAAGTGGCAAAATAAATATTTCTAAAGAAAAAGATACTAAACTTATAGCTGAACGTCTTTGTAAGCATATTAATTTAGGAGATTTCATACTTTTAACTGGTAATCTAGGTGTAGGAAAAACTACTTTCATAAAATATATTATTAATTCACTTCAAAGAATAAATAGA
>CABYJT010000057.1 GCA_902519455.1 uncultured Pelagibacteraceae bacterium
ATTCCTTGGTTGCTAACTGTTGCTAATCCAGCCAACGCATAGCCCATATGACTGATTGAACTATAAGCAATTAATCTTTTTAAGTTTTTTTGACCTATGGCTGCCACAGCACCAAATATCATTGAAGCTATTGAGATAAATACAATAATAGTTTGCCACTGATCATTCATATTAGCAAAAGGTGTGTACAAAAACTTAATGAATACAGAGAGCGCAGCTATTTTTGGAAGTATAGCAAAGAATAATGTTACAGATGTCGGGGAGCCTTGATAAACATCTGGAGCCCACATATGAAAAGGTACTGCTGATATTTTAAATGCAAGACCAACTAAAATAAAGACTATCCCAAACGTGGTACCATAATTAAATTCAGTGGAGTTTATAAGTATTTGATCAAAATTTGTACTTTCAGAAAATCCATAAGTTAATGAACACCCATATAACAACAAACCAGATGATAATGCGCTAAGAACAAAATATTTTAGTCCAGATTCTGTAGAAAGTAAATTGTCTCTATTAAAAGATGCAAGAACATACAAAGCTAATGATTGTAGTTCAAGGCCCATGTAAAAAACAATTAAATCATTTGAACTTATCATTATCATCATTCCTAAAATGCTACTTAGAATGAGGATCGGGTATTCAATTTTATTTAAATTGATAACTTGGATATATTTGGATCCAGTTAGCATTACAAAAATTCCAGATCCAACAAGTATAATCTTCATATAATTAGATAAATTGTCTATTAAATATGATTCATTGAATAAGTAAATTGTATCTAATGAGCTAAGATTTATTATTAGTGCCAATAAAATAACTAACGATATATTAGATAAATTATAAATTAAACTTGCGCTATTTTTTTTGAAAACTCCAACTAGTAAAAATAGCATTATAGATGCCGATATGAAGATTTCAGGTAATATATATTGAAAATTTTCCATTAGTCTTTTGATGCAAGGTTATTAATTAAGTCAAAGTTGTACATGTTTAAAGTATTCTCGACTGATGCTTCAATTGAATTCATTAAAGGCTCTGGATAAAAACCAAAAAATAAAATTGGTATTACTAAAGCGGATAAAGTGATAATTTCAAAAGTTTTTAAATCTTTCATACTTTTAAGCTCTTGATTATTCATTTCACCGAAAACAACTCTTTTAAATAGCCACAGCATATATGCTGCACCTAAAATTACTCCCAAGCTTGCAATCATTGCTACTAGGATATTTTTCTCAAATGCACCCATTAAAATTAAAAATTCTCCAATAAAACCTGTTGTTCCAGGTAGTCCTAGAGCTCCTAGTGTGAATACCATAAAAACAATTGCATATCTTGGCATTAAGGAGACTAAACCGCCGTATTTATTTATTAGTCTTGTATGATGCCTTTCATAAACAACTCCAACACTTAAGAAAAGTGCAGCAGATACAAGTCCATGACTAATCATTTGGAAAATACTTCCCTCAATACCTTGTTGGGTCATTGTGAAGATGCCTAATGTTACAAACCCCATATGTGCAACTGAGGAGTATGCTATGAGTTTTTTCATATCTTCCTGCATCAAAGCAACCAGAGATGTGTAAATAATTGCAATTAAACTTAAGATATAAACTAACATTGTGAAATTTTCAGAAGCTATAGGAAATAATCCTAGCGAAAATCTAATAAATCCATATCCAGCCATTTTAAGCAATATTGCTGCTAGCAACACAGATCCAACAGTCGGAGCTTCTACATGAGCATCTGGTAGCCACGTATGTACTGGCCACATAGGAGTTTTGACTGCAAAAGAACTGAAAAATGCTAACCATAATAAATTTTGATATTCAGCCTTAATGCCAAGTTCATAAAGTTTTTCAACATCAGTGGTTCCTGTTATCCAATAAATTGAAATAATAGCAACCAACATGAGAACTGATCCTAATAAAGTGTACAGAAAAAATTTAAAAGCCGAATAGACTCTTCTTTCTCCACCCCAAATACCAATTATTAAAAACATTGGTATAAGTCCCGCCTCAAAAAATAAATAAAATACTACTAGATCAAGTGAGCAGAAAACACCAATCATAAATGTTTCCATTATTAATACGGCAATTAAGAAATCCTTTAGTCTATTTTTTATTGTAGCATTAACTGAAATAATGCAGATTGGAGTTATGAAAGTAGTTAATATTACAAATAAAATTGAAATACCATCT
>CABYJT010000058.1 GCA_902519455.1 uncultured Pelagibacteraceae bacterium
AATTATAAAACATCAAACACATATACCAGATGAAGAAATGTCTATAGAAGCAAAAAAAACTATACCTGGCAACTCTAAACTATCAATTTATAAAATAATTAAAGATTGCTCATTATCAGAAAATGATGAAAAAAAATTAATGAATTATATACAATCAAGAAAAAAAATCTTCATTAGTACTCCTTTCTCAAAAACAGCTGTTGATAGACTTGTAAGATTTAATATACCAGCTTTTAAAATTGGATCAGGTGAGTGTAATAACATTGAATTAATAAAATATATTTGTAAATTTAAGAAACCGATAATTATGAGCACGGGTATGAGTTATTTAACTCAACTCAAGAAAATTGTAAATTTAATAAATAAAAAAAAAATTCCTTTGGCTTTATTACACTGCACAAATGTGTATCCAACTCCAATACATAAAAGTAGATTAAACTCAATAACTGTAATGCAAAAATACTTTAAAAATAATACAATTGGGTATTCTGATCACACTGTTGGTTTATACGCTCCATATGCGGCTTTAAGCTTAGGTGCCAAGATAATAGAAAAACATTATGTGGATAAGCACGATAGAAAAGGTCCAGATGTATCTTGTTCAATGGATGCATCACAATTAAAAGAATTAATCAAAGCATCTAAACTTATATCATCAGCTTTGCCAGGAAAAAAAGAGCCTATAAGAGAAGAATTAATTACAATGAATTTTGCCTTCTCTTCTGTTGTATCTAAAACTTTTATTAAAAAAGGATCTAAATTGAATGAGGGTAATATTTGTTTAAAGAGACCTGGTAATGGAAATTTTTTAGCTAAAGATTTTAGAAGCGTATTAGGTAAAACAGCAAAAAAAGATATTAATCAAAATATTCAAATTAAAAAAGAATATTTAAAATGAAAAGTATAGTATTTATAACTGGTACCAGAGCTGATTATGGTAAACTTAAATCATTAATTTTAAAGGTTCAAAAAGAAAAAAAGTTTAAAAGTTATTTAGTTATAACTGGTATGCACATAATTAAAAAGTTCGGTTATACAAAAGTTGAGATTGATAAAGACAATATTAAAAATTGCTATAAGTTTAGTAACCAGTCTAAAAATACTAACATGGATATAATCTTAGCTAACACAATCCGGGGATTAAATAAATTTCTTTCAAATAAAAATATAGATCTTATAGTTGTTCATGGTGATAGAATTGAGTCATTAGCAGCTGCTATAACTGGTAATTTAAATAATATAAAAATAGCACATATTGAAGGGGGTGAAATTTCTGGAACTATTGATGAAATTATTAGACACTCTATATCTAAATTATCTCATCTACATTTTGTAACAAATAATATCGCAAAACAAAGATTGATACAAATGGGGGAGGTAAAAAAAAATATCTTTAAAATAGGATCTCCAGATGTTGATGTAATTTTAAGCAAAAATCTTCCAGAAATATCAATTGTAAAAAAAAAATATGATATTAATTATGAAAATTTTGCAATTTGCATATTTCATCCTGTCACAACAGAGATAAAAAAAATAAAGAAACAGATCAATGTACTTTTAAAAATACTTATTAAAAGTGAATATAATTACATAATATTATACCCTAATAACGATTTAGGCAGCGAAATGATCCTAGATAAAATTAATTGGTTAAAGAAAAAAAATTTCAAAAATTTTAAAATTTTACCCTCAATGAGATTTGAATATTATTTGTCATTATTAAAAAATTCTAATTTTATTATAGGCAATTCTAGTTCAGGAATAATGGAGGCCCCATATTATGGAATTCCAACTATTGATTTAGGAACAAGACAGATAAATAGAGCTAAAATCAAATCTGTATTTTCAACGAGTAATTATTCAAGGATCTATAGTTTAGTAAATAAATTTAAAAAAAAAAAATATAAATTTAAATCATTAAGATATTTTGGTAACGGAGATAGTCATAAAAAATTTTTAGAAATATTGAATCAAAAAAAAATATGGAAAACTAAAAACCAAAAACAATTTGTTCAAATAAATGATTATTAAATATTTTATTTATAAGATATATAAAAAGCTCAATTTATCAAAAAAGCATTTAAAATAAACAAATATGTATAAGGTAGGAGCAAGTTTTTTATTAACTCGATAATTATTAAATTTTGGCAAGCATTATTTGCTCAAAATTTTATAGAAATTTATTAATCAGATATTAT
>CABYJT010000059.1 GCA_902519455.1 uncultured Pelagibacteraceae bacterium
TTACTGTTCAAGTTAAGGATGCAATGTTTAAATTTTATATTACTGCAAGTGTAAAGGTAAGAGCCAAGAGAAGATTTTCTGAATATAAGAATTTAAATAAAAAAATTACTTATGATGAGGTGCTTAAAAGCCTTAAATTCAGGGATAAATCAGATAAAGAGCGTAAATATGGCCCACTGAAAAAAACCAAAGATTCTATCTTGATTAATACCACCAAATTAAGTAGTAAAGCATGCTTTAATAAAATTAAATCTATTATGGACAAAAAAATTAATAATTAATGGAAATTTATAAAGACCTATCATCCCCTGCTAGTCAACAATTCAAAGAATTACTCAACAGCCAATTATCAAAAAATAAAATTGAAGAGGGCAAAATAATTGAAGGTAAGGTAACAAAAATCACAAACAAATACATTTTTCTTTTTATACCAGGTTTAAAGAGTGAGCCTGTAATTGATGTTAATGAGATGAAAATGATAGGTTTATCTGAAGAATTAAAAGAAGGAACTACAATTTCTGTGTTATTAGAAAAAATTGAGGATAAAAACGGGGATGTAGTTGTTTCAGCTCAAAAAGCTCAGAAAATAAAGGGTTGGAATAAATTAGTTAAATGCTATGAAAATAACGAATTAATTAATGGAAAAATAGTTCAAAAAACTAAAGGTGGAGTAATAGTTGAACATGTCGAAACGGGTTCTTTGATGTTTTGCCCTGGATCTCAAATTTCTGATAAACCTTTAAAGAATATTGATCATTTAATCGGTGTTGAACAGAAATTTGCTTTGATTAAACTTGATATGGTTAGAGGCAATAGTGTTGTTTCTAGAAGACAGGTTGTTTCATCAAGCAGAAAAGAGGATAAAGTCAAAATTATAGAAAACTTTAAAATTGGTGATATTGTAAAAGATGCAGTTGTAAAAGGATATTCATCATTCGGCTGTTTTTTTGAGATCAATACACCTGAAGGAACACTGGATACATTATGCCATCTTCAAGAAATAAGTTACAGTAGGGTTAATCATCCTGATGAAATTTTTAATATTGGGGAGAAGCACGATTTAAAGGTTATTTCTATTGATATGGAAAAATTACAAGTGGGCTGCTCTATAAAACAGCTATCCCCAGATCCATTTGAACATATTTCAAACTATCAGGTAGGTAGTCAATATAAAGTTAAAGTAGTGAAAATAACTGACTATGGATGTTTTTGTGAATTAGAGGCTGGGCTTAGCACACTCCTTCATAGCAGTGAAATTAGCTGGACAAAAAAAAATATTTCGCCGAAGAAAATATTTAATGTCGGAGACCAAATAGATTGTGTTATTACTGAAATTGATAAAGAAAAAAGAAGGGTTGCAATTTCACATAGGTTAACAATAGAGAACCCTTACTCTAGACTAGAAAATGATTACCCCGTTGGATCTGAAATAGAAGGTGTTGTAAATAATTTAAATGAGTACGCAATTTATTTAAAACTTGCAGATTTTGATATCGACGGTTTCTTACATTCTAATGATTTATCCTACACAGAAAAACCAGAAGAAGAATTAAAGAAATATAAGAAAGGTGATAAACTAAAAGTTAGAGTTTTAGAAATTAAAAAGACTGACCAAAAAGTCAGAGTTGGCCTTAAGCAATTATCAAAAGATCCATTTGACTGGTTTAAGGATAAAAAAGTGAAAGATGTAGTTACAGTTAAAGTTACAACATCTGATAATAAAGGTTTATTTGTTAAACCTGAAGGAAGTGAAATTGAGCTTCTAATAAAAAAATCTCAGATAGCTATGAGTGTATCTGATGCTAGACCTTCACGTTTTGTAGGGGGAGAAAGAATAGATGCTGCAATAGCAGAACTAAACTTTGAAAAAAGAAAGGTTTCGCTAAGCATAAAATTACTCGAGGAAATAATGAATGCTAAAGCAATTAAAGAACATTCAAGTCCATTGAGTGGTAAAAATCTTCCATTCTCATCTCTATCAGAAAAACTTAAAGAGTGTAAATTGTCCTTCAAAACTTAATAGCTCAGCTATTGATGAATTTTTAATAATTTTTTTAGCTGCAGCTAAAGCT